>JAJYWF010000007.1 GCA_021791635.1 Actinomycetes bacterium
TCGGTGAGGGGGAACGCCTCCATCATGCGTCGCTTGATCGCCACCGGGCACGGCGCGCCGCCGTGGACCACCAAGCTCAAGGTTGAGACGTCGATCAGTCGGCGCTCGTCCTCGGGAACCTCCAGGATGCGTATGAAGTGGGCCGGCACCATGAACGACCGCGTCGCCCGGAAGCGCTCTACGCCGCGCAGGAACTCCCGGGCGTCGAAGCGCTCGGGCACCACCGTGGTCGCCCCCACGTAGAGGGCGGTCAGGGCCCAGCCGGCGTGGGCGGCGTGGTAGGCCGGTCCGGACATGAGGTACACGTCATCGGGGGTCCATCCCCACAGCATCGACTGACCTTCCATCCCGGCCTGCCGGGCGGCCGGGTCACCCAGCCCTCCGTGGACCACGCCCTTGGGACGCGCCGTCGTCCCCGACGTGTAGAAGACCAGCTCCGGACCGGGACCACTGGAGAGCGACGGGTCGGCGACGGCGTCGGCGATCCGAGCTTCGTAGTCGCCTTCGGCCACGACCTCGTCGGCTCCCGCCACGTCGGCGAGGAGGGGTGGACCGTCGATCCCGGCCCGGCCCATCGCCTCTCTCAGCACCGGGTCCATGTCGGTGTGGCCGACCACGGCACCCACCCCGGCGTCACCGAGAAGGTAGGCCAGCTCGTTGGCCTTGAGGTGCCAGTTGACGGGAAGGTACGCCGCACCGGCCATCGCCGCGGCCGTGGCCACTTCGAAGGGCTCGAACCCGTTGCGCAGTACGGAGGCCACCGGGTGCCCGGGACCGGCTCCCATGTCCGCGAGCACGGCCGCCAGCCTTCGGGCGCGGTCGTCGAGCTCACCGTACGTGCGCACCCGGTCTCCGACCACCAGTGCCGGCCGGTCCGCGCCGGACGCGGCATGAGCCGAGACGCCGCGTCCTGCCGTCCCGACCGCCCCCTGGTCCACGGGAACCGAAGGTAGCACTGCCTTCTTGCCGGTCACCGCCTCGGAACGGTAAGCAGTGGACGTGCCGACACCCGACGCCGTCGAAACGGTCGAGATCGACGCCCCGGCCGCCGAGGTGTGGCACTGCCGCCTGGACTTCACCCGACTCCCCGAGTACAACCCCGACGTCGCCGGGGTCGACCGCGTGGGCCGAGGCGAGGGTGTCGGAGGCCACCTCGGGGTCGGCGCCCGTTACCGGTTCACACTGGCCACCGGGCACGGCCCTCACGAGGTGGTCCTCACCGTCACCGCCGTCGAGCAGGATCGGGAGGTGTCGGCGGTCATGGACGGGGCGCTCCGGGCCACCGAGACCTTCCGGGTCACCGCGCTGGGCGACCGTCGTTGCCGGGCCGAGCTGGCGCTCTGGCTCGAGCTCCCCGACGGACTGTCCGAGGACGTCGCCGGTGGCATCATCGAAGGTGGGCGGCGCCAGGTCCGCAGCGAGCTGGACCGGATGCGCGACGTGCTCTCGGTCCCGACTGTGCGAACATGACGCCTATGTCAGTCTCATCAAGCTCGCCGGTCTCCACCCCTCCTTTCGGCCCTGGGATGCTCGGACCATTGCCCCGCGATCCGCACCAAGCGCTGTGGGACCCCGAAAAGCAGGCCATGGACCCAGAGCAGCGGAGGGAGCTCCAAGACGAGCGCCTGGCGGCGATGGTGGCTCGGATCCTCGAGACCCCGGTGCCGCTCTTCCGGGACAAGTTGGCCCAGGCCGGCGTCCGGCGCTCCGAAGACCTCGGCGGGGTCGACGACCTCTGGCGCATCCCGCTCACCGTGAAACAGGACCTCCGGGACTCCGAGGCCGCCGAACCTCCGTGGGGTGCCTACCGGTTCACCGACCCTCGCCAGGGAGTGCGGCTCGGCACCTCGACGGGCACCACCGGGCAGCCCACGATCACCGTCTGGACCCGAAAGGACCTCTGGGTGGAGTACGAATCCGGCGCCCGGAACTGGTGGCGGATGGGTTATCGCCCCGGGATGATCGTGACCCACGCCCATCCGGCCTACCTCTACGGCGGGGGTCAGATGCTCCAGGCCACCTACGAGTACTTCGGTCTCCTCAGCCTGTGGGTGCCGCCGCCGGACACCGACGAGCTGGCCGAGCAGGCCGTACGGTTCTGGACCCGGGTCACCCCCGACATCCCGTTCATGGGGTTCGCCACCGGGCGGTTCCTCGAAGTCGCCAACAAGCTCGGCATTCCCCTCGAAGACGCCGGTCTCACCGGTCTGAAGGCACCGCCGGGGTTCGGCCTGGGGCGCGGTGGGATGCCGCTCATGACCGCCGGTGCCGAGTGCTACGCCTACGTGGGCGGTCCCTGCGGGCAGTCCCCCGGCGCCCACATCCACGAGGACTGGGCCGTGGTCCAGGCCGTCGACCCCTCCACCGGACGAGAAGTCCCCGACGGCGAGTGGGGGAACCTCACCGTCACCACCCTGGACCGGGACAACGGCCTGCTCCGTTACGACCTCGAAGAGGCCTGCGCCATCCTGCGCGAGCCGTGCCCATGCGGGGAGACGGCGATCCGCGGACTGTGGGGCGGGCGCTTCAAGGACCTCCTCGCCTGCCAGGGCACCCGCTTCCAGCTCAACGAGCTCGAAGCGGTGCTCCGCGGCATCGACGAGCTCAGCCGTCCGTCGCTCGAGTACCAGGTGATCCGACCCGACGGTGGGGAGGACCCGCTCCGGGTCCGGGTGGAGGTGGCCTCCGAGGACCCCGACGCCCGGAGCCGGGCCGCCGAGCGAACCGTGTCGGAGGTGCGAGACACCCTTGGGGTGATCGTCGACGTGGAGCTGCTCGATCGTGACACCATCCCCCGGGCCGGCTACAAGGCCACGCGCATCGTGGACTCCTGACACCGGCGCGGCGGGAACATCCCCGCCCTCGTCGACGTTGCAGAGTCGTGGTCTCTCCTTCCGAACCGAAGACCCAGGTGACCGTCTACTGGCGACCGGGCTGCCCGTACTGCATGAGGCTTCGGCTCGGTCTGCGCCTCGCCCGGGTCCGGACGGTCGAGGTGAACATCTGGGAGCAACCCGACGGGGCGGCCGCCGTCCGTGCCGCCACCGGTGGAGACGAGACCGTCCCCACCGTCCGGGTCGGGACCTCGGTCCTGGTGAACCCGCCGACCCGCAGGGTGCTGGCCGAACTGCGGCGCCAACGGGGTACGGCCGGGCACCGCGGTGAGGTGTGACCACCCGAGGGGGTCACGGACTGTCCGATCGGGCCGGCTGCACACCGGCGGCATCGGCGTGGATCTCTGCCGTAACCTCAAGAGGTGGACACAGCAGCACCCGAAGTGCACGTGGAGATAGCCCGGGGGCTGCAGGAGCACGCCGCGAGAAAGGGCATGCCGTTCAATCTCTTCGTCACCGCCGTCGAGGTCGGTGGAAGCATTGCTCTGTTCCGTCTGGCTCGGTGGGCGGGTGCGAACGACGTCGCCAGCTACCTTTGCGGAAGCACCGCCCCGGTCGTCGGGGCATCGTTGATCTGGGCCAGGGCACGCAAGTTCAGCGGCGCGTCGGCGGCGATCTTCTCGTTCACTGCGGTCTCGGCGTTGATCGCGCTCGTGGGCAGCACCAATCCGAAGGTCCTGCTGTACAAGGACTGCGCGGCCACGGCGCTCGTCGGGCTCGTCTTCCTCGGATCCTGCCTGGCCCGTAGACCTCTCATCTTCTTCATGGCCCAGCGTTACGGCACCGACGGCACGCACGAGGGCATGTCGGTCTTCGACGCTATGTGGGAGCACTACGCCGAGTTTCGCCGGGGCATGTACGCCTCCAGCTATCTGTGGGCCACGGTGTTCGCCGTCCAGGCGGCCGGGACGGCGCTCATCATCCATCAGGCCTCCTACTCGACCGCATACACCTTCGACCAGGTCCTGCCGTTCGCGGCCATCGCCGTCGGGATCGTCGGATCGGTGATCATCGGACGCCACTTCACCAGCCGGGGCCGGGCCCAGGCCGCCCTCGCCCAGGCCGCCGGCTCCGAGTGAGCCGAGAGCTCAGGCGAGCGCTTCGACGAAGCGATCGCGCTCCCGTTCGAACCAGCGCGCTCGACGTTCGAACCGGGCTTCACCACCCATTTTCTCCCACATCTCGACGAATACCGGCTCGCCGCGCTCGACTCGACGCCGCACGAACGCTCCGCTCGTGGCCATGACCTCGGCGATCACGTCGACGAGCTCCTCCCTCTCGCCCGCCGCGAGTCCGTAGCCGTCAGCGACGACCCTCACCCGGCTGAAGCAGTCGAGGGAACCCCAGCCCCAGACTTCGGCGTCTCGTGGAGTGTCGAGGGGGACGCACATCTTCGCCAGCTGGGCCACGTCGTAGAGCTTGCGCCCCGGAGCGGCGAAGTCGAAGTCCAAGATCGCGACGGCGACGCCTTCACGGAACACGACGTTCTCCACGCAGACATCGTTGTGGCAGACGACCTCGTTGCGGCCCTGGTCCGCCAGCTCGGCGCTCCAGCCGGCCCCGTCGGAAGACACGAAGCCGGCGGACGCGGCGTGGAACCCGGCGAGGAGCTCGGCGATGGAGGCGAGCGCCCGGTCCGTCTGGACCCAGGGTGGAAATGGCGGCCACGCGGTGTCACCTTCGACGAAGACCAGGCGCTCACGGCCGTCCGGATCGATCCCGACGGGTTCGGGAACGCCTTCGAACCCGGTGGCCCGGACATGTCGGAACAGCTCGTGGATGTGCTCGCTGTGCGGGTTCGACGGCCGCAGGACGAAGTGACCCACCCGGACGACGGCTCCGGCGTTGGCCACCCCGCCTTGGAGCACCTCCTCGACGTCGGTACTGTCGTTACCGTCGGGGGTCATCCCCTGCAGGCACCCCGGGTCACGGCCCGGCGTCGGGGTCGGGGCTCACCTCACGGATTTCGCGGACCACCGTCGTGCGGAACCCCAGGCTGGTCTCGGTGGCGCCGGCCACCTCGGTGGCCCAGTACACGACCATCGGGCGGCCCACTTCGGGCCCCTCCAGCCCGATGAACCGGCGCCAGATCCCGTCCTGGGGCTGGGTGTCGGCCGGGCCGTGGCGACCGTGGACCCTGCGGATGCACATTCCGACGTGATCGACGTCGTAGACCGAGCCTGACTCGGTGTGGACTCGCTGCACGCTGGGGAGTGTAGGGCTCGGGTCGACCTGAGGGGTGGCTGTGGCCCGGTCCTCCGTCGGCGCCCCGCCAAACGGCTAGAAAGGGGGCTCATGGAACATTTCCTGGCCAGCTGGGGCTACCTGGCGCTCTTCGCCTTCAATTTCACCTCGGCCATGGGAATTCCCGTAGGTTCCGAGGCGGCCATGGGGTATGCCGGAGCCCTGGCCAGCGGCCAGCTCACCGCTTCGGGAGATCCCCACCTCCAGTTGGGGCTGGTCATCGTGGTGGCGATCGTCGGGGACACCGTGGGCTCGTTGGCCGGCTACTCCATCGGCCGGTTCGGCGGACGCCCGCTGGTCGACCGGCTCGGCCGCTACATCCTGCTCACCCACCGCGACCTGGACCGGGCCGAAGCCTGGTTCAAGCGACGCGGGGACCCGTTCGTGTTCATCGGACGCCTGATCCCACTCCTGCGCTCCTTCGTCTCCCTGGCCGCCGGGATCGGCGAGATGGCCTGGGGGACGTTCGTGCTGTTCACCCTTTTGGGGGTGGCCCTCTACGACGCCGCCATCTGCAGCATCGGGTACGCGCTGGGCAGCAGCTGGAGCCACGTGATCAAGGACTTCAGCTACGCCGGTTACGTCGTCGCCGTGCTAGTGGTCTTGGGTGTGGCCGCCGTCATCTTCCACCGGGTGAGCGTGGTGCGCTCCGAGCGGGGGGCTCACTCCCCCTCCGGCCGGAGAGTGCGACTGGATGGTGGAACCACCCCGGACCGCATCGCCGGATCCGCCGACGGCGCGCCGGCCGGCAGCTCATCGCCGGGCGACTCGTCGGACGCGAGCGGCCAGGTTCCCCTGCGGAGCCACGTGAGGGTCCAGGGCCCGGTCCGACCGAGGGCCGAGACCACCGACTGAGCGGGGTCCGATCACCGACTGGCCGGCGCCGTCGGAGTCACCTCCGTCGGAGAAGGACGACGGCGTCCTCGAGGGTCACGACCTCACCTGTGGGCCCGGCGGCCCGGCGTGGCCGCACCTCGCACACGGAGGTCTCCCATTCCGCGGCGTCGAGGTCCAAGCCCCGAAGCTCCTCTTCGGGGGTGAGGAAACGGTGCTCGCCGTGGGCGTGCCTGGTGGCCCACGGTGGTGCCGTGGCATGCCCGACGACCAGCACGTACCCGCCGGAACTGACGGCGGACGCCGCACGCCCGATGACCTGAGCCCGGCGGAACTCGAGCGGTGAGTGCAGGAAGCAGGCGGACACCAGGTCGTAGCGGTCGGAAGGTTCCCAGGTGCTGAGGTCGGCGAGCACCCAGTCGACCGGTGCGTCGATCCCGGCACAGGACAGCTCGGCTTCCCGGGCGCGCCCCACCGCCGTGGGCGTGACGTCGACGGCGGTGACCCGCCACCCGTTCTCCGCCAGCCAGAGGGCATCTCCACCCTCGCCGCAGCCGAGATCGAGCGCATGCCCCGGAGGAAGTCCCCCGACGGTGGCGACGAGGGCGTCGTTGGGTCTCCCCGACCAGAGCCGGTCCTTCTCCCGGTAGCGGTGCTCCCAGTACTCGACGGTCTCTGGCTCGGAGTGCTCCACGCCGGTCAGCATGCCGGGTCGGGACCTGGGCCGCCAAGCCGGGTCCCGACCCTTCGCCCATCGCTCACTTCCGATCCGAGCGGTCCAGGTCGAAGCGGTCCAGGTTCATGACCTTCACCCAGGCCGCCACGAAATCGCCGACGAACTTCTCTTCGGCGCCGTGGCATGCGTACACCTCGGCAATCGCCCGGAGCTGGGAGTTGGACCCGAAGACCAGGTCGACGGCGGTGCCCGACCACTTGAGCTCCCCCGTCGAGCGGTCGCGCCCTTCGTAAGCCTCCCGGGGCCCCGACGACGCCTTCCACTCCAGCCCCATGTCCAACAGGTTCACGAAGAAGTCGTTGGTCAAGCTCTCGGGGCGCCGGGTGAAGACCCCGAGTGGGGACTGTCCGACATTGGCGTTCAGAACCCGAAGCCCGCCCAGGAGCACCGTCATCTCAGGAGCCGTCAGGGTGAGGAGATCGGCTCGTTCCACGAGGAGGTGCTCCGCCGGCAGCTTCTGCCCTTCACGCACGTAGTTGCGGAAGCCGTCGAACTCCGGCTCGAGCACGCCGAACGACTCGACGTCGGTCTGCTCGGGCGAGGCGTCGGTCCTCCCCGGGGTGAACGGCACCCCGATGTCGTGCCCGGCGTTCCTCGCGGCCTGTTCGACGGCCGCGCAACCTCCCAAGACGATCAGGTCGGCCAGGGAGACTTTCTTGCCTTCGGTCTGCCCGGCATTGAACTCTCCTTGGATCCGCTCGATCACCGACAGGACACCGTCCAGCTGCTCTGGTTCGTTGACCTCCCAGTCTCGCTGTGGGGAGAGACGAAGCCGCGCCCCGTTCGCTCCCCCGCGCCGGTCGGTACCCCGGAACGTGGCCGCCGAGGCCCACGCCGTCTTCACCAGTTGGGCGATGGAAAGGCCCGAGGAGGCGAGGGCCCGCTTGAGGTCCTCGATGTCGGCGTCATCGATCAAGGTGTGGTCCACGGGTGGGACCGGGTCCTGCCAGATCTCGGGCTCGGGCGGCACCAGGGGACCGAGGTACCGAGTGACCGGACCCATGTCTCGGTGGACCAGCTTGTACCAGGCCTTGGCGAAGGCCTCGGCGAACTGGTCGGGGTGCTCGTGGAAGCGCCGAGCGATGGGTTCGTAGATCGGGTCGACCTTGAGGGCCAGGTCCGTCGTGAGCATCACCGGTGGATGCTTCATCGACCGACCGTGGGCGTCGGGAACGGCGGTGTGGGCTGCCGGGTCCTTCGGAACCCACTGCTTGGCGCCGGCGGGACTCGTCGTCAACTCCCAGTCGTAGTTGAACAGGTTGTCGAAGAAGCCGTGGTCCCACACCGCCGGCCGGTTCGTCCATGCCCCTTCCAGCCCGCTGGTCCAGGTGTCGGCACCGTTCCCGCTGCCGTAGACGTTCTTCCATCCGAGACCTTGTTCTTCGAGGCTGGCCCCTTCGGGTTCGGGACCGATGTAGCGATCGGCCTCGGGAACGGCACCGTGGGTCTTGCCGAACGTGTGGCCGCCGGCGATGAGGGCCACGGTCTCCTCGTCGTTCATGGCCATGCGGGCGAACGTCTCCCGGATGTCCCTGCCGGCGGCGAGAGGGTCGGGGTTGCCGTTCGGACCCTCGGGGTTGACGTAGATGAGGCCCATCTGCACCGCCCCGAAGGGTTCGGCCAGCCGTCGGTCACCGCTGGAGCGCCGGTCGTCGAGCCACACGTTCTCGGGTCCCCAGTAGGTACCTTCGTCCGGCTCCCAGATGTCCTCCCGCCCGAACCCGAACCCAAAGGTCGCAAAGCCCATCGACTCCAGGGCGCAGTTCCCGGCGAAGATGATGAGGTCGGCCCACGAGATCTTGGCGCCGTGCTTCTGCTTCACGGGCCACAGCAGGCGACGGGCCTTGTCCAGGTTGGCATTGTCCGGCCAACTGTTGACCGGTGCAAAGCGCTGGGCCCCTCGGGATCCGCCCCCTCGCCCGTCGGCGATGCGGTAGGTGCCCGCGCTGTGCCAGGCCATCCGGATGAACAGCGGTCCGTAGTGGCCGTAGTCGGCCGGCCACCAATCCTGCGACGTGGTCATGACCTCGAAGATGTCCCTCTTCAGCTCGTCCACGTCGAGCTCGCCGAAGGCGTCGGGGTAGCTGAACCGGTCACCCATCGGATTCGACAGGTCCGAGTGCTGATGGAGGATCCGCAGGTTCAGTTGGTTGGGCCACCAGTCCTCGTTCGACCTGCTCCCGATCGCCGTAGCCGTGTGCAGCACCGGGCACTTGCCTTCGTTGACGCCTTCGGTCATCTCAGTCCTTCCTCCTTCTCGGTTCTGTCATCTGTGCATCTGTGCATCTGTGCTCCTGTACGTCTGTGAGGTGTCATCGGTGCTCCTGGAGTGCACCTGGCCGAGTGGTTCGCCTCGATTGGCAGGACGGGCAGATGCCCCAGTACGTCACCTCGGCTTCGTCCAGGACGTATCCGTGCGCCTCCGAGGGAGTGAGGCACGGGCGGGCCCCGACGGCGCAGTCCACGTCCTGGACCGACCCGCACCTACGGCAGACCACGTGGTGGTGGTTGTCCGCCACCCGGAGCTCGAAGAGCGCGACGCTTCCGGCGGGTTCGATCCGACGGACCAGTCCGGCCTCGACGAAGGCGGCGAGGACGTTGTACACGGCTTGGGGAGACACGGACCCGAGCTCGCCCCGCACGTGACGGATGACCGTGTCGGTGTCGGCATGGGGATGGCGGGACAGGACGTGGAGCACGGCCACGCGCGCCGCGGTGACCCTCAGCCCTGCGGAGCGGACCAGGTCGACCAGACCCTCTCGGCTTTCGTCCATCACGCCTCCTTGCACGAGATACTCTAGAACACTTCTGTTACTAGAGTCAATCTAGTTAGTTGAGGAGATCCACACCTGGGCGGGGAGTGCCGGACAGGGCGCAAGTCGGGCCCGGGTGCCGGTGGGGAGCGGCTGGGCGCCGCGGGCCTGGTGAGCACGATCCCGGCGGCGAGACACCACGCCGGTCGGTCCGGATGCTCGGAGCCGAGCCGGTCGGTCAGCCGCCGGAGCGGAGCCGGTCGCGCAGGACGAACTTCTGTACCTTTCCCGACGGGGTCCGTGGAAGCTCGTCGACCACCCGGAGCTCTTCGGGCCACTTCTGACGGGCCAGTCCGGCCCGCTCGAGGTGGGCACGCACCTCGTCCAGGCCAGGAGCGTGCACGCCGTCTTGCATGCGGAAGAACGCGCACCCGTGCTCTCCCAGTCGCTCGTCGGGTGCGGCCACGACGGCCACCTCCGCCACGCCGGTCATGTGGGCCAGGAGCTGCTCCACTTCGGCCGCGCTCACGTTCTCGCCACCGCGGATGATGATGTCCTTGACCCGATCGGTGATCGTCAGGCAGCCGTCGGAGTCCACCACCCCCACGTCACCGGTACGGAACCATCCTTCGTCGTCCACCGCCACCGCCGTGAGGTTCGCGTCGGTGTACCCGGCGAACCGGTCGGGACCTCGGGTGAGGATCTCGCCTGGCTGACCGACCGGCGTGTCCCGTCCATCCTCGTCGACCGTGCGAATCTCCACGTGGGCCAGCGGATGGCCGTCGGTATGGATGCGCTGGGCCACCGGATCGGAGTGGCGACTCCCGGTCACCGACGGGTGCTCGGTACAGCCGTACGCCCGGGTCAACGAGATCCCCAGCGCATCGGCCCGCTCGGCCACGGCGTCGGGAATGGGTGAGCCGCCAAGGGAGATCATCGGCATGCGTCTGAGGTGCTCGGGGCCGAAGCCCGGGGCGTCCAGGAGGCTGGTGAAGAAGTACGTGGACCCGTTGCCGGCACCGATGTCCTCTTCGACCATGGCGTCGAGCACGGTCTGAGGGTTCCACCCGTCGATGAGGTAGATCGGCCAGCCCACCGCCAACGGCACCAGCAGACCGGCCAGCATTCCGATGGCGTGCCCCACCGGTGCACCAGTCAAGGTCGCCCGCTGGCGCTCGTCTTGGTGAGCGCCGAGCTGGCGCACCTCGAAGCCGATCGTCCGATGGGTGTGGACGACGCCTTTGGGATCGGCGGTAGTGCCCGAGGTATAGCCGATCAACGCCGGGTGGTCGGGATCGACGGGCTCGGGTCCGCTGACGGGGGCAGCGGAGGCCATATCGGCAAAGCGGTGGTATCCCACCGGTGCTTCCCCTCCCACCACGATGACGTGCTCCAACCCAGGGAGATCCCGACGGAGCGCGCCGAGGTCCGCCAGGTAGTCCCGCTGGCCGAACCGGGCCACTTGCACCAACGCCCGAGCACCTGACTGACGGAGTATGAACGCCACTTCCTTCGGGCCGTAGAAGTGGACGATGGGGACGAGAACCACGCCGAGCATGGCGCAGGCATAGAACGTCTCGGCCGCCTCGACCCAGTTTGGGAGCTGGAAGGCCACCACGTCACCGGGGACGATCCCGAGATCTCTCAGGCCGCCGGCGACGCGTCGAGCAGTCTGGTGCACGTCATCGACGGTCCCCGCGTACGGGTGGGCATCCGACCAGATGCGGAAGCGACGCCCCGCTCCTTCGTGGAGAGCCTCGTCGAGGAACTGCCCGAGAGTACGGTCATCCCACGCCCCTTCGGCCCGATAACGGCGGGCCAGCGCAGCGGGTACCGGGCGCAGCTCCCACTCTCTCGGTCCCATCAGCGCTTGCCGTCCATCCCTGGAGCCGGACGCGGACCGATCAGACCGGCTCGGCGATCATCTTCGCCAGCCGCTGCCGTTGCCATCCCGAGCCACCCGTCAGCACGTCGTCCTGCTTCGCCCGCTTGAACAGGAAGTGCGCGACGTTGGACCAGGTGAACCCCACTCCCCCGTGGAGCTGGATGTTGTCCCCGGTGACCCGCACCGCCGTCTCGGCTGCGTAGCCCGCGGCCATCGCCGTGGCCCGCTCCCGGTCCGGCGTCGAGGCGTCGGTGTCTGAGGTCCACGCCGCGTACTGGGCACCGGCCCGGGCCATCTCCAGCGCGTGGAACATGTCCACCAGCCGGTGCTTCACAACCTGGTTGGCAGCCACCGGGCGGTCGAAGACCACCCGCCCCTTCGTGTACTCGATGGCCTCCTCCAGGGCTCGATCAGCCACCCCGACCAGCTCGGCGGCCAGACCGACGCACGCGTCGTCGAGGACCCGTCGCCAGAGCGGCCCCTGGTGGCCGGAAGGACCCAGCGGGACCGCTCGCACCTCGTCGAGCACTGCTCGCGCCGCCTTGCGGGTCGGGTCCAGCGTCGGCACCGGCTCCATCTCGACACCGCCGGGCAGGTCCACCAGGAACGAACGGAGCCCCTCTTCGGTCCGGGCCACGACGATCATCCAGTCGGCCGTATGACCGTCGAGGACCAGGGGCTTCACGCCACTGACGACCCACCCGGCACCCTTGCGACGGGCCCTTGACCGCACGGTGGACAGGGGATCACCGTGACCGATCTCGTGGATGGCCACCGTTCCCCGTTGCTCCCCGGCGGCCAGGGGCCCGAGGAGCTCCGCGGCGCCGAGCGCCCGAGCGGCCAAGGTGGCCAGGACCGCCGAGGAGAAGTAGGGCCCGGGCATCGGCACCCGTCCCATCTGCTCGAGCACGATGCCCGCTTCGAGCAGGCCGGCACCGGCACCTCCGTCCGCCACGGGGACCAGGAGGCCGGTCCAACCGAGGTCGGCAGTGGATCCCCACAGCACATCGGTGACTCCCCTGGGATCGTCGGCCAGGGCTCGAAGCGTGTCGGCGTCGACCATCCGATCCAGGGCCTGACGGGCGACGTCGCGCAGGGTCAGTTGCTCGGCGTCGTAGGTGAAGTCCACTCTCTTCGTCCCTTCCTCCGTCCGACGATCCCGTCCGACGCACCCCAGCCGACCGTTCCCACCCGACCCTGACAGCTGTGTCAGGGTACACGACAATTGGACTACCGTGGCGGCCGTGGACTTCGCGCTGTCGCCTGAAGACGAGGCATTCCGAGACGAGCTCAGGTCGTGGCTCGACGAGCACCTCCCACCGTTCTTGGAGTGCGAAACAGAGGCGGTCGGTGACAGCGGCACCGATGAAGGCGCGAAGCTCTCGAGCCAGTCGTCACAGCGTCGGCGAGCGGCCTGGCAGCGGGAGCTGAACACCGGGCGGTGGGCGGCGATCCACTGGCCTGTCGAGTACGGCGGCCGAGCGGCGACGGCCATGCAACGAATCATCGCCTCCGAAGTGATGGCCGAGTACCGCACCCCGGGGATGTTCAACACCAATGGCATCTGGCAGATCGGCCCGATGATCATCACTTGGGGGACCGACGAGCAGAAGGACCGCTGGCTGCCGAGCATCCTCGACGCTCACGAGCACTGGTGCCAGGGGTTCTCGGAGCCCGATGCGGGCAACGACTTGGCCAACTTGCGCACCACCGCGGTGAGAGACGGTGACCACTACGTCGTGAACGGGCAGAAGATCTGGATCTCCACTGCACACTTGGCCAAGTGGGGTCTGTTCCTCCTTCGCACCGATCCCACGGCGATCGAACGGGGGGCCAAGCACGAAGGCATCACCGCCTTCATCATCGACATGGAGACCCCGGGCATCGAGTGCCGTCCCATCAGGGACATGGCCGGGGAAGAGATGTTCAACGAGGTGTACTTCACCGACGCCAGGATCCCGGTGGACTGCCGGTTGGGCGGCGAGGGAGAGGGTTGGATGGTGGCCATGGGCACCCTCGGGTTCGAGAGGGTGGGTATCGCCGGGCAGATCTCGATCCTCGGCGCCGACTTGCGGGCGATGGTCGAGGCGGCGCGCTCCGTCAACCCTGGAGCCCTGGCGGATCCCGTCGTCGCCGACCGGCTGGCGCGGGCATGGACCGAGATCGAACTGGCCCGCCTCCTCTCGCTCCGAGCCCTCAGCCGGATCATCAAGGGTGAACGACCATGGCCCGAAGTGCAGTTCGCCAAGTTGCAATGGTCCGCTCTCGCCCAAGAGCTGGCCGAGCTGGCGGTCGACCTGTTGGGCCCGGCCGGCGTCCTCGCCCGCGGCGGGCCGGACGCCGTCGATCGGGGCAAGTGGACCCGCTTGTACTCGTTCCAGCGATACAGCACCATCGGAGGGGGCTCGACCGAGGTCCAGAAGAACATCATCGCCGACCGGGCCATCAAGCTCCCCGGCCAGGCCCGGTTGTCCTGACGCGGTCGGTCACATCGCATGAGCCAGGTCCCCGACGCTCGTTCCCCATGCCTGATCGGAGTCGGGAGGCGCACGTGGCACCCCTCCGACGTCGGCGTCGACGGCGCGCCCGAGCCGCTCGACATGTGGGAGGAGGTGGTCCGCCTGGCGGCTCAGGATGCCGGATCGGCATCACCCAACAGGGTCCTCACGTCGGTCGAACGCCTTCATCTGGTGTACTGCCAGTCGTGGGAGTACGACGACCCCGCCGGTCGTCTCGCCGATCGATTGGGCGCACACCGGGCCAGCGGCCGGTACTCGGGAATCGGTGGGTCTGTCCCCCAGACGCTGTTGTCCGAAGCCGCCGTGGGGATATTGGCCGGAGACCTTGACCTGGCCGTGGTGGTCGGGGGGGAAGCGCTGGCCACCCTGCGGATGCTGAAGAAGCAAGGGCGCAAACCGCAGTGGTCCCACCGAGCGGCCGAACGACGGCCGTTCCCCTTCGACATTCCCTTCCACCCCGCTGAAGTGGCGCATTCGATCTTCGAGGCCTACGTGACCTTCTCCATGTTCGACAGTGCCCACCGTGCTCACCTGGGCCGGGATCTCGACGAGCACCGTCGTCGACTCGGCCACCTCATGGCGCCGCTGTCGGGCGTCGCGGCCGGCGATCCTGCTCATGCCTGGTTCCCCATCCGACGCGACCCCGCCGAGCTCAGCACCCCGAGTGCCGACAACCGCATGGTGGCTTATCCGTACACCAAGCTGATGATGGCCATCATGGACGTGGACATGGCCTCGGCGGTGATCATGGCTAGCCATTCCCAGGCTGATGCCCTCGGCGTCCCGACCGAGAAGCGTGTGTACCTGCGCGGTTGGGGATACGCCCAGGACCCGAACTACGTCGCCGAACGGCGCGACCTGTGGCGCTCACCGGCCATGGCCGTCGCCGGTCGGAGCGCCCTGGCCGGGGCCGGGATCCAGGTAGACGACGTCGCCTACCTGGACCTCTACTCCTGCTTCCCGGCGTCGCTCTCGTTCGCCGCCGACGCAATCGGGCTCGATCCCGAAGGTGACGCATCAGGGGCACGACCACTCACGGTGACGGGAGGACTCCCCTACCACGGAGGGCCCGGGAGCAACTACATGACCCACTCGATCGCTGCCATGGCGACGAAGCTTCGAGCGGATCCGGGTACCTACGGGCTCACGAGTGGTGTGGGTATGCACATGACCAAGCACGCCTTCGGCCTGTGGTCGAGCGAGCCCGGACCGGTCGCGCTCCCCGACGACGCCCAGACGGCCCGCGAGCTGGCGATCGAAGCAGAGCGATCGGCGCATCCCGACCCGGTGCACGGACCAGATCGGGCTTCGGCATCGGGCTCAGTTGCCGGCACCGGCGAAGTGTCGGGTGGTCCCGTCGGCAGGGTGCCGATCGTCGCGTCGGCCGAGGGGCCCGGAGTGGTGGCTGCGTACACCGTGATCCATGACCGGCAGGGTGCTCCCAGCTGGGCACCGCTGGTGTGCTCCCTCCCCGACGGCACTCGCTGCTACGCCCGGATCGACGACCTCGACACGCTGGCGTCGGCCGAAGAAGACGAGCTGATCGGTCGGACGGTTCACCTCTCGAGCGAAGACGGTGGTGTGAACCGAGCACACCTCTGAGCCGACCGTCGGCGACCGGGTGCAGGCGGCCTTCGATGGGGACGTCAGGCCCGGCCGCACGAGTGCCAGGATCACCGTCATCCGAGGCAACGGCGGATTGGTCCATCGACGACGGGCAGGGGCCGAAGTTCAGGGCTGCGCGCGCTGGGCGACCTGCTGGTCGGCTGCGGCTACCAGGGCAGCAACGATCCGGGGATAGATCAGCCGAAGTCTGCGTTCCACCAGCATGCCCAGGAAGGTCTTGTCCCACGTCGCCGCCCAGTGGATAGAGGTGCCGCCCGTAGGGGTCGGCGTGAGCGTGACGTCTGCCCGGTAGCTCTTCACCGGGAGGCCGCTCACCACCCGGTACGCGATGCGTCGGTGCTCGTCGATCTCCAGTATCTCCTCGATGCTGGTCGTGCGCCGCCCGTAGCGGAACCACTGGATCGAGCCCTGGCGAGACGGACCTGAGGAGGCTGGGCGGTACCCACCATCGTCCCACGGGCCCCACCCTGGATAGGTGTTGGCGTCGGCCACGAGTGACCACACGATCCCGGGTCCGGCCCGGGTCATTCCCTCGGCCTCCACCCGCAGCTTTCTCATCGACGTCGCCTCCTCGTCTGCACCAAACGCTCCCTACACCAGTCAGTGTCTGTACCATATGGTACGTGAACCAAATGGTACATTAGAGTGTGGTCAGCTCGCAAGCCCGAGATCGCCTACTGGTCGCTGCGGTCGAGCACGCCTTGGAACGGGGCATCGTCGACCTGAGCCTCCGGGAGATCGCTTCGGCGATCGGCACCAGCCATCGGATGCTCATCTACCACTTCGGGTCACGCGAGGGCCTGCTCGTCGCCGTCGTGCGTGAGGTCGAGCGGCGCGAGCGCGAGAGCATCGGTGCTGCCCCCCTGTCGGTGGCAGACTCCCGTCACCGCTGGGACCACCTGGCCGATCCGGCGATGCACGGCCAGGAGCGGCTGTTCTTCGAGATCTACGTTCACGCGCTCCTCGGCCGTCCCGGGACCGAGGGCTTCTTGGAGGAAGCGGTCCAGGGCTGGATCGGACCCATGAGCAAGCTGATGGCCACCGCAGGGTTGGACGAAGCAGCCGCCGGGGCGATCGCCCGTCTTGGCCTGGCAGTCACCAGGGGCCTCCTGCTCGACC
This sequence comes from Actinomycetes bacterium, assembly GCA_021791635.1. Classification (GTDB taxonomy): domain Bacteria; phylum Actinomycetota; class Acidimicrobiia; order Acidimicrobiales; family RAAP-2; genus JAJYWF01. Next base: position 16,611 of record JAJYWF010000007.1, read on the forward strand.
TGTTGGCCACGGGCGACACCACCGGAACGACCCGCGCCTTCGAGCTCTTCACCCAGATACTCGAGCAGATGCTCGAGTAGGCGCCGCTCGAGACGATGCCATGAGTACGAGCTCGTTGCACGCGGCGTTCGGCGACACGACTGGGCTCGTCCTCCCCGGAGACGTCGGCCACCGCGTCGATCCTCCCGACGGCACGGAAAAGGAGGCCCGAACTGCCGGTCGCGGGCGCCGCCGTCTCACTTCGACCCGTCAGGTGATGTTCGGATGGGAGGAGAGGGCGCGAAGCTTCTCTTCGTTGAGGAGGAGGAAGATCTTTGACACTCTTCCGTCGCGTTGTTCGCCGGCGACGACGAGGGGAAGGGCACCGTCGATCTCGATCACGAGGGCCGCTGAGCCGTTGACGGTGGTCTCTCGGAGGCCGGTCATCTCGCCCCGACGGGCGACGTTGATGGCGAAGCGGGCCACCCGGTCTGCACCCACTACCGGCTGACGCGCCGCTCTCCGGTCGGGCCCGGCGTCACTGACGAGCACGACGTCGGCATCGAGTAGCTCGAGGGTCTGGTCCAAGTCACCTGCTGCGACCGCAGCCAGAAGGCGCCGCAGAACGCCGGCGTCGAGGCGCTCGGGCGGCGCCGGCCTCTCTTCACGCAAGTGGCGGCGAGCCCTGGTGGCGATTTGACGGCAGGCCGCTTCGGTCTTGCCGGTCACCGACGCGATGAGCGCGTACGGCTCTCCGAACACTTCGGCCAGCAGCCATACCGCCCGTTCCGTCGGGTTCAGCCTGTCGAGCACCATCAAGAAGCCCAGCGTCAACGACTCCGCCATCTCGGCGTTCTCCTCGGGCCCCCGCTCGACGGCAATCGGCTCGGGAAGCCACGGGCCGACGTAGTGCTCGCGCCGACGTGCCAACGTTCGCACCCGATCGAGGGCGAGACGGGTCAGTATGGTGGTGAGGTAGGCGGCGGGAGCCTCGACCCTTTCGACGTCGACACGCTGCCAGCGGATCCAGGCTTCCTGCACGACGTCTTCGGCGTCGGTGTAGCTGGCCAAGATGCGATAGGCGAGGCCGAGCAACCGAGGCCGCTCGACGGCGAACACCTCGTCGGCGCCGGTCATCGCCCCACCATGGCACCCAACGGTGTTCGCACGCTGACCGCTCGGAGTGCTGCCGCACGACCAGCGGCTTCGCCGCTCGCCAAGGCAGCGTCGGCGAGCTGTCCGATCGGTCCGATCCAGTCGCCGGCCAGGAACAGCCCGTCAGCTCCGGCCGAATCGATGGCCGGGCGTCCGGTGAGCCCGGATCCCGGACGTGGCACGGCGTGACAGGCCGTCATCTCGTGGAGGAATCGTTGGACGACGACGTCGTGCTCGCGGACACCGCATCGCCGAGCGAGCGCCCACAGCTCGGGACGATCCTCGCGGGTGGTCCGGGCCCCGTAGCGCATGACGTGCACGACGGCCCCGTTCGCCGGGGCGAGGCGGGCGTTCGGGCTGTGCGTGGAGAAGTACAGCGGCTGGTCGAGCCCGTACGCGACCTTGGTCGGGGGCGGCCGGGAGAGACCGAGGTCGAGGCATGCCACCGTCGCAGATGTGCCGAGCTCCCACGCCGGGGCGGCGGGGAGGATGGCGCGCGCCGCCTCGGGGCTGCCGACGGCGATCACCACTGCGGCCGCCCGCACATCGGCAGCCGGCGTCTTCACCTCCCACATGCCCAGCCTGTCTTCCTGGACGGCCGCGACCCGTGCTCCTTCAGCGATCTGGACTCCGGCACTCGCTGCCGCGTCGGTGAGCCCGGCAACGAGCGTCTGCCAGCCCCCGTCGAGATAGAGGACGCCTTCCTTGGCTGCCAACTGGAGCTGTCCCACGGCAGCATCGGCGGAGATGAGGCCGAGCTCGCCGACATACGTGGTGACTCTGATGAGCCCCGACAGCACCGCAGCTCCACCGGACGTGAGGCCCTGAGTGGCAATCCACTCGGCGGCGCTCTGCGAGGCGAGCGGCGCGATCTCGAGCCTCGCCAACCCCCTGAGGAGCCGGGCGAGACGCAGCTTGTCCCCGACGCCCACCAGTGATGATCGCAACAGCGACAACGCCGACGTTGGCAGCGTCCGGAGGCTGGCTGTTGCCTCGCGGTATCCGGTGACGGCAGCTGGCGGAGGTGACCCGTGGGGCTCGACACCCAGCCGACGGAGCACGCCCACGCCAGCTCCTGCCCGGTACAGGGCATGTGGACCCTGATTGAGCACGTAACCACGACGCACGTCGCTTCGCGCTCGGCCACCCGCAGTACGGATATCACAGAGCACCACCGACGCACCGTTGCGTGCCGCGACGGTGGCGGCCGCCAACCCGGCAAGACCCGCACCCACGATCGCTACATCGGCATCGATTGACTCGCCCATGGGGACCTCCCTCGTTCGGCTTCGTCAACCTGACGCCACTACCCCGGACTTTGTGACATGTGCTTCGACCACGCACACATCACCCGAGCCTGACCCCGGGCCAAATTGACCTCAGAGCCACGGCCGAGCACCCGGGCTCGGGGATTCGTCAGTTCCAATGCACGTCACCGACGTCACTCGACCTCTGCGGCTCTGCTCCTGCCTTGTAACCCGCTCGGCCACCACAGCCGAGGTCCGATGTCGATGGCGAGAGCCGGCACGAGAGCAGAGCGAACCAAGATGGTGTCGACGAGCACTCCGAAAGCGACGAGGAAACCGATCTCGGTCAGGGCGATGAGCGGAAGCACGCCGAGCACGGCGAAGGTGGCCGCGAGGACGATTCCAGCCGAGGTGATGACGCCACCGGAGACCGACAGCCCGCGAACGACTCCGGTGACGGCGCCATGCTCGGCTTCCTCTTTGACCCTGGCCATCAAGAACACGTTGTAGTCGACGCCCAGCGCCACCAGGAAGACAAACCCGAGAATGGGGACCGTCGGATCGAAGCCCGGAAAGCCAAAGAGGTATCGGAACACCAAGGAGGAGATCCCGAGCGATCCGAGGTAGGAGAGCACCACGGTCGCGCTCAGCAACGCGGGAGCGACGATCGAGCCCAGGAACAGGCCAAGCATCAGGACCACGACGGCCAGGATGACCGGAAGCAGGAGCTCGCGATCATGGGTGGCGGCGGCAGCCAGGTCAATGTTCGTGGCGGTCTCGCCTCCGACAAGCGCATCAGGTCCGACAGCTCGCACCAATCGTTGTCGGAGAAGTCCGACGGTGTGCTGGGCCCCCGGCGAGGTGGGTGGGTCGGAAAGGACCGCCTGGATCAGCACGGCATCACCCACTGGTTCTGGAGCGGATACCTCTGCGACTCCCGGCGTTGCCCGGGCCGTCGCTCCGGCCAAGCCGGCAGCGCCCGGGGGGCGGACCAGAATTGTGGCCGGGGCACTGGTCCCAGCGGGGAAACTGGCAGCGAGAAGGGTCTGTGCCTCGACCGACCCGACGGTGCCTCGGAAGCCATTCTGCTGGTCGACGCCACCACGGTACGAGAAGAGACCGAGAGCACCGACGGTCAAAGCAACGGCGACGGTGACCCAGATGACCCGACGCCGGGCCGGGATCCATTCGGCCACCGCACCCCAGAAACGAATGCCTGCGTGTTGGTCTACTCCGGCTTTCGGGACGAAGGGCCAGAACACCCGCCGGCCCAGGGCCAGGATTAGGGAGGGAAGGAGGACGAGCTGGGCCACAAGGGCACAGAAGATGCCGGCCGCACACGCTGGACCGAGAGCTGCAATGTCGTTGAGCTGGGCCAGGACCAGGCACACCAGGGAGAAGATGACCGTGATGCCCGAAGTGGCGATCGCCGGACCAGCACGGCGCAGCGCCACGGCCATCGCCTGGTGCGGGTCGTCGTGGTGGCGAAGCTCTTCGCGATATCGGGCCAGAAGCAAGAGCGCATAGTCGGTGCCGGCCCCGAACACGAGCACGGTCAGGATCCCGACGGTCATGCCGTTGACGACGAAACCGTTCGTGGCGAGCAGGTAGGCGAACCCTTGAGACCAGCTGGCAGCGAAGAGGACCGAGACCAGGGGCACCAGCCACAGGAAAGGGCTTCGGTAGACAAGGAGCAAGATGATCGCCACCACCGCGACGGTCGCTCCGAGCAGTTTGCCGTCGATGCCGGCAAAGGCATTCAGGGCATCTGCGGCCGACCCGGCCGGACCCCCCACCGCCGCTCGGAGGGCGTGAGGGGAAGTTCCGGGGACGCCGGGCGCTGGGGCGAACTTGCCGACTATCCGCCGGATCGCGGCAACGTCGCTGGAGAGCGTTGTCTGCGACGTCCTCGTGGAGATGGGAACCGAGAAATATGCCGCATCGCCGTCGCCGGCAACCACGATCGGCTCGGGCCCCTCAACCCCCGGGAGGCGTCTGGCTGCGATCTCGCGGCGAGAAGAAGCGATCGCAGTACGGTCGGTGCCGGTCAATCCCCCCGAGCGTGCGAAGACCACCACCGCCGGAGTGCTCGAAGCCTTGACATGGCTCTGGAGGTACGAGAGCACGGCGGTCGACGGCGCTCCGGTAGGGAGGAAGCTCGTCGGAGAATTGTCCTCCAGCGGCGCCAGCTTCCCCGCCAGAGGACCGACCAGGGCCACGGTCACCACCCCGATCACGAGCACCACCCACTTCGATCGGTGGCCGGTGACGACCGTGACCAGGGCACCGGCCAGCCCTTTCGGTCCGAAGCGGCGATAACGTGCCTTCCGTGATGTCACACGTCTTACACTATGTCGGACCGTAGACACTCTGTAAGACGCAGAGAAGGTGGTCGGTGGGCCGACGTTCTCGACGAGCATCGGGCTGCCCAGGTCAGCCACATCTTGACCGTGGCCTTCGACCTGCTGCGCGAACGGGGAGTGGCGGCGCTCACCATGTCCGCCGTCGCGGAGCGGGCCGGCATCTCCCGGGCCACCCTGTACCACTACTTTCCCGATGTCGATGCCTTGCTCAGCGCTTGGGTTGGACGGGAGATCGGAGAGTCGATCACGGCGATGCTCGCCGAAGCCACCACCATCGCTGACCCGCTCGAACGGATCGAACACCTCGTGACGGCCCAAGCACTGGCGTTCGAGAGCCAGGACCACCGCCTGTCCGCCGAGCACTTCGAGACCGAAGCTGGTTCACCCGCCGTGCGACGCGAGGTGGCTGCCCAGCTGGCGCCCCTACGCCAATTTCTCACCGACACCATTTCGGAAGCGGACCAGGCTGGACTGCTCAGAACCCGGGTCGATCCGTCACTAGGCGCCGACCTCGTGCTTGGGATCCTCGGAGCTCTACGACGTCACATCGTGGGAAGGCGGCTGACTGCCGACGAGGCTGTTCCCATCGTGATGGAGCTCCTCACCTCGGGCTGGTTCCACGCGCAGAAGAAGTGATCGGGTGGAAATTCCGGCGACCCGGCCGGCCCATGCCCAGCGGGTGACACGGCACAAACGGGCCGATCCACCCCGGAGCGGCCGGGCCGTGTCGAGCGCTCGCTCACCCCAGAGCCCCGTCCCCGCAGGAGCCGCCGACCATAAGAATTTACCGAGCAGCACGGTAGCGCCCGGGGTCGCGGCCACGAGGGCTCAAGCTAAGGTCATCTCCGAGACGGCCGCACCTCGGGAGCCGGCTCGGGAGCCGGCTCGGGAGCCGGGACGTCCCCGGGAAAGTGGGCATTCCATGATCGAAGCCAGGGGTCTCGTCAAGCGGTACGGACCCACGGTCGCCGTGGACCATCTGTCGTTCGACGTCGTGGCCGGACAGGTGACGGGGTTCCTCGGGCCCAATGGCTCGGGCAAGTCGACGACGATGCGGATGATCATGGGGCTCGACGAGCCCGACGAGGGATCGGTGACGATCGACGGGAAGATGTACCGGGACCTGGCGTGGCCGCTACGAGAGGTCGGAGCGCTCCTCGAGGCCAAGGCCATCCACCCGGGCCGCAGCGCGTACCACCATCTGCTGGCCTTGGCCCAGACCAACGACATCAGTCGGGGACGGATCGACGAGGTGATCGAGCTGGTGGGGCTCGGTGCGGTGGCTCGCAAACGAGCCGGCACCTACTCGCTCGGTATGGGACAACGCCTGGGGATTGCCGCTGCCCTCCTGGGCGATCCCAAGGTGCTCCTCTTCGATGAGCCGGTCAATGGACTGGATCCAGAGGGAATCCGGTGGGTGCGCAACCTGCTGAAGCACCTGGCGGCCGAAGGTCGCACCGTCCTGGTCTCCAGCCACTTGATGAGCGAGATGGCGCTCACCGCCGACCATCTCGTGGTCATCGGTCGGGGACGCCTGATCGCCGCCATGCCTGTCTCGGACTTCATCGCCCAGAGCTCCGAGCAGAGCGTCCGGGTGCGCACGCCTCACGCCGATGACTTGACGGCACGGATCCGGAGTGCCGGGGGGCGCGTCCAGAGCGACGAAGATGGTGCCCTCCGGGTCACCGGCATGTCGGCCGAGTCGATCGGGGACCTCGCCGCAGCGGCGAGTATCGCCCTGCACGAGCTGTCCCCGCAGAGCGCCTCGCTCGAGGAGGTCTTCATGGAACTGACCTACGACAGCGTCGAGTTCCAGGGAGGGGGCTTTGGTGCCGGACCCCCCGGTGCCGAGTTCCCGGATGCCGCACCCTTCGTCCCGGCAGAAGCGTGATTCGCCGATGATCGCGCCCACGCCTCCGGTCTCACCTTCCTCGCTGTACCCACCGACGCCCGGCACCTTGGGCGACGCTGCTCCCCGAGAGCTGGAGCCAGGGTATGGTGCCCACTACCGCCTGCGCGGGGTGCTTCATTCGGAGTGGACGAAGCTCCGAAGCGTGCGGTCGACCACGTGGAGCCTGGTGGTGACCGCGGTCCTGGTCATAGGGATCGGGATCCTGGCCACGGCCACCGAAGCCGCCCGTTGGTCCCACGAGACAGTCCTGAGGCGCCTGACCTTCGACCCCACCAGCCTGAGCCTTACCGGCCTCCTCCTCGGCCAACTTGCCATCGGCGTCCTCGGCATCCTGGTGATGACCGCCGAGTATGGGAGCGGCACCATCCGGGCCACCTTCGCCGCCATTCCCAACCGGCTTCTGGTGCTCGTGGCCAAGACCGCCGTGTACGCCGTGGTGGCGCTGGTGGTGAGCGAGGCACTCGCCTTCGCCGCCTTCGCCATCGGGCAGCTGATCCTCACCGGATCGACCCCCCACGCGGTGCTGGGCCAGCCCGGTGTGCTGCGGGCCGTCGCCGGTGGGGGCCTCTACTTGGCTGTGCTGGGGCTCTTGGCGCTGGGCATTGCCACCATCGTCCGCCATACCGCCGGCGCCATCAGCGCGTTCGTCGGAGTCCTTTTCATCCTCCCGTTGATCGTCCAGGCTCTTCCCACGTCGATCAGCAATGCCGTGGCCAGGTACCTCCCAGCCGTCATCGGGGTGCGGATGATGACGGTCCACGTCGGATTTCGCGGCAACGACGCACCGACGTTCGGACCTTGGGTCGGGTTGGCCATCCTGGTCGGCTACGCGGTTGTCGTCCTCGCCGTCGGCGCCTGGCTCCTGGTCCGCAGGGACGCCTGAGCTCCGTCCTCGACACCCGGTAGAGCTCGCTCGCACCGATCGGACGTCGATTACGTTGGGACGGTGACAGCGCGCCCCCGTCCCGACACCGGCCTGTCTGCGGAGGCCGAGCGGTTCCTCCTCTCAGGAGAGTTCCACTACTTCAGGGTGCCTCGATCGGCGTGGGCCGATCGCCTGGCACAGATGGTCGACGCCGGACTGGACACGGCTTGCATCTACGTGCCCTGGAACTGGCACCAACCCGATCCCGGCACCATCGACCTGAATGGTGCCACCAGCCCAGAGCGTGACCTCATGGGCGCGCTCGATGCCGTCGCCGAGGCCGGACTGCGCTGTATCTACCGGCCTGGCCCCTTCATCACCGCCGAGTGGCGCAACGGTGGAGTCCCCGACTGGCTGCTCACGTCCCATCCTGATATCCGGTCGGTCAACTCCGTCGGAGCGCCAAGTGCCGGCGGCGGGTACCCGGTCATCACCTATTCCCACCCCGACTACCTCGGAGCTTCACAGTCCTGGCTCCGCACTGCCTGCGAGGTCGTGGCCGACCGCCTCGCCGAGCACGGCGGGCACATCTCGGCCGTACAGCTGGACGACGAGCCGTCGTACTGGCAAAGCCTTTCCGACCCCTTCCTCCTCGACTACCACCCGCTCCTCGTCGACCCGGTCCCCGGCGGCTCCCCCTGGGCGCGTTTCGTGCTCGAGCGCCATGGCTCGATGTCGGCGGTGGCGAAGGCCCACCATCAGCCGGCGTGGCGACGGCCCGAAGACGTCAGCCCGCCCCGTCAGGCCATGTCGGACGGGCACGAGCTGGCCCGGTACCTGGACTGGCTGGACTTCAAGCTGGACCAGGTCAACCGGTACGTGGCCGCGTGCTACGCCACGGCCCGCGATGCCGGGATGGTGGGTCCCCTCATGATGCTCTATCCGTACCTGAGCTCCCTCCAAGCCAAGAAGTTCACGGCTTTCGCCGATCGGCACGGCTTGGACCTCCACCTCACCGACGAGTGCTACCTGTCCCTCATGGGCTCCTTCTCGTGCACCGAGGAGAAGCTGGCGGCGATCATCTCCACCCACGAGGCGTACCACCTGTGGAGGGGCACCGGTCATGGGCCGCCGGTCACCATGGAGATCCAGTCGGCGAACGCCAGCCACCTCCCCCCCGGGGCGATGGAGCTCCTCTACGCACTGACCGTGGTCCGCGGTGTGCGAGGGATGAACTTCTACATGATGGTCGGCGGGAAGAACCCTCCGGGTTTCGAGAACGAGACTGGAGACGAGTACGACATCTGCGCGCCGATCTCCGTCGACGGAAGGCAGCGGCCGCACTTGGACACCATCGGCAAGCTCGCACAGTTGGTTCGGGCCGTCGAGCCCGAGCTCCACGGAATGGAAACTCTGATTGACGTGACCATCGGGGTCCACCTCGACTACGACGCCGCTTCGATGGGTGGGGCCGCACTGGCCCTCGACGCCTGGGGGCTGCAGACCCTGCTGCCCCAGGGGGACATGGGCCTTTCCTCGGCCGCCGGGCTGCCCAGCCTGTTTGCCACCACGAGCATCAGCTGGAACCTGGCTGACGTGTCCGATGCCGAGGGTCCGCCGGCCACCGCCCGCCAGTGCTGGGTGGGATGCCTGGACTTCCTCTCCGAACCGATCCAGCGACGCCTTCTGGACTACGCCGACCGGGGCGGCCATCTGGTGCTCCTACCGGTGATCCCCACCCGAGATGACTCGATGGAGCCGTGCGACCTCCTGGCGCGGGCCGTGTTCGGCCACACACCTCTCCCCGACTTTCGCGGCTTCGAGGGCGGCATGTCGGGCGCCGCACTGGTGCGCGACGGCCGCGGCGGGACGATCGTCGCTACCGGCGTGCTCACTACTTTCCCCGTTCCTGAAGGAGCCGAGGCACTGGCCTGGTCGTCCGACGACGGCCAGCCGTGCTCTTGCACCCGGCAGTTCGGAGAGGGACGCATCACCTTCGTGGGCTTCAGGCTGGGCTACGACCCTGATGGCGGGCCAGCAGGAGCGGCATTCTGCCGGCGCATCGTCGAATGGGGTGGCTACACCCCGGCGACCACCTCGTCGAATCCCCAGCTCGCCACCTTCGAGATGGCCGGTCCGGGCGGCGGCCTGGTGTGCGTGGTCAACCCGGTGGAGGTCCCGGCCAGCACCCGGACCACCTATACCCCTCCACCGCTCCGAGGGGCAGCGAGCTCGGAGGAGCTTCGACCCCGCGCCACGACGCCAGTCGGTGATCGACCGTCGGAACCCTTCGGAGAGCCCGGCGCCCGGCGCCGGTCCCTGCCGGCACTGCTCGAAACCCTCACGCTTCCGGGTCGGGGGGCGAGGCTCCTTCCCGTCGAGCTGTCGCTCGGCCCCACCGGCACCCTGGTGCAGAGCACGGCCGAGCTCCTTGGCCGGGAACTGGACGATCATCACGCCACGCTGGTCTTCCATGTCCCCGAGGCCGGTCCCGTCGAGCTGGTCCTGTCTGGACCCGTGGCCGCATCGCTCGACGCCGGAACGTCGGGATCTCTCATCTTGACCGGAGGCCGCCTGTCGATCGTGGCCCCCGGCCCCGAGCCAGGCGAAGTCGTCGCCGTCATCGAGGCCCAGGGTGCCGGATCGCTCAGGTGCCGGCTCTCCGCCACCTGAGGTAGGTCACCAGAGCAGGGTGCGCCATCGCCGCGGCGGCCTTCAGGCCCCCATGACGGAGCGGAACCTGCTCACGAGGGCGTCGAGCAGCGGAGGGGGAGCCGAGGCCGAGATGAAGAAGAAGTTCCGTCCGCCTTCGCCGTCGGGCGTGCAGTTCACCCGCAGGATGTCGCGATTGCCGGTGTGGACCCGGAACCTACGCTGGCGCACCCCGGCGAGGTCCAGCCCTTCACGTTCGGCGAAGAGGTAGAAGGCGATGGTCGGTGGCGGTGGGGCATACCGGTCGACACCCGCCGCCTCGGCCTCGGCCAGAGGGGTCGGCACCACTCCGTGGGTCATGGCCGCTCGGAGCCCGGCCATCACCCGGGGAGACACGTCTTCGAGCGTGTCGCCAGGATGGACCTCGGCCTTCAGTCGCACCGGCCCGACGAAGTTCCCGATCATGCCCCTAGTCACCGGCAGTCTCCGGCCCGATGCCGCCGACGTCACCACGAAGTGCTCGGCGCCTGCCACCTCGCACAGCGCCAACTCCAACCAGGACAGGACCACCACGTAGGGAAGGGTTCCCAGTGCCGGCGTCGACTCCACCAGTCGCTCCCACTCGTCACCCGGCACGTTGAAGAACCGGGTCACGCTCCTGTCGCCGGCGACGGTGGGCCAGGTGCCGGCCTCGGCAACGGCGGGGACTTCCTCCACCCAGTAGCGTGCGGCCTGCTCCAGGACCGTCTCGGGCACAGGGTGCTCGAGGACGTAACGCAGGTAGCTGTCACCGCTGGGCGCAGGGAGGTCGGGAGCCGGGCGCCCGGCGTGAGCCGCGTAGGCCCGGGAGATCTCGGCGGCCACCAGCGTGCCCGAGTCACCGTCGACCGCCGCTTCGGCGACCCATACGGCCAGGACGTTGGTCTTGGGGGCCACCAGGTACAGGTTGGCCTGGAGACGGGCGTCGTCCCATGGCGAGAGATCCTGGTACTCGATCTCGACGGCTCGGACAGCCGTGGTGAGGGCTTCGAGCTTGGGCCGGTCGTCGAGGGACACCACGTTCAGCACCCCGGGGCGGAACGGGGTGACGACCTGCACCGGGCCCCGGTCCCGGTTCACGAAGCGCAGCCGGAGCATGTCGTGACGGGAGACCACGTCGTCGACAGCCCGAGCCAAGGCCTCCACGTCGAGACGGCCGTTGATCTGGTAGATCCAGCTCATGAACTCCCGGCTGGGGTTGAAGGCCGACATCAGCAGGGAGGACCGCTGGGTGGGCGTTGCCGGTGCCTCCAGATCACGGCCATCGGTCACCGGCTCGGTGGTGGACAGTCCGCCAGCTCCGGGAGCACGGCCGGCGGCGGCGGCGGCGTCAGAGTCGGCAGCGCCGGGAGCATCCGGGTCCGGACGCGCCGCGACGGTCCGTGGTGATGGGTGGCTCACCTCTCTATATTGGCCCACGCTCCCCGGTCCGGCGCGCCGATACGATCACGGTGTGCCTCCCACCATCGACCCTGTCCGCTACGGCATCATCGGTACCGGGATGATGGGCCTCGAGCACTTCAGGAACCTCGGAGCCGTCGACGGGGTCGAGGTCACGGCCATGTCGGACCCCGACGAAGGCTCCCGGGAGTCTGCGGTCTCCACAGCGCGCATGGCCGGGCGGGCCGTGCCCGAGCTCTTCTCGGACCATCGCCAGCTGCTGGCCTCGGGCCTGTGCGACGCCGTGGTGGTGGCCAGCCCGAACATGACCCACGCCGCCGTCCTCCTCGACGTGCTGGGGTCGGGCCTCCACGTCATGGTCGAGAAGCCCTTGTGCACCACGGTGGCCGATTGCCGCTCGGTCATGGAAGCCGCGTCCGGCTACCCCGGCGTCATCTGGGTGGGCCTCGAGTACCGCTACATCCCCCCCGTCGCCACCCTCCTCCGCCAGGTGGGTGAAGGGGCGGTCGGTCGGGTCCGGATGGTGGCCATCCGTGAGCATCGCTATCCGTTCCTGCCCAAGGTCGGGAACTGGAACCGGTTCAACCGCAATACCGGCGGCACCCTGGTGGAGAAGTGCTGCCACTTCTTCGACCTCATGAACCTGGTGGCAGGCACCGAGCCGATCCGCGTGATGGCATCGGGAGGCCAGGACGTCAACCATCTCGACGAGCGGTACACAGGCGAGGTGCCCGACATCCTCGACAACGCCATGGTCATCGTCGAGTACGCCGGAGGGGTGAGAGCCTCGTTGGACCTGTGCATGTTCGCCGAGGCCAGCCGGAACCAAGAAGAGCTGAGCGTCGTGGGCGACGCCGGGAAAATAGAGGCCTTCGTGCCGTCGGGGATCGTCCGGACCGGCCGGCGGGACCGGGGACCGTGGGGGGTTACCGAGGAAGTGGCCGCCGACGATCGCATCCGCCACGAGGGGTTCCACCACGGATCGAGCTACTTGGAGCACCTCGACTTCCTCGACGCCATCCGCCGAGGAGGCTCCCCGTCGGTCAGCCTGTCCGACGGCCTGCTCAGCGTGGCCCTCGGCGCAGCGGCGCAGCTATCGATCGCCGAGACGCGGGTGGTGGAGATGGCCGAGGTCCTCGCGCCCTGAGACCGTGCGGTCACGCCCTCGCCTCGAGCTCGAGCGGAGCGTGATCGATGAGGGGGAGCACCAGCTCACCGAACCGACGGCACTCGTCGAGGTGCGGGTAGCCCGACAGGATGAAGGCATCGAAGCCGAGCTCGGCGTAGCGGGCCAGCTTCGCCGCAACCTGCTCGGGATCGCCGACCACCGCGGCCCCGCAACCGGACCGCCCCCGTCCGATCCCGGTCCAGAGGTGCTCTTCGACGTAGCCGTCGTCGTCGGCTCCGGCCCGCAGCTCGCTCTGGCGACCGACGCCCACCGAGCCGGCGTCCAGCGAGCGGTTCCGAATGGCTTCCCCGGTCTCGTCGTCGAGCTGGGAGACCAGCTGGCTGGCCGCCCGTCGCGCCTCGGACTCGGAGCGGCGGACCACGACATGCACCCGGTAGCCGAATCGCAGCGTCCGACCCCGTGCCGCGGCCCTCCGGCGCAGGTCCTCGATCACCGAGACCACGACGTCCTCGGTGTCCGGCCACATGAGGTACACGTCGGCGGTGGCGGCGGCCAAGTCGCGGGCGGGCTCGGAGAGCCCGCCGAAGTACACCGGAGGGCAGCCCCCCGACAGCGTGCCGAGGCGCGGCGGATCCACTTCGAGGTCGTACCAGATGCCGTGGTGGCTCACCCGGTGGCCGTCCAGGAGCTGGCGGATGATCTCGAGGGCCTCACCGCTGCGGGCGTAACGGGACTCCGAATCGAGGGCCTCTCCGGGAAGATCGCTGGAGATGGCGTTGATCGTGAGGCGCCCTCCGAGGAGATGGTCGAGAGTGGCGAGCTGGCGTGCCGCTTTGGGAGGCCACTCCTCGCCGCAGCGCATCGCCACCAGCAGGCGAATGCGGTCGAGCGCGGGAGCCACGGCCGCGGCGAAGGCGACGGTGTCGATACCGAGCGCGTAGCCCGAGGGGAGCAGGACGTTGTCGAAGCCCGAGGCCTCGGCCTGGCGCACGATGGCCGCGCAGTGCTCGAAACTGGAGACCAAGGCCGGGTCGGGCACTCCGAGGAGCTCGTAGTCGTCGTCGCAGAGCGCACCGAACCAGCTCACCTCCACCGCCATCGGACCGATCGTACCCGGTGCTCCCCGGATCGCCGTGCGAGTATGGGCCGGTGCGCGTCACGTGGACCCCATCCCGCCACCCCGACGACTATCCGTTCGTCCACCGGCTACGGGTGCGCTTCGCCGAGACCGACGCCATGGGCGTCGTCCACCACGCCGCCTACCTGCCGTACCTCGAAGAGGCCAGGGTCGAGTACCTGCGGTCCCTGGGGCACCCCTACGCCGAGCTGCGGGAGGAGGGGATCGAGTTCGCCGTAGTGGAGGCGGCGGTCAGCTACCTGCGCCCGCTCTCCTTCGACGACGAGGTCGACGTCCACCTGGTCCTGGCCGGAGCCACGCCCGCCACGTTCCAGATCGGCTACCTGCTCACCACCGGAGCGGAGCCCCGAGCCACGGCGGTCACGGTCCACGCCGCCCTCACCCGCTCCGGGCGCCCGACCCGGCTCCCGCGGTGGTTGACCTCGCTCTCCCCGCCGCCGGCGGCAGGACATCCCTAGACTGGGCACCGGGTCACAGCGAGTGGGAGGCGGGACCATGGGCATCGAGTACCAGGACAAGTGGATTACCTGCACGGCCGAGGGCGTGGACGTCCGCGGCTACTACTTTCCGTGGGGCACTAAGCACATCACCTACCCAGAGGTGCGCGGCGTCGAGCGCATCGAGATGTCGGCCCTCCGTGGCCGTGGTCGGATCTGGGGTACGGCCAACCCGGGCTACTGGGCCAGCTTCGACCCCGGACGACCCGGCAAGTCGGTGGCCTTCGTCTTCGACCTGGGTAAGCGGGTCCGGCCGTTCATCACCCCGGCCGACCCGGGCTCGTTCGAGGCGGCGGTGTCGGCCCACACCGGGCCGTTCACCGGTTCCCCCGCGGGCAGCACCGGCCCGGTCATCTGAGCGCCCGGCGCTCGGGGCACGGGGCACGCCGGGCACGCGCCCGCCCCACGCGGCCGCCCCACGCGGCCGCCCCATGCGGCCGCCTAAGGTATATGACGCCGGTGTCACATCCGGGGCCGAAAGCAGGCGCTCGGCCACGATCGAAGGGAGGCTCGATGCGCACGGAGGACATGATCCTGGTAAGTGTGGACGACCACGTCATCGAGCCGCCCGAGATGTTCGACGGCCGTCTCCCGGCCAGGTACCAGGACCGGGCGCCCAGGCTCGTGCGGCGTGACGACGGGACGGACTTCTGGCACTACGACGGGAACGAGATCCCCAACGTCGGGTTGAACGCCGTGGTGGGGCGCCCGCCCGAGGAGTACGGGATCGAACCCACCTCCCTCACAGACATGCGGCGCGGCTGCTTCGACGTACACGAGCGTGTCCGCGACATGAGCGCGAACGGCGTGCTGGGGTCGATGTGCTTCCCTTCCTTCCCCCAATTCTGCGGTCAGCTCTTCGCCCGAAGGGAGGACAAGACAGAAGCGCTGGCCATGGTGCGGGCCTACAACGACTGGCACATCGAAGGGTGGTGCGGAGCCGAGCCGGGTCGGTTCATCCCGCTGTCGATACCGGCCATCTGGGATCCCGTGTTGGCGGCGGCCGAAGTGCGCCGGGTGGCGGCCAAGGGCTGCCACGCCGTGACCTTCTCGGAGAACCCCGAGAAGCTGGGCTGGCCCTCCCTTCACAACTCCCACTGGGATCCGTTCTGGACGGCCTGCTCGGACGAGGGCACGGTGGTGTGCATGCACCTGGGGTCGTCGTCGCAGCTGGTGATGACCTCGGTCGAGGCTCCCATCGACGTCATGATCAGCCTCCAGCCCATGAACATGGTCCAGGCCGCAGCCGACCTCCTGTGGTCGCCGGTCCTGCGCCGGTACCCGGACCTGCGGTTCGCCCTGTCCGAAGGGGGGATCGGGTGGATCCCGTACGCGCTCGAGCGCATCGACTACGTGTACCAGCACCACCATGCCTGGACCGGACAGGACTTCGGGGACATGCTCCCCAGCCAGATGTTCAAGGAACGGATCATCACCTGCTTCATCGACGACGCCTTCGGGATCGCCAGCCGGGCCTACTTGAACATCGACAACATCACCTGGGAGTGCGACTACCCCCACTCCGACTCGACCTGGCCCCAGTCCCCTGAAGCGGCGATGAAGTACCTGGCCGACGTCCCCGACGAGGAGATCGACAAGATCACCCACCAGAACGCCATGCGTCACTTCCGCTACGACCCGTTCTCCGTCCGTCCCCGCGAGAAGTGCACTGTGGGCGCCCTGCGGGCCGAAGCCGCCGACGTGGACACCCGGCCGGTCTCACGGGCTCACGGCCGGACCGAGACCGAAGGCGGGATCGTGAGCCTGGCCACGGTGGCCCGCAAGCTCGGCACCGACTCGACAGGCTGATCCCGTGCCGGTCCACTACGAGCTCGGGCAAGACCACGTGACGCGGATCACCATCGACCGCCCCGAAGCCCGAAACTCGCTCGACATGGAGCACTTCTTCCAGCTCAGGTCGGCCTGGGAGCGCTTCGACGCCGAGGAGGACGCCTGGGTGGCCATCATCACCGGCGTCGGCGAGGACTTCTGCGTCGGAGCCGACCTGAAGACGTACATTCCCCAGATCACCGCCCTCCAGAAGCAGATCGCCGCCGGAGAGACGCCCGAGGTCGACGGCTACCGTCTCGACGACGGGATGAAGGCCGTCCTGCGCGGGGTGAAGCTGTACAAGCCGATCGTCGCCGCGGTGAACGGGACGTGCGTGGCCGGCGGGATGGAGATGCTGGGAGGCTGCGACCTGCGGGTGGCCTCGGAGAACGCCACCTTCGGCGTGATGGAGCCCAAGCGTGGCTTGTTCGCCGGGGGAGGCACCACGGTGCGGCTCCCCCGCCAGATCCCCTTCCCCGCCGCCATGGAGCTCCTGCTCTGCGCTGACCGGATGCCGGCCCAGCGGGTGCTCGAGATGGGACTGCTGAACGAGGTCACCACGCGCCAGACCCTCATGGACCGGGCCGAGGACTACGCCCGACGGATCACCGCCAACGGGCCGCTAGCGGTGCGCAAGACCAAGGAGTCCGTCCTGCGGGGGCTGGCCACCGACATGGGTGAGGCGTACAAGATCGAGTCGGCCATCGCCGGCGAGGTGTTCTCCAGCGAGGACGCCAAGGAGGGTCCGGCGGCCTTCGCCGAGAAGCGCCCGCCGGTCTGGCGCAACCGCTGAGCTCGCGGCCGAGCGGGTCAGTCCCGCCCGAGGATGACGGTGCTGGTGGCCGAGAACCACCCGCTGGTGCCGTTCACGCACGCCAGGCGGGCGTCGGGGACCTGCCGGTCCCCGCACTCCCCGCGGAGCTGGCGCACCGCTTCGATGAGGAGGAACATCCCGCGCATCCCAGGCTGGCAAGCCGACAGCCCACCGCCGTCGGTGTTCGTGGGCAGCGCCCCGCCGACCCGCAGGGTCCCGCCTTCGACGAATGCTCCCCCCTCGCCCTTGCCGCAGAAGCCCAGGCCTTCCAGCGTGAGCAGCACCATGGGGGTGAAGGCGTCGTACACCTGGCAGGTGTCGATATCGGCCGGCGTGACCCCGGCCCGCTCGAAGGCCAGCTTCCCGGAGCGGACGCAGGGTGACTCGGTGTAGTCCCGCCACTCGCTCATGGTCACGTGCGAGATGGCCTCACCGGTCCCGAGGACCCAGACCGGCGCTCGGGCGCAGTCCCGGGCCCGCTCCTCGCTGGTGAGGACCACCGCCCCACCGCCGTCGGAGCGGATGCAGCAGTGGGACTTGGTCAGCGGGTCCCATATCGGCGGCTCCGACAGCACGTCGTCGATGGTGATGGGGTCGCGGTAGTAGGCCTCGGGATTGAAGCCGGCGTTGTAGCGGGCCGAGACCGCGACTTCAGCCAGCTGGGCCATCGTGGTCCCGAACTCGTGCATGTGCCGGCGGGCAGCCATGGCGTAGTGGGAGCCCACCGGGTGCCCGAAGGGTGCGGCGAACTGGGACGGCCCGCGGGTGCCGAAGCTCAGGTTCGCCATGCGGAGCTTCTTCTTCAGGTCGGCCCTCTGGGTGGATCCGTACGTGAGCACCACCACCTCGACCAGACCCTGGGCGATGGCCGCCGCGGCGTGCTCCACCATGAACTCCCAGATGCTGCCTCCGTGCCCGGTGGAGTCGGCCCAATTCGGCCGCAGACCCAGGTACTCGGCCAGCTCGATCGGCGGCAGGGCACCGGTGTTGTGGGACATGAAGCCGTCGACCTCGGAACGGTCGATGCCGGCGTCGGCCAGGGCCCTCGACGTCCCCTGGTAGTTCAGCTGGAAGGCCGTCTTGTCGTCCACGCGCCCGCAGTCGGACGTCGCCGCACCCACGATGGCCACGCGTCGCGTGGGCATCTCACCCGCCTCCCATCTTGAGCCCGGGATGGCGGGAGTGGAACACGTGGGCGTTCACCTCGGGCCCGATGGCCGCCGGATCCCAACGTTCCTCACCCGCCGGATTGTCCACCGCTGCTCCCAGCCGCCACGGCTCGTAGTGGGCGATGTTGGCGCCCACGGCCCGGAACACCTGGCCGGTCACGTGGAGAGCCTGGTCCGATGCCAGCCACGCCACCATCGGCGCCGAGTTCTGCGGGTTCAGTCGGCTGTACTCGGTGTAGGCGTCGGGCTCTTTGATCTCGACATCCTTCAGCACGCCGCCGGTCAGCCGCGTCACCCCACCGGGCGCCACGGCATTGGCCCGCACCCCGTAGCGCGACCCCTCCAGGCTGGCGATCACCGTCAGCGCGGCGATCCCAGCCTTGGCCGCGCCGTAGTTGGCCTGGCCGACGTTCCCCTGGAGGCCGGCCGACGACACCGTGTTCACGATGGCGGCTCGAACCTGCTCACCGTCCTTGGTCCGCTGGCGCCACCGGACGCAGGCGTGGTGGGTGGTGACGAAGGTCCCCTTCAGGTGGACCCGGACCACCGAGTCGAAGTCCTCCTCGGTCATCGAGACGATCATCCGGTCGCGGATGATGCCGGCGTTGTTCACCAGGACGTCGTGGCCCCCGAAGGCCTCGTAGGCCTGTGCCACCAGGCGACCGGCACCCTCCCAGTCGGCCACGTCGTCGTAGTTCGCCACCGCTTCGCCACCGGCGCTGCGGATCACCTCGACCACCTCGTCGGCCGGGCGCTGGTCGGCCCCCTCCCCGCTCGCCGTCCCACCGACGTCGTTCACCACGACCTTGGCCCCTTGGGCCGCGAGCTCGAGGGCTTCACCACGCCCGATGCCGTGGCCTGCCCCGGTCACGATCGCCACCTTCCCATCCAGAACGCCCATTCGCCCCCCTCGGGATCGACACTGACACTGATGTCAGATACGGTAACGGCCGCCGGTACGGCCCACAATTCGGACCGGGGAGCTGTCGCCGCTCCTCGGAGATCACCCCCGGACCGGAAGGACAGGGAGGGACAGTGGCAGGGGACACCAAGAACGGGACGAAGGACGGTGTGCCGGTCGACGTGATGGGACTACCCACCGAGCTGCGGCCACTGGACCTCAAGACCTTCTTCCATCCGAGGTCGGTGTGCGTCGTCGGGGCCTCGGACTCCAACGCCAAGCCCAACACGGCCCTCACCGCCAAGATCACCGCCTGGGCCGTGGCCCGCGGTGCGGACATCTCCTACGTGAACCCGAACCGGCCGGTGGTCGCCGGACGTCCGTGCTCGCCGTCGATCGCCGACGTGGGCCGCCGCGTCGACGTGGTGGCCATCCTGGTCGGCGACCCGCTGCCCATCATCAAGGACGCCATCGCCGCCCGAGCTAAATTCGCCATCGTCTTCGCCGCCGGCTTCTCGGAAGTGGGCGCCGAGGGCGAGGCCATGCAGGCCGAGCTCGAGTCCCTGATCGCCGGCAGCGACTTGCACGTCCTGGGCCCCAACACGAACCTCAACGCCTTCGAGCAGTTCCGCGACGACCTGCCGGGGAAGGCCATCGCCCTGGTCACCCAGAGTGGTCACCAGGGGCGCCCGGTCTTCCAGGGCCAGGACATCGGGATCCGCCTCTCCCATTGGGCGCCGGTGGGGAACGAGGCGGACCTGGAGGTGGCCGACTTCGTCGGGTACTTCTCCCGGTTGCGCCAGACCGGGGCGGTGGCCTGCTACGTCGAGGGCTTCAAGAACGGCCGGACCCTCCAGCTCGCAGCCGACCAGGCGGCCCGGCACCGCGTGCCGATCGTGGCCGTCAAGGTCGGGAGGACGGCCGAGGGGACGAGCATGGCCAAGGCCCATACCGGGCACCTGACCGGTTCGGACGCCGTGGTGTCGGCGGTCTTCCGCCAGTACGGCATCACCCGGGTCGACGGCCTCGACCAGCTGCTGGAAGTGGCGGCCACCCTGGCCCGGACCAAGCCCCCCTCGCCCGAGGCCCTTCGACGCCTCCGGCGCGGCCGTGGCGGCCGGGTCTGCGTCTACTCCATCTCGGGCGGCACCGGCGCCCACATGGCTGACATGGTGTCGGCGGCCGGTCTCGAGCTGCCGACGCTGGCGGCCGACACCCAGCGACGTCTCCACGAGTGGATACCCCCGTACCTGCGGGTGTCGAACCCGGTGGACAACGGTGGCCCCCCGGTCCGGGACTGGCGCGGACCAAAGATCATCGAAGCGGTCGTCGCCGACCCGAATGTGGACCTGATCTTGTGCCCCATCACCGGCGCCCTTCCCTCGATGGCGGACAAGTTGACTGCCGACCTGGTGGCTGCGTCCGAACGCACCGACAAGCCCATGCTCGTGGTCTGGGGATCGCCCACCGGCGACGAGGCGGCCTACCGGGAGACGCTGTTGGGAAGCTCGGTGCCCACCTTCCGCACCTTCACCAACGCCGTGATGGCCGCCAGCGCATACTTTGACCACCATCGCTTCGTCGATGGCTACCGCTCGTCCTTCACCCACCCGGTGCGCCGGGCGTCGGCGGCAGCGGCCACCGCCCGCCGGGTGGTGTCCCCCCGGGGCCGGAAGCGCCCGAGCGGGTCCACTCTCTCCGAGCAGGAGTCCAAAGCGCTGCTCAAAGCGTACGGCATCGCCAGCCCGCGAGAACGGGTGACCACCAGCGCCGCCGAAGCTGTCAGAGCCGCGGAACGTGCCGGCTTCCCGGTGGTGATGAAGGTGGCCTCCGCCGACATCCCCCACAAGTCCGACCTGGGCCTGGTCGAAGTGGGACTGCGCACCGCCACCGAGGTGCGCCGGACCTTCCGGACCCTGCTGGACCGGGCCGGTGAGTCCGCCCCGGAGGCCACGATCGACGGCATCTTGGTGGCCGAGCAGGCTCGCGGCGTCGAAACGGTGCTCGGTCTGGCCCGCGACGAGCTGTTCGGGCCGGTGGTCATGTTCGGCCTGGGTGGCGTGTTCGTCGAGGTCCTGAAGGACGTGACCTTCAGGGTCCCGCCGTTCCCCGCATCCGAAGCGGCGCGGATGCTCGACGAGCTCACCGGGGCGGCACTGCTCCACGGCGTGAGGGGTCGCCCGGCGGCGGACCGCAAGGCCCTGGTGAGCGCCATCATGGCCGTCCAGCATCTGGCCATGGACTTCGCCGACGAGGTGGCCGAGATGGACGTGAACCCCTTGCTGGCCGGCCCGTCAGGGGCGGTGGCCGCCGACGCCTTGGTGGTGCTGGCGTAGCGTTCGCGGGACGGAACGGCGGACCCCGGCGCTGGCACTACGTCACGGGGAAGATCGAGAAAGGGGGTTGGGCGCTATGAGCGACCTGGGAGCGAACGGCCAGCGGGTGGAGAGCCGGGACGTGGTGCGCACGATCGAGGGAGGGGTGGCCTGGATCGTGCTGAACCGACCCGATGCCGGCAACGCCATGACGGCAGCCATGCGGGACCAGATCTCCTCGTGGCTCGACGAGGCCTCGGCCGACCTGGCGGTCCGGGTGGTGGTGATCACCGCCGCCGGGGACAAGGCCTTCTGCACCGGTGCCGACCTGCGCGGTGGGCGGGCCGAGGCCCGGCCCCGTCCCGCGGGGGCACCGGACAACGCCGTGGGTGACGGGGCCCGGACCATCCGCCTGGGGTGGCAGCGCCTGGTCTCCTCGGTCCTGGACTGCGAGAAGCCCGTCATCGCCGGGGTGAACGGCACGGCGGCCGGAGGCGGCATGCACCTGGCCCTGGCCTGCGACCTGGTAGTGGCCGCGGAAGAGGCCCGGTTCATCGAGGTGTTCGTCCGCCGGGGCATCGCACCCGACGCCGGCGGAGCCTGGCTCCTGACCCGGCTCGTAGGCATCCAGAAAGCCAAGGAGCTTTTCTTCTTCGGCGACAACGTGCCGGCAGCCGAGGCCTACCGGATCGGGCTGGTGAACCGCATTGTCCCCCGGAGCGAGCTGCGGACCGTGCTCGAGGAGCTGGCCGGTCGCCTGGCCGAGGGGCCGACCAAAGCCATCGGCGTGGCCAAGTGGCTCACGAACCGGGCCCTCGACGTGGACCGGGCCACCGCGCTGGCCGACGAGGCCCTGGCCCAGGAGCTGGTCACCCACACCGAGGACTCCCGCGAAGGGATCGACAGCTTCGTGGAGCGCCGCCCGGCTGAATTCAAGGGTTGGTGAGCACGCCGGCGCTGGTACGACCATCGCCGCCCGTCCCCGACGAGCACCGTCCACCAATCCATTGGGGCGCCATGTGATACTCGAACCGGCGTTTGACCGCGTGATGGAACGAACGGAGGTCGGAGAGGATGAGAACGAGACCGATCGTGGCCGAAGCCCTGGGGACCGCGTTGCTGGTGTTCTTCGGCGCCGGCACGGCGACCTTGAGCTTCGGGTTCAAGATCACCGGAACCAGTCTCTCGGCTGGGGTGATCGTCACCGCTCTGGCGTTCGGACTGGTGCTCCTGGTCCTGGTCTACGCCATCGGGCCGATCTCGGGTTGCCACGTCAATCCGGCGGTGACGCTCGGCTTCCTGGCGGCACGACGTATCAAGCCAATTGACGCGTTGTGGTACTGGTTCGCACAGTTCGTCGGCGGCATCGCCGGTGCCGCAGGTCTCTACGGGATCGTCCACGCCTCGTCGAAGTACCACACCAGCATGGGCCTCGGTGCCGACGGCTACGGGAGGGCATCGATGATCGGCGTGAATGCTGCCGGCGCCTTCGCCGCCGAGGTCGTCCTCACCTTCGTCTTCGTCTTCGTGATCCTGGCCGTCACCCGGCGCGCCAGCAATGCCCTGGTGGCCGGACTGGTCATCGGCTTCGCCCTGATGCTGGCCCACATCATCGGCATCCCGATCGACGGGACCTCGGTGAACCCGGCCCGGAGCCTCGGCCCGGCCCTCTTCGTCGGCGGGTCGGCGCTGAGCCAGCTCTGGGTGTTCATCGTGGCCCCGCTGGTCGGCGGCACTATCTCCGCCGGTGTCTACGCGTACTTCTTCCCCAAGGCCGAAGAGGATGGAGCAGGGGGAGGCGACCGAGCGGGGGATGTGGCCCCCGAGCCCGCCGCGGCGTCGTAGGCAGACCGCAGGAGGCATCTCCCGGACCGGAAGCAGCAGGCCACGGGGCGGCGGCCTCGGTCCTCATGTCGCGGTCGCCTCGGGGTGCTAACCTACAACTATATGGTTGTAGATAATCCAGCGACCGAGGCGGAGCTCGACCGGATCTTCCGGGCACTGGCGGACGTGACCCGGAGGGACATCCTCCGCCGCGCCCTCCGGGGCGGCGAGTCGGTATCGGCTCTGTCGCGGCACTATTCGATGAGCCTCCCCGCGGTGCAGAAGCACGTGGCGGTGCTCGAACGAGCAGCGCTCATCACCAAAGAACGGCGGGGAAGGGAACGGATCGTGCATGCCGACGGCAGCGCCATCTCGAAGGCTGTCGCCCTCCTCGACCAGTACGAAGCAATGTGGATCGACCGGGTCGACCAGATGGTCGCCATTCTCGCAGCCAATGAAGGAGGACAGCCGTGAGCGTCATCAGCACCATCAGCGACCCCGAGAGCCTCACGCTCACCGTGATCGCCGTGCTCGACGCGTCGCCCGAGAGGGTCTGGACCCTCTGGGAGGACCCGCGCCTGCTCGAACGTTGGTGGGGACCACCCTCGTGGCCGGCAACCTTCACCCGCCATGAATTCGTCGTCGGCGGTGAGTCCCGCTATCACATGACCGGGCCCGACGGAGATGCCAGCAGGGGCTATTGGCAGATGCAGGCCATCGACCGACCCAACCGCATCGAGTTCATGAACGGCCTCGCAGGTCCCGATGGTGAGCCCATGCCCGGTACTCCACCGATGTCGGGGTACGTGACGCTCGAGGCGACAGGTCCACGAACGCGGATGACCGTCGTGTCACGGTACACCGACCTCTCCCAGATGGAGACGATGCTCGGAATGGGAATGGCCGAGGGCATGACCGCAGCGGTCGACCAGATTGACGGGATACTCCTGGCGCCTCCTCTGTGAGGAGGGTGTCCACCGAGCAGAAGGAGCACCGAGATGCCGCGGGTCAGCACGTACCTCAACTTCATGGGCACCACCGAGGAGGCCTTCAACTTCTACCGGTCCGTGTTCGGGACCGAGTTCCTCGCGCCGATCGCCCGGATGGGTGAGATGCCCCACTCCCCCGGCCGGCCCGAGCTGTCAGCGGCCGAGCGGAACCTGGTCATGCACGTCGAGCTTCCGATCCTGGCGGGTCACCTGCTCATGGGTACCGATCTGCTCGAGTCACTCGGACACGAACGGCGTGTCGGCAACTCGATGACTATCAACCTCGAGCTCGAGGACCGGACCGAGACCGAGAGGCTCTTCAGCCTCCTGTCCGAGGGTGGGAGTGACCAGTTCGGCCTCGTGGACATGCCCTGGGGTGCGTACTGGGGAACCTGCGAAGACCGCTACGGGATCCGCTGGATGTTCAACTGTCCGAACGATCGGGTCGGATAGCCGGCACGCCGTCGAGCCCGGCACCGATCCGCGTGGGGGCACTGCGCTGGCACTCTTGGTCGATATGTGGCACGTGATGTCTATGGATGCCACGGTGGTGCTCGGGCAGCAGGGACGAATTGTCATCCCGGCCGACGTCCGAAGTGCGCTCGGGCTCGCCCCCGGGGACCGGCTACATCTCCACGTCGCTGGCCGGCGACTGGTCCTGGCGCGCCAGCAGGATGCAGTTGCGGAGCTCCGGGAACTGGCTCCCGCGGTCACCGAAGAACGGTCGCTCGTCGACGAGTTGCTGGCTGAACGCCGGCTGGCCGCGGCTGGCGCGTGACGGTTCTGGACGCCTCGGCGGTCCTTGCCCTCATTCACGACGAGCCCGGCGCCGACGTGGTGGCCTCCGAGCTTGCTTCGAGCTCGCTCGGGACCGCGAGCCTCGCTGAATTGACTTCCTCCCACGCCTGAAGGCGTGGGATTCCCGACGGGCTCATGCTGCTGCCCGTCGGGTGGTTCGCGCTTCACCGGGTCCCCGTTGGGATGTCCCTCCACGCGCTGCGACCGCCAGCCCGGTGGCGAGGATGTTCTCGGCTGCGTTGATGTCCGCGTTGTCCTCGTGCCCACAGGCCCGGCATCGGAACACCACTTGGCTCTCACGGTTCTCCGGTGCGGTATGCCCGCTGAACCGTTCGGGCCAATAGCTCGGGTCTTCACCCTCACCGTCGTGGTCCTTCTCGTAGGGCGAGTCGACCGGGTGCTCATCGAGACTGCCCGTGCCCATCATCCCGAAGATATCGAACCCACGAACGCTTCGGGATGCTCAGCCGGTGATGCTCCGTCCATCGAACTGGGTGCGGCGAGCGAGGCCCCCTCGGGCATAAGCCAACAGCGGTGAATGGGGTCAGCTGGCGTAGCGGCCAGTGCTATTCGTCGGGCGTATCGCAACTACCGTCGGCCAGTA
Organism: Actinomycetes bacterium; assembly: GCA_021791635.1. Taxonomy (GTDB): domain Bacteria; phylum Actinomycetota; class Acidimicrobiia; order Acidimicrobiales; family RAAP-2; genus JAJYWF01. The sequence continues at coordinate 42,232 of JAJYWF010000007.1, forward strand.
CTCCGCTGTCGGTCAGGAAGCCACGACCGAGAGCCGGATGTCCTCGGTCTCTCGGCTCGACCGCCCCTGCGTGAAAAGGCGATGGCGCAGCGGACCTGACAGAGTTGATCCGTGGATGCCGAAAAGCACATCGGAATCGTGTTGTTCGCCGACGTCGAGGAGCTCGACGCCATCGGCCCCTGGGAGGTCCTCGCCTATTGGACCAGAACCTTCCCCGAAGACCGACACACGGTCTCGACCCTCTCGTCGTCCGGGGGTCTGGTGCGCTGCGCCAACGGCCTGGTGGTGCAAGCCGACCACTCCTATGCCGACGCGCCCTCCCTCGACGTGCTCGTGTACCCGGGCGGGCAGGGCACCCGACCGCAGCTGCACGACCAGGCGCAGCTCGACTGGGTACGCCGCCGCCGACAGGTGGTGCCGTTGATGGCAAGCGTGTGCACCGGCTCGTTGGTCTTCGCCGCCGCCGGACTCCTCACGGGACGCCCGGCAACGACCCACTGGCGGTCGCTCGACCTGCTCGCCGAGCTCGACCCGAGCATCGACGTCCGAGCCGACGAGCGCTTCGTCGACGACGGCGACATCATCACTTCAGCCGGCATCTCCGCCGGGATCGACATGGCCCTTCACTTGGTCAAACGCCTGGCCGGCACCGAACGGGCCCGGGAGGTGCGGCGAGGTATCCAGTACGACCCGGCACCACCCGTTTGAACGGATCCGTGCCGGCCCGCAGGAAGGACCGTTCACAGGCGCCGGAACCGCACAGGTACCGAGCTCGCACAGGTGGCGAGCCCGCGACCCAGATCATGGTGGCTGCCGGGTGGGGCGCAACGCCCTGTCGGCTTTACCCATCACCGCTTCGATCTCTTCCACGATCGAGAGGCGACCGGGAGTGGGTGGGGGGATGCCGGCGTGCCCGACGCCTGCGGCACGAAGAGAGTGGCCACGAAGAAGGGAGGTGCGGGAGCTCGACAATTCGGGGCTCGCCCTTTTGATCCGTGCCCGAAACCACCAGCCCGGCCGGCACGATAGTGCCGAAGTACTTCGGATTCACGCCGAAATTGCAGTAGTAGCGCTCAGTGACGGTGGCCTTCTGGCAGGTGCTCGCCGCCCAGGTTTCGTCGTCGATCCGGACTGTCATGGTCTGACCGGCAAGGGAGCATGAAAGTGGGGTGATGATCGGGACGCGCCTGCGTGCTGCACCGTCACCATCGTGGCCATGAGCGCCTCGTTCGCGGCTTCGTAGTCTCCGATGACGCCGATGACTCCCGATCGAGCGCGCCCCGACGCCCGACGGTCCCGTGCCACCCTCAGCCGCCCGACGTGGAGGTCGACGAGGGGCTGGTCGTCGTCGTCGAACCCTTTGTCCCTGGGATGGTGGTGGTCGTGGTGGTGGTCGTGGTCGACGTGCTGGGCGTCGACCCGGGGACCGAGGTCGTCGATCCCGGACCGGTCGTGGTGGTCGACCGCGGCGGTGCGGTAGTGGTCGTGGTGGTGGTGGACGTGGTCGACGTGGTGGTCGGGGCCGGAGGGAGAGTCGTCGGCGAGGGGGTGAAGAGGCTGCCGGCCGAGGTGCCGCCCGTGGCCGGGCTCGATCCGAGGACGGAGGACAGGGGTCGCCCGGCGACCAGCTCGAACACGGTGATGGCGACCACGGCCACGACGAAGACGGCCACCATCGACACGGCGAGCACCCACCAGTTCAGGTGGGCCCCCGAAGTGGCGGGAGCCGGCTCCCGAGAACTGCGCCGCCCTTCTCCTCCCGAGACCGTACGCCGCGCCGGCCCCCGTCCGCTTCCCTGGCTCCGGGCCACCAGGCGGCGATCCGGCGCCCCTTCCGCCACCGCACCGCTTGCCGCCGTCCGCTCTCCCACCTGACCGCTGGCCGCCGTCCCGTCGGCGTCCCCTACCGCGGCCGCCTCCCCGGCCGCCCCAGCTTCGACCAGAGGCGACTCGTCGGTCCCGGTCTCCACGTCTCCTGCGGCCTCGGTGGCGCCCAGGCGGCGAAGGATCGAGGGGCGACCGGGCACCTTCACCACCACCTGCTTCACCGCGTGGTGGGTCCTCTCGATGGACTGGGCCACCAGCGCGCTGGCGGTCGTGGCCACCGCACTTCCGAGAGCCACCCCGATGATCGTGCCCTTCTCTCCGAACAACGACGCCGCCACTGCGGCCAGGATGGCCCCGGCCGCCGATGCCGCGATCTGCTTCGGGCTGAGCTTCAACGCCTGCCCGTTCAGCTCACCAGTAGCTCGGGATGGCGGGCCGCCACCATGGACCGCAGACCCTCACGCCAGTCCACGGTCGTGGTGCCGGCCAACTGGCGCATGCGGGTCAAGTCGAGATCTCCACTGTCGATGGTGTCCGGCGTGGGATGGAAGGTGGCCGGGAGCCCGGTCAGCTCCGAGAGGCACCCGCACCACTCCTCTATGCTCACCGCGTCGTGCCCGCCCCAGTTCACCACGGTGGCGGGCACCGACGCCCCGCCGAGCAGACCGGGCAGGGTGCCCAAGATGTCGTCTTGGTGCAAGGGGTGGTACACGCTGGGCCGGTCGACGTGCACCGGGATGGGCGATCCGTGGATCATCATCTCGAGATGGATGGCTGGCCAGCCGCCCCGGTCCCCGTAAGGGACCGACAGCCTGGCGATGGTGGTCGGCACCCCGAATCGAAGCGCCCCCCACCGGGCCGCAGTCTCGGCGGCGATCTTGGAGATGCTGTAGGTCCGGAGGAACGGCCACACGCCGTGGTTGTCCCCGAGCGGCGCTGTCTCCCCCAGGAGGCGGTGCCCGGCCGGGCGGTAGACGGCCGCCGACGAGCAGTGGAAGAACGCCCGGGCCTGGCGGTGATGCTCCATCAACCACGCCACACCACCGGCATTGGCCATCAGGTCCACATCCCAGTCACCGGTCTTCACCACGGCGAAGTTCAGCACCACGTCGGCGTCGGCCGGGAGGGCAGTGACGTCCCCTGACGCCAGGTCGACGGGGACACAGCGCACCCCGGCGGCCTCCAGGCGCTCGCGGGTGGCGGCGTCGGAGAACCGGGCCGCCCCGTACACCTCACACTCCCCGGCCAAGGCCAGCGCCAACGGCTCGGCCACCTGCCCGGTGACGCCGGTGATCACGATCTTGGACCCTCCCAGTAGCTGGTCAGGGGACGGTGTCGGCACGGTGCGGACCTTACCGAATGCCGGGGGCCGGCACCTCCACCCCGGTCCGACGGTCCACTGCCTGTTCTCAGGGCGTACGGGCGACAGGGCGTGCGGGCGCACGCCGCTATCGGGGATACTCAGAGGGTGGTGCCCGCCCCAAGGACCCGAGCCGGGTCCGACCTGCTCCTGCCCGACCCCGAGCCTCGCCCGGTCCACGCCACGGTCATCTCGGTGGACGACCACCTGGTCGAGCCCCCGGACCTCTTCGACGGTCGCCTGCCGTCCCACCTGGCCGACCTGGCCCCTCGAGTGGTCGAGACCCGGCGCGGTCACCAGGTCTGGGAGTTCGACGGAAAGCGCTTCACCCAGGTCGGGGTGAACGCCGTGGCCGGCCGGCGCCCCGAGCACGTGACCTTGGAGCCGACCCGCTTCGAGGACATGCGCCCCGGGTGCTGGAACATCGACGCCCGCGTCCGGGACATGGACATCAACGGCGTCTGGGCCTCCTTGAACTTCCCATCCCAGATCACCGGGTTCTGCGGGCGTGTGTACTCGGAGGCCTCGGACCCCGAGCTGGGGATGGCCGTGACCCGGGCTTTCAACGACTGGCTCTACGAGGCGTGGTGGCAGCCGTACCCCGAGCGGATCATCCCGTGCGGGATCACCTACCTGGCCGACCCCGAAGTCGGTGCGGAGGAGATCCGCCGCAACGCCGAGCGGGGGTTCCGGTCGGTCACCCTGCCCGAGCGACCCCACCGCATCGGGCTCCCGAGCATCTTCTCGGGGTACTGGGATCCTTACGTCGCCGCCTGCGAGGAGACCACAACGGTGATCTCGCTCCACGTCGGCTCGTCAGGCATGCCCGACATGCCCGACGACGGTCCACTCGTCCAGCTCGGCGCCACCTTGTTCGGTCAGATGTCGCTCACGGCCTGCGCCGAATGGCTGTGGTCGGGGCTGGCGGTGCGCTTCCCGGCCGTCAAGATCGCCATGAGCGAGGGCGGGGTAGGGTGGGTGGCCATGCTGCTCGATCGGCTGGAGAACATCGTCGACCGCTCGGGGTATGGCCGCGGGCTCGGGACACCGACCGCTGCCGGCGTGCCTGCAGGCCGCGCCGTCCGCCCCGCCGACGTCCTGCGTCGGAACTTCTGGTTCTGCACCATCGACGACCCCTCGACCATCGACACCCTCGGCGCCATCGGCGCCGACCACGTGATGGTAGAGGTGGACTACCCCCACGGAGACAGCACCTGGCCCGATACCCAAGAGGTCATCCGCCGGGCATGGGGGCACCTCCCGGTCGACGACGTCCGCCGCCTCACCCACCAGAATGCCTCCCGGCTGTTCCGTTGGCCGCTCCCACCGGTCTGCCTCCCGTGAGCGACGTCGTCGAGAGGCTGGTCGGGGCGGCCCGGCGCTACGCCGACGCCCACCGTGACGACCACCACGTCGACGTGCGGCCGCGCCTGGCGCTGGTCGTGATCACGTGCATGGACAGCCGGATCGACCTGTTCGGACTTCTCGGGCTCGACATCGGGGACGCCCACGTGCTGCGGAACGCCGGCGGTGTCGTCACCGACGACATGATCCGCTCGCTCGTCGTGTCCCAGCGGGCTCTCGGCACGACCGAGGTCGTGCTGGTCCATCACACCGACTGTGGCATGCAGAAGGTCACTGACGACGCCTTCAAAGCCGACCTGGAGGCCGAGACCGGCCAGCGCCCCGCCTGGGCCCTCGAATCGTTCACCGACCCGGTGGCCGACGTGCGCCAGTCCATGGCCCGGATCCGGTCGAGCCCGTTCGTGCTTCACCGTGACTTCGTGCGGGGGTTCGTCTACGACGTGGACACCTGTGAGCTGGTCGAAGTGGACGCTCTTCCACCGGGCTGAGCCCGGACCGGCCCGCCGCCCGGACCCGGCCGGTCAACCGAGCCGCTCGATCACCGTTGCGTTGGCCTGCCCACCGCCCTCGCACATCGTCTGGAACCCGAATCGTCCGCCCGTGGCCTCGAGCTGGTTCAGGACCGTTGCCGCCATCCGGACCCCGGTCGCCCCGAGGGGGTGCCCGATGGCCACCGCCCCACCGCGGGGGTTGAGCTTGGCCGGATCAGCAGAGAACGCTCGCTGCCACATGAGGGCGATTGCCGCGAAGGCTTCGTTGCACTCCATGACGTCGAAGTCGTCGATCTTCATCCCCGAGCGCTCCAGCAGCCGGTGGGTGACCGGGACCGGGGCCGACAGCACGATGGCGGCGTCCTCGGCCCCCACGGCGAAGTGGGCGAACCGGGCCCTGATCGGCAACCCGAGGCGTTCGGCCACCGAGCGCTCGGCGATGAGCATGGCCGAGGCCCCGTCGGTGGTCTGCGACGAGTTCCCGGCCGTGATGTGCGGCGCGGTCTCGGGCTCCCAGCTCTGGGCCGGAGCCAGTGCCGCCAAGCTCTCCATCGTCCCACCCCGACGGATCCCCTCGTCGGTGTCGAGCACCTCACCGGTGAGGGTGCCGTCCTCACCCTTGATCGGCACCGGGATGGCCTCCTTGGCGAAGTGCCCCGAGTCCCACGCCTCGGCGGCCCGCCGGTGGCTCTCGAGGGAGAAGGCGTCCATGTCCTCACGAGTGATGTCCCAGCGGTCGGCCAGGACCTGGGCGACGCGGAACTGGGCCCAGAGCCGGCCGTCGATGTGCTCGAGGAACGAAGGTGGGAAGGGTCCGGTGCCGCCGCGCGCGTTGGAAGCCAGGGGGACGCGGCTCATCGCCTCCACTCCGCACGCCACCACCAGGTCGTAGTGCCCGGCGACCACGCCGGCGGCACCGAAGTGCATGGCCTGCTGGGACGAACCGCACTGGCGGTCGACGGTGGTGGCCGGGACGTGCTGGGGGAGTCCGGCTGCCACCCAGGCGTTGCGGGTCACGTTGGTGCTCTGCTCCCCCACCTGGCTCACGCACCCGCCGATCACGTCGTCGATCCGGGCCGGATCGACCCCGGTCCGCTCGACCAGGGTTCCCAGCGCCAGGGCCAGCAGGTCCACCGGGTGCCAATGGGCCAGCGCTCCACCCCTCTTGCCGAACGTCGTCCGTAGCACGTCCACGATGACTGCTTCCCGCACTTCACTGCTCATGGTTCTCCCTTCGCCGCGATCCAACCGCTGGTCACGAGCTCGGGCCCACCGGGTCCCGGCGTCAGCCCGGGCCCACCGGACGACGCTCACCGCGGGCCGCCAACACCTTCTCCACCGCCGCCGCGGCCTGTGTGGCGAGGCCGACGAAGGCCGTCGAACCGTGCTCGAGCACCACGGCACCGTGGGCCAGGTCGAGTGCCCGGTCGACCTGCTGCTCGACGACCAGTATGGCCGTCCCGCCGGCATTGATGGCCCGCAGCCCGTCGTAGACGGCGTCGACAACCACCGGCGCCAGGCCCAGTGACAGCTCGTCGGCCACCAGCAGACGCGGCGGGACCACCAGGACCTTGGCCAGGGACAGCAGGCGCTGCTGGCCACCCGACAGGGTGCCGCCGCGTTGCTTGCGCCGCTCGCCGAGCACCGGGAATGCCTGGTAGGCCCGGTCCAAGGCGTCACCCACCTGGCGACGGCCGGCACGTTGGCGGAAGGCCACGGTGAGGTTCTCCTCGACGTTGAGGCTGGCGAAGATCCCACGCCCCTCGGGGACGTGGGCCATCCCGGCTCGGGCGATCCGGTGTGCCGGCCACCCGGTCACGTCCACTCCGTCCACGCTGACCGTGCCCGAAGTGCTCGCCAGCAGGCCCGACACCACCCGGGCCACGGTGGACTTCCCGGCACCGTTGGAGCCCAGGAGCGCCACGACGGCGCCGGCCGGCACTCGGAAGGTCACGTTGAACAGGGCGCGGTAGGGGCCGTAGGCGGCGCTCACGTCGTCGACGTCGAGGGCCGCCGGCGCCGTGGGAGGCTCGCCCCCGGGCACCGGGCCCGACGCGCCGGGAGCCGCAGCGGCCACGGCCTCGGGCCCGGGCTGGGCCTCGGGGTGGGGTTGGGCCTCGGATCCTGTGGGCATGTCGCTCATCCGGCCCGACCCAGGTAGGCGTGCCGGACGTGGGCGTCGGCCATCACGTGGTCGAAGGGTCCTTCGGCGATGACCTGGCCCAGGTCCATCACCACGACCCGGTCCACCACCTCGCCCACCATGCCCAGGTCGTGCTCGACCAGCAGCACGGCCATGCCCCGTTCGCTCTGGAGCATCCGCAGCACACCGGCCAGGTCCCGGGTCTCGCGTTCGTCGAGGCCCGAGGAGGGCTCGTCGGCCATCAAGAGCTGGGGATCGCCCACCAGAGCCCGGCCGAGCTCCACCAGCCGGCACATCCCCAGTCCCAACGCCGACACCGGGGTGCGGGCCACGTGGGTGATACCGACGAGCTCCAGCACCGAGTCCACGTGAGCTTGCTCCTCGGGACTCGGGGAGCTGAGGTTGCACAGATCGCGCCACAGCCTCCCGTCACCGCGCCGGGCCCGTTCGGCGACCAGGAGGTGCTCTCGGACCGTCATGTCGGGGAACACTTCGACCCGCTGGTACGTGCGGCCGATGCCCAGGCGGGCACGCTGGAAGGTGGGCATCCGCCCGAGCTCGACGCCGGCGAACTCGACCAGGCCCTCTTCGGGACGGAGCTGGCCGCAGACGCAGTTGAACAGGGTGGTCTTGCCGGCGCCGTTGGGTCCCACCAGTCCGACGCACTCTCCTCGGTCCACCGTGAACGTCACGTTGCGAACGGCCTGGACTCCACCGAAGTACTTCGACACCCCCTGGACCATGAGCAGGGGACCGGGA
>JAJYWF010000072.1 GCA_021791635.1 Actinomycetes bacterium
TTGAAGTCGCTCACCATGAAGGGGTTCAAGTCCTTCGCCGACCCCACCGTGCTCGAATTCGAGCCCGGGATTACCGTCGTGGTCGGTCCCAACGGGAGCGGCAAGTCGAACGTGGTCGACGCCGTGGCCTGGGTGCTGGGCGCCCAGGGGCCTCGCTCGCTGCGCTCCCAGAAGATGGAGGACGTCATCTTCGCCGGTACGGCCAGCCGGCCGGCGCTGGGTCGGGCCGAGGTCTCGCTCACCATCGACAACGCCTCGGGCAAGCTGCCAGTGGACATGGCCGAGGTGACCATCACCCGGACCCTGTTCCGCTCGGGCGACAGCGAGTACGCCATCAACGGGGCACCGTGCCGCCTGCTCGACATCCAGGAGCTGCTGAGCGACTCGGGGGTCGGACGCCAGCAGCACATGATCATCGGCCAGGGACAGCTCGACGCCGTCCTGAACGCCAGGCCCGAGGAGCGGCGGGCGGTCATCGAAGAGGCGGCCGGGGTCTTGAAGCACCGTCGACGTCGCGAGCGGGCCGAGCGCCGGCTGGCCGCGACCCAGGAGAACCTCGAGCGGCTGGGCGACCTGATCCGGGAAGTGCGTCGGCAGATCCGTCCGCTGGAGCGTCAGGCTGCTGCGGCGCGCTCCCATAGCGCGCTGGCCGCCGAGCTCCGGGCCGTCCGGCTCCACGCGGCGGGCGCGGAGCTGGCAGATCTGGCCGGCCGTCGCAGTGCCGCGGCGACGGCGCTGGCCGGACTGGCCCAGGAGGAGTCGAGGCTGCACGCCGAGCTCGAGGAGCTGGACCGTGTTGCCACCTCCACGGCCAGTGAGCTTTCCTCGCGTCGCGAGGTGGACCTGGCGTCGGCACTGGGCCGCCTCCAAGGGCTGGTGGAGCGGGCCCGCGGCACCGCCGGGGTGCTGAAGGAGAGGGCCCGGGGACTCGAAGCGGCGCTCGATGCCGCGGCCGACGTCGACGTGGTGTCGACCCTCGAGGCCGAAGGTGCCCGCCTGGTGGCCGACCTCGAAGAGGTCGAAGGTGAGAAGGCAGCGCTGGCCCCCGAGCGGGACACGCTGATCGCCGAGTCGGCAGACCTTGAGGACGATGCCGCTCGCTACCTCCAGGGACAACCCGAGACACCCGAGGAGAACGTCGAAGAGGTGCTTTCAGAGGCCCGGAACCGCCGGGAACTGCTGCGCCGGGTGCTGGAGCAGGACGGGCGGGTCCTCGAGGAGCTCGACGCACGGCTGGCCGCGTTGGGGGAGCGACTGACCCAGGTCGATGCCACCCTGGAGGCTCTCGGGGTCCGGGAGCGTGAGCTCGAGGCCGAAGCGGAGCGATTGGTCACGTCGTCCAAGGCCGAAGCCGAAGCGGCTGCCCAGGCCGGCCAGAGAGCGGTCGGCGTCGAACGGGAGGCCGATGAGGCCGAGCAGCACCGTCACCGGACCGAGGCCCGGGCCGAAGCCCTGGAGCGGGCCCTCCGGGAGCTGGAGGGCGCCGGCGGGCGGGAGGTGCTCTCGGGCGTGGCCGGTGTCGTCGGATCGCTCATGGACCTCGTCGAGATCGACCCGGGATGGGAAGCGGCGTTCGAGGCCGCTGCCGGTGCATCGGTCGTGGCGGTCGTCGTCGAGGGGCGCGCCGCCGCCCGCCAGGCCCTCGAGCTGCTGCACCGGCAAGGAACCACCGGCGCGCTCCTGGCCGCTCGGAGCGGGGGCCGCGGACGGGTCCCCGCCGTCGCATCACCGCCGTCCGACGCCGAGCCCGTGCGGTCCCATGTCCGGCCCCGGGCCCACCGTGCCGGCCCCCCAGGACCCCCAGGCCACGGTGACGGGTCGACGACCCCTGCGTCAGGCGCTGACGCCAGCGGCATCGACGAGGTCCTCGACGCATTGGTGGGTGATGCGGTGCGGGTCGGCGGCTGGGAAAGGGCCGTCGACCTGGCTCTCGAGCGTCCGGACTTGGTGGTCGTGACCGCCGACGGTGACCGGTTCGCCGACTCGGGTTGGCGGGTCCGCGCTTCGAAAGGCCTAGTCACCGCCGCTGCCGTCGAGGACGCCCGTCGTCAGGCGGACCAGGCTGCAGGCCGGGCCGACGAGGCTGCTGCCCGACTGGCGCTGGCCCGTCGGGAAGCCGAAGAGCACCGGGCCTCCGCCGCTGCCGCCGCCCGAGCCGTCGATCGGCACGAGGCCGCCCGGGCCGCGGCCGCGGCCGAACGGTCGACGGTCCAAGAGGAGCGGCGGCGCCTGGTCGCCGAGATCGAGGACACCGAGCGCTCCCGGGCCGACGCCTCCCAACAGGTCGACACCGATGCCGCCGCGGCAGCAGAGCTCGACCGTTCGATGCCCGAGCTCGAAGCCGCCGCCCGCGAAGCCGCCCGCCGGGCCCACGAAGCGTCGGCAGTGAGCGCCGAGCTCGACGCCCGTCGCCAGGAGCTGGCCACCAGGCGCCACGAGCTCGAAGTGCGTGAGGCGGCGTTGGACGAGCGCCACCGGGTGCTGCTCCAGCGACGTTCCGAGGTGGAGCGCCGCCTCCAGGGTCATGTCGAGGAACGCCAGGAGGCGGCGGCCCGGCGCCGGCGCCTCGAATTCGAGGGGCTCGTCCTTCGACGCCTGGAGGCGGTGGTCGAACAGGAGGGCCGGCGACTGGAAGAGGGACTGGCGACCCTCAGGGCGGACTACCGCCGCCAGGTCGAGGCCGTCCGGGCCGGTGGTGAGCGCCTCGAGACGATACGGCAGCGGCGCAACGCGACCGAGTCGGCGCTGGCCGAGCTGCGTGAGAGGGTACGGGCCCTGGATCTCGAGGCGGCTGAGGTCACCCTCCGTGGCGAGGCACTGGACGAGACCGTCCAACGCGAGCTCGGCAGCGACGTCGCCGAAGCCCTGGAGGCACCGGCCCCCGACATCCCCGACGGTCTGACGCCGGTCCAGTTCGCCGCCCAACTGGCCGACCAGCTGGCAGCGCTGGGGCCGGTCAACCCCCTGGCCCTCGACGAGCTCTCGGCGCTCGAGGAGCGCTACCACGAGCTGGACACCCAGGTGGCCGACGTGCGATCGGCGCGGCGCGAGCTCCAAGAAGTGGTGCGGGTGCTCGACGACGAGATCATGCAGTCCTTCGCCGCCGCCGCCGCCGACGTGAACGAGCACTTCTCGGCGCTGGTGGCGATGCTCTTCCCGGGGGGGACCGGGCGCATCTCGCTGACCGAGCCTGACGACCTGCTGAACACCGGGGTCGACATCGAAGTCCGGCCGGCCGGTCGGAACGTCCGTCGGGTCTCGCTGCTCTCCGGGGGAGAGCGGTCGTTGGCCGCGCTCGCCTTCCTCTTCGGCGTGTTCCGGAGCCGGCCTTCGCCCTTCTACCTCATGGACGAAGTCGAGGCCGCGCTCGACGACGTGAACCTCCACCGGTTCTTGGACCTGGTCCGCGAGTTTCGCGACGAGGCGCAGCTCATCATCGTGAGCCATCAGAAGCGCACCATGGAGACCGGTGACGCCCTCTACGGCGTCACCATGGCTCCGGGGGGCTCGTCCCAGGTGGTGAGCCAGAAGGTAACCCGGCCGGCCGAGCCGGCTCCCAGCTGAGCCCACCAGGCGTGCCTCCACCGGCACCACCGCTGCGAGCCTCTAGGCTCGACCTCTCGTGATCGTCGTTTGGATCGTCCTGGCCCTGGTGGTGGTCGCCACCCTGGGCGTGCTCACCGCGACCAGGGTCCGTCGACGGGGTCGAACCGGCCTCGGACAGGCTCGGGCGCCCGAAGCAGCCCCGCCCGAAGCAGCCCCGCCCGAAGCAGCCCCGCCCGAAGCAGCCCCGCCCGAAGCAGTCCCACCCGGGGCGGCCCCACCTGAGGCGCCTGTCGTCCGCACCGAAGCGGATCTGCGGCAGCGCCTGGGTCGGACCCGTGGGGTGTTCGCCGGGCTGCGTGACGTCCGCGAGCGCCGGTCGGTCGAAGCGGCTACCTGGGACGCGATGGAAGAAGCACTGCTCCGGGCCGACGTAGGGGTGGCCACGACCACCGAGCTGCTCGGCGACCTGCGCCGGCGCGTCCGGTCGGGCGAGGTCTCCGGAGGCGCCGGGCTGCTCGATGCCCTCCGGGACGACCTCCTGGCCCTGCTCGGCCCGGAAGGCACCGGCGACGCCGGGGGCAGGTCGCTCCACTACGACGAAGCCGAAGGGGTGGTGAACGTCTGGCTGTTCGTGGGGGTGAACGGGGTGGGCAAGACGACCACCATCGGCAAGCTGGCCCGGCAGCAGGCGGCCGAGGGGCGGACGGTGCTCCTGGCCGCCGGCGACACCTTCCGGGCCGCCGCCGGCCAGCAACTCGAGCTGTGGGCCGATCGGGCCGACGTCGAGATCGTTCGCGGCGCCGAAGGCGGTGATCCGAGCGCCGTGGTGTTCGACGCCGTGCAGCGGGCGTCGGCCCGCGGTCAACGTCTAGTCCTGGCCGACACCGCCGGGCGTCTCCACACCAAGGTGAACCTGGTCGAGGAGCTGAAGAAGATCCGGCGGGTGGCCGACCGGTCACCGGGCAGGGTGACCGAGGTCCTCCTCGTGCTCGACGCCACCACCGGCCAGAACGGGGTGGTGCAGGCTCGGGAGTTCACCGAGGCGGTAGGGGTGACCGGGGTCGTGCTCACGAAGCTCGACGGCACGGCCAAGGGGGGCGTGGTGGTCGCAGTCCAGCGTGAGCTGCACCTGCCGGTGAAGCTGGTGGGCGTGGGCGAGGGACTCGACGACCTGGTGCCTTTCCAGCCCGCCGACTTTGTCGACGCACTGCTAGGAGGCTGACCGGCGCCGTCCGGTAGCCTGACACCCTCATGTTCGACTCTCTCTCGGACCGCCTGGAGCGCATCGCCGGCCGGCTGCGCGGGCGGGGCCGCCTCTCCGATGCCGATCTCGACGATGCTCTCGGCGAGATCCGGACCGCCCTCCTCGAGGCCGACGTAGAGCTGGGGGTGGTGCGCGGGTTCATCGAAGGCGTGCGGTCGCGCTGTAGCGGCGAGGTCCTGTCCAAGAGCCTGACGCCGGGCCAACAGGTGGTGAAGGCCGTCCACGAGGAGCTCGTCGAGGCCCTCGGTGGCGAGACCCTCAAGATCACCTACGCGTCCCGCCCTCCGACGGTGGTCCTGCTGGCCGGTCTCCAGGGCTCGGGCAAGACCACCACCGCGGCCAAGCTGGCCCAGTGGTGGAAGCAGCAGGGACGCCAACCGCTCCTGGTGGGGGCCGACCTCCAGCGCCCGGCAGCCGTCGAACAGCTCCGAGTGCTCGGTGGCCAGGCCGGCGTGACGGTCTTCAGCGAGCCCGGGGACCCGGTCGCCGTCGCCGCCGCCGGGGTGGAGGAGGCCCGGCGGCTGGGCCGTGACGTGTGCATCATCGACACCGCAGGGCGCCTCTCGGTCGACGAGGAGCTCATGGACGAGGTGCGCCGCATCTCTTCGGCGTGCGAGCCCCACTACACCTTTCTGGTCATCGACGCCATGACCGGGCAGGACGCCGTGACCACGGCCAGCGCCTTCCACCAGACCCTTGCTCTCGACGGCGTGGTGCTCACCAAGCTCGATGGTGATGCCCGGGGTGGGGCGGCACTCTCGGTGAAGAAGGTGGTGGGGAGGCCAATCGCCTTCGCCTCGACGGGGGAGAAGCTCGCCGACCTCGATCTGTTCCATCCCGATCGCATGGCCGACCGCATCTTGGGGATGGGGGACGTCCTGAGCCTGATCGAACAGGCCGAGCGGACCATGGACGGCGACGTGGCCGCCCGTTCTGCGGCGCGGATGATGGAGGGCCGGTTCACCCTGGAGGACTTCTTGGAACAGCTCCAGCAGGTCCGCAAGCTGGGCTCGTTCGGTGGGATCATGAAGCTCCTGCCCGGTATGTCCAAGGAGATGCGACAGGCGGCCGACCAGATCGACGAGGGTCAGGTGTCACGGGTCGAGGCCATCGTGCGCTCGATGACCCCCGGCGAGAGGGCCGACCCGGCCGTCATCGACGGCCCGAGGCGGGTGCGCATCGCCCGGGGAAGCGGGACGACCACCCAGGACGTGAACCAGTTGCTCAAGCAGTTCCGGGAGATGCAGAAGCAGATGCGCCAGATGATGGCCGGCGGTGGGATGGCCGGGATGGCCGGGATGGCCGGGATGGCCGGGATGGGTGGCGGTCGCCTCGGCGGGCTGCTCGGGGGTCGCAAGCAGCTCGACGCTCTCGAAGCGCTGGCCGCCGGCGGTGACGGCGGGGGCCTGTCCGGCCTGCTCGGGGATGCCGGGGGTGCAGGGGGCATGCCGCCTCTCGGGGCCGGCGGGGCATTCGGGCGGCCATCCTCCCCTTCGGCCTCCAGGGGAGCGGGCGGTGCTCGCAAGGGTGGCAAGAAGAAGAAGAAGGGAGGGCGGGTCACGCCGCCCAAGGCCCGGTGAGAGGCCCTGGTGCCCCTGGCCACGGGGTCCCGGCCCGGCCGAGTGGACGGGGGGTCCCTCGGACCTGCGAGAATGGATGGATGCCGCCGGCTGTGGCGGTTCAGGAGATGGAGGGAAGAGGCCTGTGGCAGTGAAGCTCCGCCTGGTGCGGATGGGCAAGAAGAAGCAGCCGACGTACCGCGTCGTGGCCGCCGACAGCCGTTCGCCACGCGACGGGAGGTTCCTCGAGATCGTCGGCACGTATGCCCCTCGGGGACGGTCGGTGGCCGAGCCGGACGCCGTGGTGACCATCGACCACGAGAAGGCGCTCAAATGGCTTCGGCAGGGAGCTCAGCCCACCGAGAGGGTCGAGCGGCTCCTGCGCCAGACCGGGGCCTGGGACGAGTTCGTCGCGGCCAAGGCCACGTGATGGCGGCGGACACCGGGTACGAGGCCGGCGACGTGAACGTCGTCGACGGGGCCGACGACGTCGTAGACGACGAGTTCGACGACGACTTCGACGACGAGCTGGACGACGGGCTGGACGAGGGCACCGGAGACGCCGACGAGACGGTGGAGTCCGACGCCGACGGCGAGGGTAACCGGTCGGCCGGCGGGATGCCGGCGGCAGTGCTCACCTACCTGGCCCGCGCCCTGGCCGACGAGCCCGAGTCGGTCGTGGTCAGGTCCGAGGAGCGGCCCGGTTCGGTGGTGCTCCGCCTCCACGTCGCCCCCCAGGACATGGGTCGGGTGATCGGGCGTCGGGGCCGTACGGCGCAGGCGATCCGCACGCTGGTGGCGGTGGCCGGGGCCCGCGGCGGGGTGCAGACCAACGTCGACATCGTCGACGAGTGACACGGGCGCGCCGGGCGCGTCCGGGACGTCACCGACCGGCGACGCGTTGCTGGACGTCGGGCAGGTGGTGAAGCCCCACGGTCTGACCGGTGAGGTGGTGGTGAGCCTGTGGAGCGATCTCCCCGGTCGGCTCGTGGATGGAGCCTGCTTCGTCACCGACAGGGGTCCTCTCACCGTGCGATCAGTCCGTCCCCACCAGGGGCGGTACCTGGTGCGCTTCGAAGGCCTCGTCGACCGGGCCGCGGCCGAATCGGTGAGGGGGACGGTCTTGCGGGCCGCGCCGGTCGACGAGCCCGGGACCCTGTGGGTGCACGAGCTCGTGGGGGCCGAGGTGGTCTCGGTGGACGGCGGCCACCTCGGCACGGTGGTGGCCGTCGAGGCCAATCCGGCCAGCGATCTGCTGGTCCTCGACGGCGGGGGGCTGGTGCCGCTGCGTTTCGTGGAGGAACACGTGCCGGGGTCGAGGGTGATCGTCCGGATCCCCGACGGCCTGCTGGACTGAGCCGGTCCTGAAGACGGAGCCGTCGGTGCGTATCGACGTCTTCACCATCTTCCCCGACGCCGTCGATGCGTGGTTCGCCGCCGCCATCCTGGGCCGGGCCCGCCGGGAGAGGGTCGTGGACCTGCGCGTGCACGACCTTCGGGCCGGAGCCGTCGACGCCCGTCGCTCGGTGGACGACGCCCCGTTCGGGGGCGGTGCCGGGATGGTCCTCATGCCCGAGCCGGTCTTCGCCGCCGTCGAAGCGGTCGAAGCCGTCGAAGGCCTCCCCCGCCCCCTCCTGTTGCTAGACCCCGGTGGTCGCCGGTTCGACCAGGTCGTAGCCCGTGAGCTGAGTGCCGTGCCGGAGGGGTTCTCTCTTCTGTGCGGGCGCTACGAGGGTGTGGACCAGCGGGTGTCCGACCACCTGGTGGACGGTGCGCTGTCGGTGGGGGACGTGGTGCTGGCCGGCGGGGAGGCGGCCGCCCTGGTGGTGGTGGAGGCGGTGGTCCGCCTGGTCCCCGGCGTGCTGGGGAACCCCGATTCGGCGGAGGACGAGAGCTTCGCCACCGGCCTGCTGGAGTACCCCCAGTACACCCGGCCGGCGTCGTTCCGGGGCTGGGAGGTGCCCGACGTGCTGCGCTCGGGTGACCACGCCCGGGTGGCCGCCTGGCGCCGGGTCGAGGCGTTGAGGCGGACGCTCAGGCAGCGGCCGGACCTGCTGGCGGCCCGGGGCGGGCTCGCTCCCGAGGAGGTGGCGGCCCTGGCCGAGGCCGGCGAGGTGCGCCTCCTGGCCGAACACGGCTACGATGCCGGGGCCGGCCCCTCTCCTCCGAGCACGAAGGACGCGCCCCATGCACCCCACTGAGATCATCGACCGCGACAGCCTGCGGACGGACATGCCCGAATTCAGGCCCGGGGACACCGTCAAGGTCCACGTCCGGGTGGTAGAAGGCAACCGTGAACGCATCCAGGTGTTCCAGGGAGCGGTGATCCGCCGCCAGGGGGCCGGGGTGCGCGAGACGTTCACCGTCAGAAAGGTGAGCTTCGGGGTGGGGGTCGAGCGCACCTTCCCGGTCCATGCGCCCACCATCGCCAAGCTCGAGGTGGTGACCTTCGGCGACGTGCGACGGGCCAAGCTGTACTACCTTCGGGACCGCCGGGGGAAGGCGGCGAAGATCAAGGAGAAGCGGGTCGCCCGCGGCTGATGAGCGAGGAGGAGCTCGACCGCTACGAGGCCGAGATCGAGCTGGCGCTGGTCCAGGAGTACCGGACCGTGGTGCCGATGTTCTCCTACGTGGTCGAGACCGAGCGCCGCTTCTACCTGGCCAACGGGGTCGAGGTCTCCGTCCGATCCGACACCACCCCGGCGGTGGTCGAGCTCGAGCTCACCGACGCCTGGGTGTGGGACATGTACCGGGGCGCACGGTTCGTGCCGTCGGTGCGGGTGCTCACCTTCCGGGACGTCAACATCGAGCGCCTGCCCGAGAAGGACCTGTGAGCACAACGGCCGGTCGAAACGCTTGACAGGCCCACCGGCCAGGTACAGACTTCGCGCGCCGAGCCCGATCCAGGGCAAGGATGGAACGTGGCAGCAGCCTGGATCCTTACGAGCATTGCCGACATCCCCACCGACCCGAGGAGCGAACGATGGCGAACCAGCCGAGCAGGCCGAAGCGGTCTCCCACGAGGCTCTCGAGAGTCCCGCGCCTAACCCTGGCCGCCACCTTGGTCATGGGGGGAGCCGGGCTGGTGGCAGCCCTGGGAGGGGCGAGCGCGCCGGTGGCCGGTGCCGCGACTCCCAAGACGGCGCCGCCGGCGCCCCCGACGCAGAGCCGGCCCCCGACGGCCCCATCTCAGGGACCGGCGCCGAGCCACACCCGCGGGCCAGCTCCGGTGGTCAACGGCACCGACGTCCTGCCGCACGTGGTGACAGCCCCGACAGCCCACTACGTCGTCGACACCACGACAGACCTGGCTCTCAAGACACCGTCGTCGGTGAAGTGCGTCGACACGGCCACAACGTGCAGCCTCCGGGCCGCCGTCGATGCCGCTGACAACGCCGGGAAGAGCGGCGTGGTGGCGACAGTCGCCGTTCCCTCGGGCACCTACCTGCTGAAGTCCACAGTCGGGACCGGCGAACTGTCCCTTACGGGATCGATGGTGGTCCACGGCGTGGCCGGGACACCGGCACCGGTGGTGAGCGGCCAGGGCAGGGTCCGGGTCTTCGACGTCACACGTGGTGTGAGCGTGGAGCTGAGCGACCTCGTCGTCACCGACGGGGCCTCCGCTGACGGTGGTGACATCTACGAGACAGATGCGACGCTGACCCTGTCGGGCATGACCGTCGAGGGGGGAACAGCTGCTGACGGAGGTGGCCTGTACGCGACAGACGGGTCGGTGTGGATGGACACAGCGACGGTGTTCACCGGGAACTCGGCTACATACGGTGGGGCGCTGTACTCGACATACGCCGGTGTGATCGCCCACGGCACCACCTTTACCCACAACTCGGCGATCAGGGATGGTGGGGCCGTCTACCAGGATGGGTTGATGACCGCCCACGGGGTGGTCTACTCGGACAACTCGGCCGGCTCTGGCGGCGGCGCCATCTACAACACATTTACGTTCTCCACAACCGGGGGCATGTACACCGGTAACTCCGTGGTCTCCACGACCGACGCATACGGTGGTGCTCTGGACAACGTCTGGGCGGCCACCGTGGCCGGCGCCAGCTTCTCCACAACCTCCACCACAGCGGCGACTTACGTCGACGGCGGCGTAATGTACAACTCTCGCCAGCTCACCCTGGACCATGTCACGGTGTCGGGCACGTCCAATCCGTGCACCAAGTGCGCCCTTGACGGAATCGAGGGGGGTGTGGTCTACAACAAGGGCACGCGGACACCCACAACACGCACAACACATCGTCCGACAGGGACAGCCCTCCTCACAGTCACAGGGCTGACCGTGTCGGGCACGACGAACGGCTCGGCCACGACCGGCGAAGTTCGGGGTGGTGTGGTGTTCAACACAGACTTCGGTTTCCCGACCATCGCCGGGCTGAACGTCACCGGGACCACGGACACTGCGGCGAAGGGAATGACAGGTGGGGTGGTGACCAGCTTCGACTGGACCGACTTACGCGACGTCACCATCTCTTCCACCGCTGTGTCCGTCGCCCCGACAAGTAGGGACACGATCTTCGGGGGTGCCGTGGACCTGGGGACAACCTCGTCGATCACACGGCTGAGCGTCTCGGCCACCTCGGTCACTGCTCCCGGTACAGTCGAGGGCGGAGCGGTCTATGTCGGAGGCACCGGGTCCGTGGGGCACCTCGAGATAGCCACTACCGCGGTCACGGACGCGGGTGCCGAAGTCTACGGCGGGGGGCTGTACCTGGACAGCGCCAGCTCGCTGCGCCAGGCGACCATCACCGGCACCACCGTCGTCGACGTGAAGGGCACGGACGGGTACGTCGAGGGCGGCGGCTGGCTCAACGGCGACGAGGTGACCGCCACCGGCGTCCAGGTGCTCGACACCACGATCACCGCCGGGGGCAGTGTGTTCGGTGGGGCGTTCGACAACGAGGGCGACGCATCCACGATCACAAGCTCCACGTTCGCCGACGCCTCGGTCACGGTGACGGGCACAGGCTCGGCCGACGGCGGGGCGGTGGCGATGAACGATCTCACCACCTTGGTGAACACCACCATCGACGGCGTCTCGGTCACCGCCGGCCCGAAGGCGGACGCCTCGGTCGTCTACGCCGACACAGTCGTCCAGCTCACCAACGACACGGTGGCCGACGACTCGGTGGCACCGCGCACAGGAGGAACCCCCACCGGGGTCATGGCCGGGATCATGCAGGCCACAAGTGATTCCTCCATTTCTGTGAAGAACACCATCGTGTCGACGACACCGGCGACCACGAACTGCGCTCCGACGAAGACACCTGGGCGCATCGTGTCGGCGGGTGGGAACATCGACAGCGGGACGTCCTGCGGCTTCACCCAGACGACCGACCAGCAGAGCACCGACCCGATGGTGGCCCCGGTGGCGGCCAACGGAGGTCCGGTCGAGACGGCGGCCCTCCTCCCAGGCAGCCCGGCCGTCGACCACGGTGTGAGCGCCGGGTGCCCGGCCACCGACGCCCGCGGCGTGCCCCGGCCGGCCGGCCACTGCGACGTCGGGGCCTTCCAGAGCTCGGGCCAGGGGTACTGGGAGGTGGCCTCCGACGGCGGGATCTTCTCGTTCGGGACAGCCCGGTTCTACGGGTCGATGGGCGGGATCCCCCTGAACGCCCCGGTGGTGGGCATGGCGGCGCGACCGGACCAGTCGGGCTACTGGGAGGTGGCCTCCGACGGCGGGATCTTCTCCTTCGGGACAGCCCGGTTCCACGGGTCGATGGGCGGGATACGGTTGAACGCCCCGGTGGTGGGCATGGCCGTCGAGCCCCAGGGCGGTGGCTACTGGGAGGTGGCCGCCGACGGCGGGATCTTCTCCTTCGGGTCGGCGCGGTTCTACGGCTCGATGGGGGGCCAGAAGCTGAACGCCCCCGTGGTGGGCATGGCTGCGGCCCCCACAGGTCAGGG
>JAJYWF010000008.1 GCA_021791635.1 Actinomycetes bacterium
AGGGCACCTGGGGCGGACCACGGCCCGGATCGGGGCGTCCGCGGATCTACGCCACCAACGCCCTTCGCCAGGCCGCCTACCGCTCCCGGCTGAAAGCGCGAGCCGAGAGCGAGGTGAACCACGCTGGGTTCGATGGAGGCTGTAGTTGTCGGATGCCGACCTGGGACTGGTAGGCATGTTGAACGGCGAAGCCAGCGTGGTCTCGACCACCAATCCCACCTTGGAACCCAGCCGAGGGCAGACGGCGGGCAGGTCCGTGGGCGTTCGGACGTCGAGGAGTCCCGTGGTCGTTGGGGAGGTGTCGACCAGGCCTTTCTGTTCCCCTTGGGCGCCAGGTCGGCCGCCTCCGGGAACGCCACTTTGGTAGCGGTGCGGAGCAGCCCGGCCCGGTCGCAGCGATGCCGGCAGTAGGCGGGGGTCGCCAGTGGACCGTCCCAGGGGAGCCCGAGACGGGCGGGGGCCAGAGCTCCCGTCGGGGGCATGCGAAGCGTGTGGTGCCGAGCATCGTGGCCAACGCGCTCACCACCGTGACGGAGGACGCCGCCAGAGCTGGTCCGGTCCGGTCAGCGCGGGGCAGGAACGGCCTCTGTCACCGTCGCTCTGGTGCCGGCTGGCCCGTGGCTGAGGGGGTCTCCTGATCAGCGAACTGGGTCGTGTAGAGCTCGGCGTAGAGCCCGGCCTGGGCCAGCAGCTCGGCGTGGGTCCCGCGTTCGACGATCCTCCCGGCGTCGACGACCAGGAGCTGATCGGCCTCGCGGACGGTCGAGAGGCGGTGGGCGATCACGAGGGAAGTACGGCCGGCCAGTGCTCGACGCAGGGCAGACTGGACGGCCACCTCCGCTTCGGAGTCCAGGTGGGCGGTGGCTTCGTCGAGGACCACCACGTCGGGAGCCTTCAGGATGAGCCGGGCGAGGGCCACCCGCTGCTTCTCCCCACCCGAGAGCCGGTACCCTCTCTCACCCACCAGCGTGTCGAGGCCGTCGGGCAGGGACTGGACCAGGGGAAGTATCTGCGCCTGGTCGAGGGCGGCCAGCAGCTCGTCTTCAGCGGCTGTCGGTCGAGCGTAGAGCAGGTTCGCCCGCAGGGTGTCGTGGAAGAGATGGGGGTCCTGGGTGACCACTCCGATGACGTCGCGCAAGGATGCCTGGGTGGCGTCGGTGACGTCCACACCCGAGACCAGGACCCGACCCGACGTCGGGTCGTAGAGGCGGGGAACGAGGTTCGAGATGGTGGTCTTCCCGGCGCCCGACGGCCCGACCAGGGCCACCATCTGGCCGGGGTCGATCCGGAACGTGATGTCGTGGAGGACATCGGCGCGCGGCGCCGTCTCGAGCACGGCGACCGCTTCGAGCGAAGCCAGTGACACGTCCTCGGCGCTCGGGTACGAGAAGTCGACGTGGTCGAATTCGATCGTGGCCGGCCCTCGAGGAACGTCGACGGCACCGGGGCGCTCTTGGATCATCGGGACCAGGTCCAGCACTTCGAAGACACGTTCGAACGACACCAAGGTGGTCATGACGTCGAGATTCACGTTCGACAGCTGGGTCAGGGGCGCGTACAGCCGGGCCAGGTACGCCGTGATGGCTACGACGGTGCCGACGGCCAGCCTCCCGTGGACGGCCTCGACACCGCCGAACCCATAGGCGAAGGCCGTGGCCAAGGCGGCGGTGAGGGTGAGGGCGACGAGGAACAGCCGAGAGTAGAGGGCCTGGGCGATCCCGATGTCGCGCACCCGGGCGGCCTTGTGGTCGAAGTTGTCGGCTTCGGCCTCGGGCCGGCCGAACAGCTTGACCAGCATGGCGCCCGAGACGTTGAAGCGCTCGTTCATCACCATGTTCATCTCGCTGTTGAGGTTGTAGCCCTCCAAGGTGATGGTCCCGAGGCGTCGCCCGACAATCCGGGCCGGTACCAAGAACATCGGGAGGAGCACCAGCGCCACCAGGGTGATCTGCCAACTGAGGACGAACATGGCAACCATGACGATGAGGACCGTGACGAGGTTCCCTACCACGTTCGACAGGAGGTCGGTGAAGGCTTGCTGGGCTCCGATGACGTCGTTGTTCAGCCGGCTCACGAGGGCTCCGGTCTGGGTGCGGGTGAAGAAGGCCAGCGGCATCTGCTGGATGTGGCGGAAGACCTTGGACCGCATGTCGAAGATGAGGCCCTCGCCGACGACTGCCGAGACCCGACGCTCGAAGAGCGAGAGTGCGGCTGTGACCACGGCCAGCCCGCCGGCCACCAGGGCGAGCGTGATCACGAGACCACTGCGGTGCCCCAGGATGCCCTTGTCGATGATCGCCCGCAAGATGAGCGGGTTCACCGCGCCTACGGCTGATCCGAGAACCACCACGGGGAGGAAGATGGACAGTATCCGCCGGTAGGGGACGGCGAACCGCAGCATCCGCCTGGTGGTGCCGGGCGTGATCCGGTGATCGAGCACCGAACGGTCCTGTCGGAACGAACGCATGCCGGCCCACCCACCGCCACCCATTCCTCTACCAGGCGGTGGCATGGTGTCTCCCTCCGTTCATGCTGCCATCACCGCACGGGCCGGGCCGATGGACCGGCCGTGGGTGCTCAGCTCCTGTGCCTCAGGACCGTGCTCACGCGGCGCGGAACGTGACGTCGTTGTCGTCCCAGTAGGCGGTGGAAGCGGTGATCCGGTCGTCGTCGGAGACCGAGAACACCTCGATGCCTGCGATGACCATCGATCCTCCATCCATGGTGACGACGACCTGGAAGTCAATGGCGACATGGTGTCCACTGGTATGGACGGCAAGCGCCTGGAATGTCGTCGCCGTGCTGGCCTCCACGGCGGACCGGAAGAAGGCAGCGATGGCTTCGTGCCCGACGTTGGGAGGGGTGCCAGCCGGGTCGCACTGGACCGCATCCTCCGTGAAGAGCGCCACCACGGCGTCGACGTCCCTCGAACTGACTGCTGTGCAGTACCGGTCCACCAGGCGGCGAAGTGACTCGGGGGTCGGCACGGTCACGATCCTACGGCGTGGACCCCGCCGTCCACGTGAAGCACCTCCCCGGTGGTCATCGGGAGCCAGTCGGACATGAGGGCGATGCAGGCCCGGGCGACCACGTCGGCGTCGTGGACGTTCCAGCCCAGTGGTGCCCGCTGCCGCCACGTCTCCTCGAACTCGGGGAAGCCGGGGATGGACTTGGCCGCCATCGTCCGGACCGGTCCTGCGGCCACGAGGTTGACCCTCACGCCACGAGGACCCAGGTCCCGTGCCAGGTAACGCGCCAGGGACTCCAGGGCGGCCTTGGCCACGCCCATCCAGTCGTAGAGGGGCCAGGCCACAGTGGCATCGAAGTCCAGGCCCACCACCGAAGCCCCCCCGCCGGCGCCGGCCTCCTCGAGGAGCGGGCGGAAGGCTCCCACCAGAGCCTTGAGAGAGTACGCCGATACCTGCAGTGCCACCGTGACGTCGTCCCATCCGGCGGCGAACATACCCTGGCCGAGGCAGACCGGAGGGGCGAACCCAATTGCGTGGAGGAGGCCGTCAAGGCGGCCCCAACGCTCTCCCAGCACGCTGCCGGCGGCGGCCAGCTGGTCGTCGCTCGTGACGTCGATCTCCAGCACATCGGGAGCGGGGTCCAGCTTTCGTGCGGTGCGCCGGGTGAGGGAGAGCCCTCGGCCGGCTCCCGAGAGCACTATCTCGGCCCCCTCCGCCTGGGCCCGGCGAGCGACGGCGAATGCCAGCGAGGCATCGGTGAGGACGCCGGTGATGAGGATTCGCTTTCCGTCGAGCATGCCCATGCCGGGTGAGGCTAGCCAAGTCGGCGTCGCCGGCGGGCCGGGTCTGGTGGGCGACGGCGCCACTGTGGAAAGGTTGGTCCGTGCGCGTCGGCATTCTCGGTGGAACCGGTCCGGCCGGGCGTGGCCTGGCCGTGAGGCTGGCCGCGGCCGGGGTAGAGGTGATCGTCGGTTCGCGCGATGCCGCCAGAGCGGGGAGCGTGGCCGGTGACCTCAATCGGGCCTGGACCGGGCGTCTGGGTGTCGCCGTGGCCGGAGCCGACAACGCGACGGCGGCGGAAGGTGACATGGTGATCGTCGCCACGCCCTGGGAGGGTTGCATCTCCACCGTCGGGGCGCTGGAGGGGGCTCTGGCAGGCAAAGTGGTGGTGTCGATGGTGAACGCACTCGTCCGCGAAGGGCGGGAGATGCTGGCACTGGCGCCGCCGCGCGGATCGATGGCCGGAGGAATTCAGGCGTCCCTGCCGGGTTCGAAGGTGGCGGCGGCCTTCCACCACCTTCCGGCGTCGGAGCTCGAAGACCTGGACCGGCGCCTGGCGGCGGACGTCCTGGTGTGCTCGGACCATGGTGAAGCCACTGCGGCGACGGTGGACCTGGCCGAGCGCGTCGAGGGCCTTCGGGCGCTCGATGCCGGCTCACTGGCCCAGGCGACGGCGATCGAGGCCTTCACTGCGGTCTGTATCAACGTCAACATCCGCTACCGAGTTCACAGCTCACTGCGGCTGTCGGGCTTCTGAGGCACCCGATCGATGACCGTGCGGCTCTACGACACCGCCCGTCGCACGATGGCCCCGGTCGACGCAGGTCCCCTGGTCAAGATCTACACCTGCGGGATCACGCCCTACGACGCCGCCCACCTCGGGCACGCAGCCGTGTACCTGACTTTCGACGTGCTTCGGCGGCTCCTCCACGAGGAAGGGCACGACACCAGGTGCGTCAGGAACGTGACCGACGTGGACGACGACATCCTGCGCAAGGCACGCGAGCTGGGAGTGCACTACCTCGACCTGGCGGCCGAGGAGATGGCTCGTTTCGACCAGGACATGGCCTCCCTGGGGCTCCTGCCGGCCTCGACCGAGCCTCGAGCCACGTCGGCCATCCCCGAGATCCTCTCGCTCGTGGGGGCATCGCTGGCCGCCGGGCATGCATACGAGTCCGGAGGGGCGGTGTACTTCGACGTCTCGAGCTTCCCGGGGTTCGGGAAGGTGAGCCACTTCGGCCGCGAGGAGATGATGCGGCTGGCGGCCGAGTGTGGTGGGCGTCCCGACGATCCCAACAAGCGTGATCCCCTGGACTTCGTGCTGTGGCAGCCGTCGCTCCCCGACGAACCGGCCTGGCAGTCTCGCTGGGGACCGGGCCGGCCCGGCTGGCACGTGGAGTGCTCGGCGCTGGTCCTGCGGGAGCTGGGAGAGACCATCGACATCCACGGTGGCGGTCGGGACCTGGTCTTCCCCCACCACGAGTGCGAGACCGCTCAGTCCGAGTCGGTCACCGGCGTGCCATTCGTCCGCCACTGGGTGCACGTCGGACTGGTAGGCCTGGGTGGCGAGAAGATGTCGAAGTCACTGGGGAACCTGGTATTCGTCGGGGACCTGGTGAAGGAGTGGGACCCGATGGCTATCCGGCTGGCTCTCCTCGGGCATCACTACCGGGGGGATTGGGAATGGGTGAGTGAGGACCTGCCCGCAGCGCGCCAGCGACTCGAGCGGTGGCGCGAGGTGTCGACGTCGGGGCGCACCGGCACGGTCGACGGGAACCGGGACGGAGGTGACCCGGTCCGGGCAGAAGTCCGTGCTGCGCTCGAAGAGGACCTCGACACCCCGAGCGCCCTCCTGATAGTCGACCGGGCCGCTGGCGGGGGGCACCCGGTGAGAGATGCGGCCGACCTGCTCGGGGTCGTCCTTTGACGAGCCTGTGGCTTACGCTGGCAGGTCCTGACGACGTTTCTCACGGGACGAAGGATGGGCCCAGAACCAGGCCGATCAAGCCGAGAGGATGAGATGGCAGCCACGATAGACGTCCACCTTCCCGACGGGTCGGTCCGAGACATGCCCGAAGGCTCGGACATCGGGGATCTGGCCGCGTCCATCGGGCCGCGATTGGTAGCAGCGGCGGTGGCGGCGACGGTAGACGGGCGTCCGGTGGACCTGTCGACGAAGGTGACTCCGGGTGCGGTGGTGACGGTGGTGACCTCAGACTCGCCGCTTGGGCGTGAAGTAATACGCCACTCCACGGCCCACGTGATGGCCCAGGCCGTCCTCCGGCTGTGGCCCGGCGCCCGCTACGCCATCGGGCCGGTGATCGACGACGGCTTCTACTACGACTTCGAGCTGCCCGGCGGTGCCCGATTCACCGACGACGACCTGGCGCGTATCGAGGCCGAGATGCGGTCCATCATGGCCGAGGACCAGCCGTTCGTGCGTCAGGAAGTCGGAGTCGACGAGGCGAGAGCGACCTTCTCCGACCAGCCGTTCAAGGTCGAGATCATCGACGCCGTGGCGACCGGATCGGTCGAGGTGGACGCGGCCCCGGCATCGGGCGCCGATGACCGCCAGGGTGATGCGCCAATCCTGTCGACCTACCGCAATACGCCGTCGTTCGTGGACCTGTGCCTCGGGCCCCACGTGCCGTCCACTGGGCGGCTGGGCCACTTCAAGCTGACCAGGGTGGCCGGTGCCTACTGGCGTGGTGACGAGCGACGTCCACAGCTCCAGCGCATCTACGGGACGGCGTGGGAGTCCGAGCAGGCACTGAACGAGCACCTCCACCGGATGGAGGAGGCCGAGCGTCGGGACCACCGCCGTCTCGGTGCCGAGCTCGACCTGTTCTCGTTCCCCGACGAGATCGGCTCCGGGCTGGCTGTGTTCCATCCGAAAGGGGGGACGGTCCGGCGGCTCATGGAGGACTACTCGAGGGAGCGCCACGTGGCCGCCGGCTACGAGTTCGTCGGCAGTCCGCACATCACCAAAGCCGGGCTTTTCGAGACTTCGGGCCATCTCGAGTGGTTCGCCGAGGGGATGTACCCCCCGATGAAGCTCGACGGGACACAGGAGTACTACCTGAAGCCGATGAACTGCCCGTTCCACATGCTGGTGTTCAAGAGCCGCCAGCGTTCGTACCGCGAGCTGCCCATGCGGCTCTTCGAGTTCGGGACGGTCTACCGGTACGAGAAGTCCGGGGTGGTCCACGGACTGACCAGGGCTCGGGGGTTCACCCAGGACGACGCCCATATCTTCTGCACCGCCGAGCAGATGGAGGACGAGCTGGCGTCCCTCCTCACATTCGTGCTCGACGTGCTGGGTGACTACGGGTTGGACGACTTCTACCTGGAGCTGTCGACCCGTCCCGAGCACAAGGCAGTGGGGAGCGAGGAGGAGTGGGAGTCGGCCACTTCCGTACTCCGTCGGGTGGGCGAGCAGCGCGGCCTGGAGATGGTGATCGACGAAGGAGGCGGAGCGTTCTACGGACCGAAGATCTCGGTGCAGGCCCGCGACGCCATCGGGCGCACGTGGCAACTATCCACCCTCCAGCTCGACTTCCAGGAGCCGGGAAGGTTCGGCCTGGAGTACACGGACCAGACGAACGCCAAGCGTCGGCCGGTGATGATCCACCGGGCGTTGTTCGGGTCGGTGGAGAGGTTCTTCGCCATCCTGGTCGAGCACTACGCCGGAGCCTTCCCGGCCTGGCTGGCACCCGAGCAGGTACGCGTGCTCCCGGTGCGAGACGACCACATGGACTACGCATTGGCCGTCACCGCGCAGCTCCGAGCGGCCGGCTACCGGGTTAGTACCGAGCCGGCATCCGAGCCCCTCGGAACCCGAATCCGAAAGGCCAAGCTGACGATGGTCCCCTACGTGCTGGTGGTGGGAGACGACGACGTGGCCGAGGGCACCGTCGGCGTCAACCGGCGTGGCTCGGAGCGACCCGAACGCGGCGTGCCGCTGGCTGCGCTGACGGCACAGCTGGCCGACGACGTCTCGACCAAGCGGGCTTGAGCCCCGATCGGCCGAAGTGGTCCCGCTCCAACAACTCTGGGCCGGGTGGCGCCACGAGTACGTGCGTTCGGCAACCGACGCAGAGCGGCGGGGAGAAGGTGGTGACTGCGTGTTCTGTCGCATCGCCGCATCCGGTGGTACGTCACCGGACAACGGCGTCGTGTGGCGAGGAAGGGAGTGCTTCGCCGTCCTCAACGCCTACCCGTACGCCAGCGGGCATCTCCTGGTCCTCCCCGTGCGCCACGTCGGGGAGCTCGACGGGCTCTCGACCACCGAGTCGGCCGAGCTTTGGCAGGGGACGAGGGGTGCCGCGACGACGGTGCGTCGGGCCTACGATCCCGACGGCATGAACATCGGCATCAATCTCGGTCGGGCGGCCGGGGCCGGAGTACCGGGCCACCTGCACGTCCACATCGTGCCGAGGTGGTCGGGCGACACGAACTTCATGACTTCGGTCGGTGACGTGCGGGTCATGCCCGAGCCCCTGGAGAAGGCGTGGCATCGGTTGGCTGGCGAGTGGCCCCCCGACTGACGTCGAGCCGATGCCCCACGGCGGGCGCCACGCACCAAGAGGACATGAGGTCTGATCAGGCTGAGCGACTGCTCCGCTCGGTGGGAGCCAGGTGATCGGGTACGACGTCGTAGTGGTCGTGCTCAGCCCGGAACTTGGCCCTGCCCCCGGTGATGGCCCGGAGGTCCACCGCGTAGCGAGCGAGCTCGACCGTCGGCACGTAGGCGATGACCATCTGGAAGCCGTCGGCCGCGGCCTCGGTCCCCTGGATGCGTGCCCGGCGCGAGTGGAGATCGCCCAGCACCTCGCCCTGGAGGTCGGACGGCACGGTCACGAACAACTTCGACACCGGCTCGAGCAGGACGGGGGCAGCTTCGGCCAGGGCTTGGCGGAAGGCCAAGCTGCCGGCCATCTTGAAGCTCATCTCCGAGGAGTCCACCGGGTGGAACTTCCCGTCGTCGACAGTGACGGCCACGTCGACCACCGGATATCCGAGGATCCCGCCTTGGGCCATGGCCTCCTGCACTCCCTTCTCGACCGCCGGGATGTACTGACGGGGAATGGCACCGCCCACCACCTCGTCGTGGAAAGCGAAGCCCTCGCCCCGGGGCAATGGCTCGATGCGAAGGTGGCAGACCCCGAACTGGCCGTGACCGCCGGACTGCTTCTTGTGTCGGCCTTCGGCCTGTGCCGCCTTGGTGATCGTCTCCCGGTAGGGGATCTGCACGTCTTCTCGCTCGACGGAGACGCTGAACCGGCGGGCCAACCGTTCGATCACCACCGCCAGGTGGACTTCGCCCTGGACACCGAGCACGGTCTGGTGGGTCTCGTCGATCCGCGACACGGAAAGGCCGCGGTCTTCCT
This sequence comes from Actinomycetes bacterium, assembly GCA_021791635.1. Classification (GTDB taxonomy): domain Bacteria; phylum Actinomycetota; class Acidimicrobiia; order Acidimicrobiales; family RAAP-2; genus JAJYWF01. The sequence continues at coordinate 9,140 of JAJYWF010000008.1, forward strand.
CGCAGAGCCGTTGGAGCGCCGACATGAGCTTGTCCTCGTCGGCCCTTGACGTAGGGCGCACAGCAGCGGACAGCGCCGGAGGGTCAGGGGTGGGGAGAACGGCGAGTACCGGCTGGTTCTTTGGAGCCAGCGTGTCACCGGCCACAGTGGCCGTCAGACGCGGCAGCGCCACGAAGTCCCCAGCGGTGACCACGTCGACCGGCGACGACTCACGCCCTCGCAGGAGCTGGAGCGAGTGCAGCCGCTCGTCGGTGCGGGTACGGGGGTTGAGCAGTACGGTGTCGGGGCGGATGGTCCCCGACAGGACCCGTCCCACGGCGATCCGACCGGCGTGCTGGTCGGGCTGGAGCCGGGCAATCGCCACCAACGGCGGCCCCTCGGGGTCGCACGCCACCTCGGTGAGCGTGTCTCCGGCCAGCACGACCGCGGGCGGCCGGTGATCCGGGGCCGGTCCCAGCTCGACGATCAGGCGGGCCAACCGGTCCACTCCGACCCCGGTCGCCCCCGAGCAGCACAGGACCGGATAGACGGTGGCTGAGGCCACCCCGGCAGCCAGCGTGGTCTCCAGGTCAGCGCGGTCGATGCTCTCGCCGTCGAGGTACCTGGTCATCAGGTCGTCGTCGGCGACCACGATCCCCTCCACCAGTTGCTCGTGCACCTGGTGCTCGGTCACGGCGAGATCGTCGGGGATCGGGCCTTCGGTGCCGGCCAGGGGGGGGCCGGCAGCCACGTCGTAGAGGGTGGCCCGATCGTCCAAGAGGTCGATGACGCCCCGGAAGGTCGCCTCCGCCCCGATGGGCAGCTCGATCGGGGCGACGCCGGCGCCGAAGGCTTCGATGATCTCGGCCAGGACGCGGTCGAAGTCCGCCCGCTCGCGGTCCAGCTTGCTCACGACCACGATGCGTGGGAGACCGAGCGTGGCCGCGGTCCGCCACGCTTCCTCGGTCTGAGCCTGGACGCCGTCGGTGGCGCTCACCACGACGATCGCCAGATCGGACAGGGCCATGGCCGCGAGGGCGTCGGCGGCGAAATCGGCGTACCCGGGAGTGTCCATCAAGTTCACCTTCACCCCGTCGAGGACGAACGGGGCGATGGCCGAGCCCACAGAGAGCTGGCGAGAAGTCTCTTCGGGCTCGAAGTCGCAGACCGTGGTCCCGCGCTCTACGGAGCCCTGGCGAGGGATGGCCCCGCTCACCGCGAGGAGAGCCTCGGCCAGGGTGGTCTTTCCGGCGCCGTGGTGCCCGGCCAGGGCGACGTTGCGGATGTTCGACGGCGAGAGTGGTGCCACGTGCCTGCCTCCTCGGAGACGACGCCGGCCGACCTGTCGTGCCGGCCCCGCCGGTTCCGGGGCGAGCATAGGTCCAAGGGCCCCTTCCTGCTGCCCGGAGCGGAGCCGGTGGTACGATGGAAACGGTACAGTCCGGCCTTCCAGGAGCGTCCCGGTGGCCCGGATGTCCGAGGGCCAGGGTCCCAGACCCGAGATGCTCGTGACCAAGGAGACTGCATGTTCGACGGGCGGTGGCGCGACAGGGTAGATCGGCGCACGACTCCCGTCGGGAAGCGTCTGGTGCGGCTCGGCGTCACCGCCGACGTGCTCACGGCGTCGGGACTGGTGTTCGCCGTGGCCACCGCCGTGGCCGTCGGCACCGGGCATCTCCTGCTGGGCGTGCCGCTCCTCATCCTGACGGGTGTGCCGGACCTGTTCGACGGGCCGGTGGCCAAGGCCGCCGGCACGGCTTCGATGCGCGGCGCGTTCTTCGACTCGGTGACCGACCGGGTATCGGACGCCGTGCTGATGGGTGGCGTCATGTGGTACCTGGTGTCGACGGGGCGGGGGCACCTGGCCGTCCTGCCCCTGGCCGTCCTCGGAGTGTCCTCTCTGATCTCCTACCAGCGAGCCAAGGCCGAGGCCCTGGGCATCACCGTGGCCCGCGGGGGGATCATGGAGCGGGCGGAGCGCATGATCCTGCTCGGAGTGGGGTTCCTCGCCTCGTGGCTCTTGGTCCCGGTGCTCTGGGCCCTTCTCGGCCTGACCCTCCTCACTGCTTCGGGGCGGTTCGTGAGGGTGTGGCAGGCGGCCGACGGACCCGTGCGGCCGACCGGTGACGCCCATCGTGCTGCTCCGGCACGTCGGCGCTCCGTCAGGGTCGAATCACGTTGGCGGGCCTGGCGGGAAGGCTCGGTGCCCCGCGGCACCGGGGTCCGTGCGGGAGAGCCCCTGGGGCGCTGGCGCTCCCGACGTCAGGAAGCCCTGGCCAGCCGGACCGGGCGAGCATTGCGGGCCCGGCGCTCGGAGCAGCGCATGGGGGGTCGTTCCTCACGCTCGGTCGGTGCTCGGGGAACGTCAGCCCGGGGCTCGGGCGCGTCACGGCGTCTCCCGGACTGACGAGTCCGGTTCCCCAGAGCGGGTCCGGTGATGGACGGTCGGCGTCGAAGCCCGGTCTACCTCGTGTACCGGTCGCTGGGCACGGCCATGAGAGTCATACCGGAGCCGGCGGCGGCACTGGCGGCGGCACTGGTGGGCGAAGCGATGGCCGCCCGCCGGGGGGAAGCGTGGGAGCAGCGCCAGCGCCACCTGCACCGGGTCCTCGCCGCGACATCACCGGTGGTGGCACCAGACGCGGCGGTGGTGCGCCGGTGGACCCGGCGTGCGTACCGGGCGTACGCGCGGTACTGGCTGGACGGGGCGCGCCTCCCGTCGACCCCGATCGCCCAGGTGAACCAGCGCATGATGGTCGAACGCGGCTACGAGCACCTCCAAGAGGCCATGGCTGCGGGGAACGGGGTGGTCATGGCGCTCCCGCACGTCGGGAGCTGGGAGTGGGGTGGCGCCTTCCTGGCCTCGGAGGGCTATCCCATGACCAGCGTGGCCGAGCGCATCGAGCCTCCGGCTCTCTTCGAGTGGTTCGTGGAGGAGCGCCGGGCCATGGGCCTCACCATCGTGCCGCTCGGTTCGGACTCGGGAGCGACGATCCTGAAAACGCTGCGATCGGGGGGACTGGTCGGGCTCCTGTGCGACCGGGACATCGTCGGAGACGGTGTGGCGGTGGATCTCTTCGGGGAGAGCACCACCTTCCCCGCCGGACCTGCCACCCTGGCCTTGCGGACCGGATCGGTGCTCGTGGCGGCGGTGGTCTACAGCGGGCCCGGGAAGGACCACATGGCGGTGATCACCCCGCCTTTCGACACCACCCGGACGGGATCGTTCCGGTCCGACGTGCACCGGATCACCCAGCAGATCGCCCGGGTGTTCGAGCAGTTCATCGCCCGCGCGCCCGAGCAGTGGCACCTCTACCAACCGAACTGGCCGAGTGACCGGGAACCCCGTTCGGGCACCTGAGCCCGTGTCGGCCATACGGGTCCTCACCGTGTGCCCGTACGGCCTCGACCGGCCCGGTGGGGTCCAGGGGCAGGCGACCGGTCTGGCCCGGTCGCTCCGCAAGCTGGGGCACCAGGTCGTCGTGGTGGCGCCCGGCGACGGGCCGATCACCACCGTGCCCCGTGCAACCTCGGCCGCCCAATGGTGGGAGAAGGGGGGCGAAGCCGTCGTCGGCGGGGAGATCGCCGTCCGCTCGAACGGCTCGATGGCCCCTGTCTCGCTGTCGCCGGCGTCGGCGGGACGGGTCCTGCGATGGGCCGGAAACCTGCGACCGGACGTGATCCATCTCCACGAGCCGATGGCGCCGGTCGTGGGCTACGGATGCCTGCTCCGCCATCCGGCACCCCTGGTGGGGACGTTCCACCGGTCGGGGGGAAGTCACTGGTACCGGGCGCTCGCGCCGCTCGCCGGCTGGGCCAACCATCGGCTCGACGTGGCCTGTGCCGTGTCAGAGGCCGCGGCGGCGACCGCCGAGGCGGCGATGGGGGGGGCCTGCCAGGTGCTGTTCAACGGGGTCGAGCTCGATCGATTCGAGAACGTCCGGAGGATCTCGACCGACCGACCGGTCGTGCTATTCCTGGGCCGCCACGAGAGCCGCAAAGGCCTCGGTGTGCTCCTGGAGGCGTTCGCCTCGGTTCCCGACCCGGCGGTGCTGTGGGTCGTCGGTTCAGGACCCGAACGGTCCGCGCTGGAGCGGAGGTACCCGAGCTCGCAGCGTGTGCACTGGCTCGGCACGCTCTCCGACGCCGAAGTGGCACGTCGCTTGGCCAGTGCCGACGTCCTCTGCGCTCCCTCCCTCCGGGGGGAGTCGTTCGGGATGGTGCTGCTGGAGGCCATGGCCGCCGGTTGTGCCGTGGTGGCGTCCGACCTACCCGGCTACCGTGCCGCCGCCGGTGGGCACGCCGTCCTGGTGCCGCCGGGATCGGTCCCGGAGCTGAGCCGGGCACTGAGCGAGGCCCTGTCGAGCTCCAGTGAGGGGAGCAGCTTACGTTCTGCGGCCCACCTGGCCGCGGCTCGGCAGCACGCCCACGGGTGGTCGATGGACCATCTGGCCGAGCAGTACGACGCCGTGTACCGCCAGGCGATCGGATCCGGGCCGAGAAACGCCACCGGGTAGCCTGATGCGGTCATGACCGATGCCGAACCATCCAGCCCGCAGCGCCGACGACCGCGCCCCCGAGCCGCCTCGCCCTCGTCGGGACGGCCGGCGGGCCCGCGCAACGGCGGGGGAACGAAGGGCGGACGTGGTGGCAGGAACGGTGGCAGCTCGCCGAAAGGTGGGCGAAGTGCCCAGGGTGGCTCCTCCGGCTCGGGCCGCTCTCGGGCCGGCCAGGGCCGTCCGAGCGGTCGCAGCGCGGGCCGCGGCACGACGGGAGCGTCCGGGGCGGCGACGGGCACGTCGGGGGCCCAGTCCAGAGGGGGGTCAGGCGGGAGATCGGTGTCGGTCCTCGGAGGGTCTCCGACGTCAGCCGCCGCGACTGGGGCGAAGCGCTCCGAGGCGGCCACACGAAGTGCATTCGACACCAGGATCCGGTCGAACCTCCGCCGCCGGCGACTTCTCCTGATCGGGGCCGCCGGGGTGCCGGGGGCAGTGGCCGGGTTGGTCCTGGGGTTCGCCGTCGGGCTGGTTGCCGGGGTCGTCGCAGCAGTGGTGGTGGCGGCAGCGGTGGCGATCGGCGTAGCCCGTCGGGCCAACAGGTACGTCCTCAGGGTGATAGGAGGCCGCCGGATCGACGGGTCGGACCTCCCGCGCCTTTCCAACCTGGTCGAGGGTCTGTGCGCTACGTGCGGGGTCCGGCCGCCGGGTCTGTGGCTGGTGACGGACCCGGTGCCCAATGCCTGCTCGGTGGGGCGCGGGACGGGACCAGCCGCGCTGGTGGTCACCTCGGGGCTCTTGGACGCCCTGGACCTGTTGGAGCTCGAAGGGGTCGTCGCCCACGAGCTCATGCACCTGAAGTGCCAGGACGCCGCGGTGTCGGAAGCGGCGGTGGCGGTCCTTGCTCCGTTGGTCAGGATCACCGGCCACGACGGGATCGTCCATCGGGCGCTCGGGAGAGGCCGTGAGTACCGAGCCGATCAGGAGGCGGTGTCCGCGGTCCGGTCGCCGAGAGGTCTCCAGCGGGCGCTCGAGGCGATGGCCGGCGGTGCCGGGCCGGAACCAGGGTCGGTGTTCACCGGGCGCCGGTGGGCCTTAACGCGCTGGCTGTGGATCGATCCCATGGTGGGTTCCCGGGGAGGACCGACGTTGGGCGTGCTCGACGACACCGAGGTGCGGAGTGCGGCCCTGACCGAGTGGTGAGGGCACCGGCGAGCGCCAGTGCCGCGGCACCAGACGGCACGGTCCCGGGCTCCTTCGGATACGGCACGGTCCCGGGCTCCCTCGGATGGCAGATGACGGGTGCCCATGCGGGCTCGGTAGGATGGAGCCATGAGCGATGGGGACGGAGCGTCAGAGCGCACGACCGGTGGCTTCGTCGTCAAGCGGGGCTTGGCCGACATGCTGCGGGGTGGAGTCATCATGGACGTGGTGACCGCCGACCAGGCCAAGGTGGCCGAGGACGCGGGCGCCGTTGCGGTGATGGCGCTCGAGCGGGTTCCGGCCGACATACGGCGCGACGGCGGTGTGGCGCGCATGAGCGATCCCGAGCTGATCGTCGGGATCCAAGAGGCGGTCACCATCCCGGTCATGGCCAAGGCCCGGATCGGCCACTTCGCCGAGGCCCAGGTCCTCCAAGCATTGGCCGTGGACTTCATCGACGAGAGCGAGGTGCTGACTCCCGCCGACGAGGCGTACCACATCGACAAATGGCCGTTCACCGTACCGTTCGTCTGCGGGGCTACGAACTTGGGCGAGGCACTCAGGCGCATCTCCGAAGGCGCAGCCATGATCCGCTCGAAGGGAGAAGCCGGCACCGGGAACGTGGTCGAAGCGGTGAAGCACCTGCGTTCGATCATCGGTGACATCCGTCGCCTGACGCAGGCCGACAGCGCCGAGCTGTTCGGATGGGCCAAATCGCTCGGCGCACCGATTGGTCTCGTCCGCGAGGTGGCAGAAGCCGGGAGGCTCCCGGTCCCCCTCTTCTGTGCCGGGGGGATCGCCACCCCGGCTGATGCGTCGTTGGTGATGCAGCTTGGGGCCGAAGCGGTATTTGTGGGGTCGGGGATCTTCAAGAGCGCCGAACCCGAGCGAACGGCCCGAGCCGTGGTCGAGGCGACCGCTCACTTCGACGAGCCCGACACCGTCGCCAAGGTCAGCACCGGTCTGGGTCGGGCCATGCCCGGTGAGGAGCTCTCAGAGCTGACCGAGCGTCTCGCCCAGCGCGGCTGGTAGGCACCGTCGATGCGGTGTCGCCTTGGGCGACCTCCGGTGCCGTCTCCGGGCGACCTTTGGGTGCTGCCTCCGGGCGACCTGTGGGTGGGGGCGTGACCGAACCCCGGGTCATGAGCACGGACAGTGGTGACGGCTGCGGCCAGCGTGGCGGCGTTCTGCGGTGATCGGAATACTGGCCCTCCAAGGTGACGTACGGGAGCACGCACGAGCCTTTGCCGACCTGGGTGTCGACACGAGCGAAGTACGCCGACGAGGTGATCTGCAGGGCTTGGACGGCATCGTGCTCCCCGGAGGCGAGTCCACCACCCTCTCGCTGCTCTTGGAGTCGACCGGTCTGTTCGACCCACTGGAGCGAGAGCTCAACGCCGGTCTTCCGGTGCTCGGGACCTGTGCGGGGCTGGTCCTCCTCGCCACCCGGGTGGAGGACGGTCGGCCGGACCAACGAACCTTCGGGGTCATCGATTGCACGGTCCGCAGGAACGGGTACGGCCGCCAGCGGTACTCGTTCGAGACGATGCTCCACCGGTCTTCGTCCGGAACCCCACCTCCGACAGCGCCCGACGGGGTCGGTGCACCCTGGTCGGAGGGGGGGGAGCTCCCGGCGATCTTCATCCGGGCTCCCCGGGTGGTGTCGGTAGGTCCCGACGTCCAGGTCCTGGCCCGCATCGCCCGCCTGTCTGTGCGGAATTGGTCGGGCCAGGACTCGAGCGCACTGTCGGGACCCGAGACGGAAGAGCACGGAGGTGATCTCCGGGGGGACGGTTCGGCTGGGGGCGATCCGGCACTGTGCCGGCAGGGCAACGCCCTCGGGTCGGCGTTCCATCCCGAGCTCACGAACAGCAGGGATGTGCACCGGCTGTTCGCTCGCATGGCTGGGGTAAAGGGGGCCGGGCTCTAGGCTCAAGGGAAGCGGTGTCGAGGGGCCGGGCCGGGGTGTCGAGGGGCCGGGCCGGTATCGTGCGGTCCGGTGGCGGACCGGTAGCATCGACGGCGGACGGTGGCCCGCGCCGAATGCGGGGTCGCCTGGAGGAAGGGAAGAAGATGTCCGGTCACTCCAAATGGGCCACGATCAAGTATCGCAAGGGCGCGGCCGACCAGGCGCGCTCCAAGCTCTTCGCCAAACTGATCCGCCAACTGGAGGTGGCGGCCCGAGAAGGCGGGAGTGACCTCAACTCCAACGCATCGCTCCGGACGATGTACCAGAAGGCCCGAGATGCATCGGTCCCCATGGACACCATCGAGCGGGCTATCAAGCGTGGAACCGGCGAGCTCGAGGGTGTCCGTTACGAAGCGGTCGCCTATGAGGGCTACGCACCAGGGGGCGTAGCCGTGATCGTGGAGACCCTCACCGACAATCGAAACCGGACCGGGGCCGAGATCCGTAACCTCCTGAGCCGAAACGGAGGTTCCATGGCCGAGCCGGGCGCGGTGAGCTGGCAGTTCGAACGCAAGGGCACGCTGTCCCTCGATCGCACCCTCGACGAGGACAAGATCATGGAGGTGGCGGTGGAGGCCGGAGCCGAAGACCTCTCCGACGGCGGTGACCGATGGGAGCTCACGTGCGCACCACAGGACCTGGGGGGTGTCCGGGACGCACTCGTGGAGGCCGGCATTGTCCCGACCACCGCCGAGCTGAGCCTGGTTCCGACCACGGCGGTGCCCGTGACCGATGACGGTGAGGCCCGAAAGATCCTGAAGCTCCTCTCGCTGTTGGACGACCACGACGACGTGCAGGCCGTTCACGCGAACTACGACATCTCAGATCAGGTCCTCGCCGAATTCGAAGGCTGAGGATTCTTCTGGGTCGACCCAGGCCCAGCGCGCCGACGATCCACCGCGCCGTGGGCCTACCGGACTAGGATCGAACGGGTGTTCGTTCTTGGGATCGATCCAGGCCTGTCACGTTGCGGGTACGGCCTGGTCCATTCCACCGGTAGGGGGGGGATGGCGGCGTCGGTCGCGGGGGTCATCGAGACGGACCCGGCGGCCCCACTCCACGAGCGACTCTGGATGGTCCAGCATGAGATCGATTCACTGATGGACGACCTTCATCCCGAGGCGGTGGTGGTCGAGCGGGTCTTCTTCCAGGTGAACGCTCGAACGGCGATGTCGGTGGGCCAGGTGAGCGGGCTGGCACTAGCCGCCGCCGCAAAGTTCGGATGTGACGTGGTGCAGTACACCCCCAACGAAGTGAAGCAAGCCGTCGTTGGGTACGGAGCCGCGTCGAAGGACCAGGTCCAACGAATGGTGGCGGCGACGTTGGGGCTCGAGATCGTCCCGAGACCCGCCGATGTTGCCGATGCCCTGGCCCTCGCCGTCTGTCATCTGGCATCCTCCTCGTTCCATCGGGCGGTCCGTACGGCGGTGGGAGGTACCTCGGAGACGTACGGGATGACGGTCGGTTCGAACATGAAGGAAGGGGGCAGGACATGATCGGGTCTCTCCGCGGGACGGTCGCAGCGGTGACCGGTACGGGCGAGATCGTCGTCGAAGTGGGTGGTGTCGGCTACCGCGTGTGCGTCACTCCGGGCACTGTGACCGCCGTCGGCTCGGGTGGACCGACGATCTTCTTGCACGTCCACACCCACGTACGGGAGGACGCCATCGTCCTCTACGGGTTCTTGCACGACGACGAGCGGCGCTGCTTCGAGGCACTCTTGGGAGCTCACGGAGTAGGCCCGTCCCTGGCCCTTTCGGTCCTTTCAGTCCTCTCGCCAGCCTCGCTCTCGACGGCGGTCCTCGAAGACGACGTCGAGACCTTGTGTGCCGTGCCCGGAGTTGGTCGAAAGACGGCAGCCCGCCTCCTCATCGACCTGAAGAGCCGCCTCGACCTTCCGGACCTCTCCGGACAGGGCGCGCCGATGGGGGTTGGCTCCAGCGCGAGCCGGGCCGAGGCTCGAGCCGCCTTGGTCGAACTGGGCTACAGCCCCGAGGAGATCCGCGTGGCACTCGATGGAATCGACGCCGACGTCGGCGTGGAAGAGATGCTCCGCCTGGCTTTGAGGGAGCTGGCAACTCGATGACTCCCGGGGCCCGTCGCGACGTATTGACCGGGGGAGTGACCGGGGAGGGCACCGAGGACGGCGTCGGGCGGGCAGTGGCACCGATGGCCGAACCGGACGAGGAGATCGAAGAAGCAGGCTTGCGACCCCGTTCGCTCGGGGAGTTCGTCGGGCAGGCCGACCTGGTCGAGCACTTGAGCATCGTGCTCCAGGCAGCCAGGCGCAGACGGCAGCCGGTCGACCATCTGCTATTCGCCGGACCCCCTGGTCTGGGAAAGACCTCGCTGGCCGGGATCGTGGCGTCGGAGATGGGTGTCGGCTTGCGGGTGACCTCGGGTCCGGTCCTCGCTCGCGCCGGTGATCTGGCGGCACTCCTGACGGCGCTCGAAGAGGGCGACGTCCTGTTCATCGACGAGATCCACAGGCTTCCAAGGGTAGTAGAGGAGATCCTGTACCCGGCGATGGAAGATGCCAAGCTCGACATCGTGATCGGCAAGGGGCCGATGGCGCGATCGATCCGCTTGGACCTTCCTCGGTTCACGCTGGTCGGGGCGACGACCCGCACCGGACTGGTCGCCGCACCACTGCGCGACCGGTTCGGGTTCGTCGGGCGCCTGGACCTGTACGAAGCTGACGAGCTGAAATCCATCGTCGTCCGATCGGCCGGGATCATCGGAGTGCCCGTCGAGCCCGAAGGTGCGGCTCTCATCGCAGCTCGGTCGCGGGGCACTCCTCGGATCGCGAACCGCCTGTTGCACCGTGTGCGCGACTTTGCCGAAGTACGTGGCGATGGGGTCATCACCGAAGGCATTGCCGAAGAAGGGCTCCAAGTCTTCGGAGTCGACGTCCTAGGGCTCGACAAGGTGGATCGGGCCATCCTCGACGCACTCTGCCGGCGGTTCGACGGGCAACCCGTGGGGCTCACCACCCTGGCACAGTGCATAGGGGAGGAACCAGACACGATCGAGGACGCATACGAGCCGTTCTTGCTCCAAATGGGGCTTATCCAGCGCACGCCGAGAGGGCGTATCCCCACCCGGCGAGCATGGGCCCACGTGAGGGGAGAGGACGCCGACCAGACAGCACCCGAAGGCGAGGCACCAGAGCCGCGTCTGTTCTGAGGCGGCGGACGGGGGGCTCTGCGGCTGCAGGGAGTCGGCTCTAGGGAGGCGGCTGCAGGGGAGCTGGCTTTACCTCGGCGGACGGTGCGTCACGCGACGACGGGGCTGGGAGATGGATACGAAACGTGGTGGACCAGTCCGGGATATCGACGATCTCGATGGTTCCGCTGTGGGCATCCACCACAGACTTAGCAATCGCTAGACCTAGCCCACTACCTGGCACATCCTTATGTTTGGCCGACGCCAAGCGGTAGAATCGGTCGAAGAGCTGATCGCGGTCTTCCGGCGGAATCCCCGGGCCGTCGTCACTCACGTCGATGCGGACCAGCGGGCCGAGCGAAGTCAAGCGCAACTGAATCTTTCCACCGGACGGGCTGAACTTGACGGCGTTCGAGAGCAAGTTGGTGAGGAGCTGGCGAATCCGGGGCGGGTCACAGTTGATGACGATCCCGTCGTCATCGGTGCAACCCATCCCTGTCACCCTCACAAGGGATATCTCCACGTGGCCGCCGCTCGTCGTCCGCATCTCGTCGACGACTTCGCCAGCGAGAGTTGTGACGTCGGTAGGGATGAAGCGGACCCCTCGCCCATTTCCCAATGCGGGGTCGTCGAGCAGGTCGTTAGCCACATGGAGGAGCTGACGGGAATTCCGCGTGATGGCCCTCAGCATGTGTCGCTGATCCTCCGAGATGCGCCCCGGAACGTCGGAGAAGTCGGAGAACTCGTCGTCCATGAGGAGCTCGGCAAACCCGAGGATCGAGGTGAGCGGGGTGCGGAGCTCGTGAGAGACGGTGGCCACCAAGTCGTCCTTCACCGTGGTCAGCTCTTTGAGCTGGGCATTCTGTTGAGCCAAAACCTCGGCAGCCTCTCCCTGTATCGCCAACAGCCGCTCGCGCTCGTGCGCCAGCTCCTCACGTTCGGTGACGTCACTGGAGACGATCACGTACCCACCGGGCCGCGTCGCGTCTTGTGACTGGCGGGTGATCGTAGCGGTGAACTTCCGCCGCTGGTTGTCCTTGGTGGTGTAGGTCCAGACCACTTCGTCGGGTGGGGTACTTCGCCCTTTGTCGGCGTCACTCTGGGGAAACGTGAATGGGTGTTGTTCGATCTCGTCAGGTTCCAGGAAGTCGGTGAAGCGCATGTGCCCGACGACATCAGACGATGCCAGGCCGAACAGTCGTTCTGCGCCGACCGAGAAGAAAGTCACGGTGCCTTGCTCGTCGACGCCAATCACGGCGGTGCCAGTGGCCGCTCGGAGGAGGGATGAAAGTTGCTCGCGGGCGGCCTCCGCTGCCTCGGCACCTTGGAGCGTCAGCTGGCTCTGCCGGGCGACATCGGCAAGCAGCCGACGCTCACGGTTCAGTGCGGCGAGGAAGGTGAAGGACAGGAGGGATGATCCCACGATGATCACCGCCACCACGTGCCACTGCGACGTGGGGTAAAAGGGGGCGCCGACGAGAAGCATCGGAACGATGAGAGCGGCGGCGACAGCGGTGAGCGCAGCAACCAGGTGAGTAGACCGTCCGTAGTAGGCGACCCATACGACGGGGAGAAAGTAGATGGCGGTAAGACCCGTCACGGAGCCGTGCTGGGCATCGCGGAGCAGGGCGACGACCCCGATGTAGCCGATGGGAAGTGACGGCCATACCCACAGCGGAAGCCGAGGCCACGGGAGCAACACGGCAGCGGCGGTCAGTGCGAAGAACAGGACGCCGGCCACCAGAGCTTCGGCGGTGCGGTCGTGGGGGAACGGTATGAGCGCAACCAGAAGTGACAATGCTCCGGCCGCGGCGAACAGCGGAAGCTGTCTTCTGAGGTTCCCGTAGAGCAGGCGGCGGCTCTTTGTGGCGTCTGGGTCCGGCGCCGAAGTCGGCCCGCCGACCTGGTCCGGCGCCGAGCTCAAAATCAGCTCCTGACGTTCGGGACGTAGCGGTAGCCGAACCCTCTTACCGTTTCGATGGGCGAGTCCTCGGAGAAGTCCCACGAGAGCTTTCGGCGAAGCCGTAAGACGGCGTACTTGACCCGGGCCGGGGCCAGACCAGTGGGGTCCTGCCAAGCAAACTCGACCAACTGGTCGGCGGAAAGTATCTGGCCGACATGGCGGACCAGGGCGGACAGTAGGCGAAATTCGATCGGGGTCAAGACGACCAGCTCGTTGTCGACCACGACTTCCTGGCGGGTGAAGTCCACGCGGATCCTCCCGTCATCGAAGGTGGTGCGGGTAGGGGTCGCGGTGGTCTGGCGCCGTCGGATCGCCTGGAGTCGAGCCAGAAGCTCGATCCGACTGAAGGGCTTGGTCAGGTAGTCGTCGGCGCCCGCGTTCAATCCGCGAACTTTGTCTCGCTCGGACGAGCGGGCGGTGAGCACGAGGATCGGCGTGTCGCTCATGTCCCGGATGCGTTCGAGCACCTGCCACCCGTCAAGGTCGGGCAGACCGACGTCGAGGATCACGAGTTGGGGACGAGACTCGTGGAAGGCTCGGATCCCGTCGCGCCCGGTGGTGGCAAGAGTAACCGAGTAGCCCTCACGACCGAGCATCGATGTGAGGAGCTGTCCAATGTCGGCGTCGTCTTCGACGATCAGCACCTTGGGGTCTTCAGATCCCATCCCCCACCTCGTTCGAACATTGCTGGCCGGCGATGACCGCAGGTCAATGCACAGGTCCTGGTCGGGGTAAGTGTATATCGCTGCACTCGAAGGTCCCGGACTTCGGGGTCGCCCGAGCGGTGGGTGCGCGGGCCGCCGGAGGTGGTGCCTCGGGACAAGGCCGGCAAGTCTCCGCCCACCCCCCGCACACCGCCCCCGCATGCTGGAACCGATGCCCGGCGGCCGCCCCCGCATGCTGGTGCCGATGCCCGGCGACCGTGCCACCTGCTGGCGGAATGAGGCTGTATGGTAGCTCCCCTGTGAACCCCGTGTCCTCTCCCCGGCCGAGACTTTTCCTGGCGCACATGGCGCGCGTGGCACACCTGGCGCTCCCGGCGTGGCCGGTGACGGGGCTCCAATGACCTTGGGCCTGGCCCTGGTGGGGCCGCTCCTGGCTGCGGCGAAATCGTCCAGCAAGTCCACGAGTAGTGGGAGCTTCACGTTCATCCTGTTCCTGGTGGTGATTGGGTTGGCCGGCTACTTCCTCCTCCTGCGCCCCCAGCAGCAGCGGGCCAGGAGGCAGAGGGCCAATCAGTCCGAGATCACCGTGGGCGATGACATCTTGACCATCGGGGGAATCGTAGGGACGGTGCTCGAACTGGACGCTGAGCACGTGACCATCGTGACCGGTGCTCAGCTCTCAGAAGAGGGGGGCGAGCCAGGGATAGCCGCCACGAGGATGGTCCTGGTGCGCAACGCCATTGCTCGAAAGATCGAGCCGAAAGTTGAGCCGAGCCAAGACGGTCTGCCCGAGGCCGAGCTCGATTTCGACAGTGAGGGAGACGGCGAAGGCGACGGCGAAGGCTCCGATGACGGGCTCGGTGATGGCCCGGCGAGCCAGTCGAACGCCCGAAGCGGCAAAGGTAGGTCGCCGGAGGACCTGTCGCCGGAGGACCTGACGACAGAGTCCGGAGAGGACGGAGAGGAGGAGTGAGCCCTCCTTCGTCACGGGCTCAGGCTCGACGGCACCAGTCACTGTTGTTGAGCGTGGTGCTGGTACTTGCCGTGGCCTTCGGATCACTGGCCGCCACGCTGGCGGGAGGTTGGAAGCCGCTCCTGGGGTTGGACTTGGCTGGCGGGTTCTCCGTCGTGTACCAACCAGTGCAGAAGGCTTCGGCCTCGGACCTGTCAGAGACGGTAACGATCTTGACCAATCGGGTGAACGGATTGGGCGTGTCGGGAGCTACGGTCGGTACTCAGGGCAACGAGATCGTGGTGTCGGTGCCTGGAGTGAAGAACTCCCAACAGGTCCTGAAGACCATCGGCCAAGTGGCCCAGCTCTACTTCCGCCCGGCCCTGTGCTACGCCCCTCCGTACTCCCCGGCTGCGGCGAAGAAGGGTTCGACCACCACTTCGACGGTTCCCAAGGCTCTTCCAACGAGCTGTAAGGCGCCGTACCAGCTCGTCACGTCGAACTTGAAGGGCACCGCGGGTTCTGGAACAGGAGTCGGCTACACCGGCACCCCGACACCGACACTGGCCCAGTACCGGTCCACCAAGGTCGACAGTCCGACAGCCACGGTGCTGCTTCCCGGCCTGCCGGGAACAAGCTCAGATCGATACCTGTTGGGCCCCAAGGAACTCGACGGGCACATCGTGAAGAAGGCCATCGCCGTGCAGACATCACTGGGTCAGTGGGTGGTGCAGATGACCCTTACCTCTCAGGGACTGTCGCAGTGGAACTCAATGGCCAAGCAGTACTTCCACGAGGTCATCGGGATCGAGCTCGACGGAGTGGTCCAGTCGGCGCCGATCACCGAACCGAACACAAGCACCTTCAAGACATTCTCGAACGTGCAGATCTCCGGCCACCTCACTCAGCAGGACGCGCAGAACTTGGCATTGGCCCTCAACTACGGTTCGCTTCCGATCCGACTGAAGGAGCTGACCCTTCAGACCGTGTCGCCCACGCTCGGCTCGTCTTCGCTCAAGGCCGGTCTCGGGGCTGGCATTGCCGGCCTCCTTCTGGTCCTCTTGTACACCATCTTCTACTACCGGCTCCTGGGAGTGGTTGTCCTATCCGGACTCGTCGTGACCGCGGCATTGCTCTGGTCTCTGATATCAGCACTGGGGCACACCACGCTGGCCCCGAGCTTCGACCTGGCCGGAGTGACGGGCATCATTGTGTCCATCGGTATCACCGTGGACTCCTATATCGTGTACTTCGAGCGCTTGAAGGACGAGACGAGGTCCGGTCGAACGGTGAGGACCAGCGTGGACCGTGGGTTCCGGAGCGCTTGGAGGACGGTCTTGGCTGCCGACCTGGTGTCCCTGGCTGCTGCCGTAGTCCTCTACCTCGTGGCGGTCGGCGAAGTGAAGGGCTTCGCCTTCTTCCTGGGACTGTCCACCCTGATGGATGTGTTCATGACCTACTTCTTCACGAGACCGCTGGTGATCCTGCTCGGACGCAATGAACGATTGGCGCAGGCTCGGGGCATCGGAATGGCCCGCGGTCTGGCGATGGACTCTGGAGTCGAGGCGTGAGCCCTTTCGAGCGCCACGACGAGAATCTCCGCGACATGGTCCAAGGCGGGTCCGGTCAGCCGGTCGGGGGGAACGACGTGGACGACTCCGAGGGGCAGGACGGCGTGATCGACGGCGGCCAGACTTTTGAGGGAGATGAGGTCGAGGACGACGACGGGGACGAGTCCCCCGAGGAGCTGGCCGAGGAGCTCGAGGAGGACGAGAGCCAGCGCGAAGCTGTCCGAGCCAGGCGAGGCGCAGGCGCAAAGGGTCCTGGAGCGTTCCGGCGCCTCTACCGTGGCGAGACCTCGTTCGACTTCGTTGGCCGACGTCGGTGGTGGTTCGCTATCTCGGCAGTCGTCATCGTCGCCGGAATCGTCTCTCTGGGGTTCCGAGGGCTGAACCTGGGGATCGACTTCAAGGGCGGTACAGCCTGGATCGTGAAGACGAGCACTCTGTCACAGTCCCAGGTGGAGAACCTCGTCACTGCAGCCGGGCTGAGCCAGCCCACCGTCGAGGTGCTCGGGAGCGGTGGGTCGAGGACCGTTGAAGTTCAGGCCGACCTGAACAGCCTTCCGGCTGCGAAACGGTCCGAGGTCTCGGGCAAGGTGGAGGCGGCGTTGGCGCAGGCGGCGCACGTGCGCGAGACATCGGTGTCCATCACACGAGTCGGGCCCACGTGGGGTGGGCAGGTGACGCAGAAGGCACTGGAAGCGCTCATTGTCTTCTTCGTGGTCGTTGCCGTCTACATCAGCTTCAGGTTCGAGCCGAAAATGGCATTGGCGGCCTTCATCGCCATGGTCCACGACCTGCTGGTGACCATCGGCGTGTACTCGTTGACGGGGTTCCAGGTGTCCCCGGACACCGTGATCGCTGTTCTGACGATCCTCGGGTACTCGCTCTACGACACGGTGGTGGTGTTCGACCGAGTCCGAGATAACACCAAGGGTTTCGGCGCGTCCGGCCGCATGACCTATTCAGAGATGATCAATCTGTCTATGAACCAGACCTTGGCGAGGTCCATCAACACCTCCCTGGTCGCCGTTCTCCCGGTCCTGTCGGTGCTCCTCATCGGGGCCGAGCTCCTCGGGGCGACGACGCTCCAAGACTATGGACTAGCTCTTACCGTCGGGCTGATCAGCGGAGCCTACTCATCCATCTTCATTGCGTCACCGGTCCTGGCCATGCTGAAGGAGCACGAGCCCCGGTACGTCGCTGTACGCCAGCGCCTTCAAGCGCGTGGTGATCGCATGGGGTTGCTCACCCCGGCAGCAGCAGCGGCGCTCGCCGGTGCCGGTGGTGGGGCAATGGGTGGGACCGCCTCCCGGCAGGCTCGAGCCGGCGGGAGCACGGGAAGGGGGGGAGCGGCCCTCCGTCCCGGTATGGCCCGTGCGTCACAGGCTCGATCGCCCGGAGAGGGCAACCGGAGTCGTACCGGGGCTGGTGTCGGGAGAGGGCGTGGCCCGACACAGCCGGCGGGCAGGAACCAGGGTGGCGCTTCCCCCGGAGCCGCCACGGCAGGTGGTACGGGGGCGCGGGTCGCGAGTGGGTCGACCACCGGGGCGGGCACTCGGAAGCCGCCGCCACGACCGCGCAAGAGCGGTGGGAAGAAGCGCAAGCGGCGCTGAACTCCCCGGACCGCCTTTTCGTCCATCTGAGGTGGCGGGCGTCGCTCCTGGCGGGTCGATTGCGGCTGAATACGGCGCAGGTTCAGGTAGCGTGAGAGGATGAGCGCCCTGGCCAGACTGTCGGTCCCTGGCGGGGCTCTGACTGCGGGTGGAGTCATGGACCCAGCGAGCGGAGCTCCGGGGGAGAGCGGGAGCGGCCAAACCGGTGGAACCTACCTGGGATCGGATGCCACTGCTGACGGGTTGATCGAAGACCTCCTGGAGCCGGTGCTCGCCCGGCTGAAGAGCCACCGCCCAGGTGAAGACGTCGAGGTGGTCAGGCGGGCCGGGAGGGTGGCGGCGTCCGTGCATGCCGGACAATTCAGGCGCTCGGGGGAGCCCTACATCACGCACCCGGTCGCCGTGGCCGGGATCGTGGCCGGCTTGGACTTGGACTCGTTGACGGTCGCAGCAGCACTTCTCCATGATGCTGTCGAGGACACCGCACTGACTCTCGACACCGTGCGGGACCAGTTCGGTCCAGTGGTGGCGGGAGTGGTCGACGGGGTGACCAAGCTCGACCGTCTGCAGTTCGACTCCAAAGAAGAGCAGCAGGCAGCCACGGTTCGCAAGATGCTGGTGGCGATGGCCGCGGATTGGCGAGTGTTGCTGATCAAGCTGGCGGATCGTCTGCACAATATGCAGACGATCGCTGTCATGCCGGAATGGAAGCAACGCCGCACGGCCCAGGAGACGCTGGACATCTACGCCCCGCTGGCACACCGGTTGGGGGTTCAGCAGGTCCGGTGGCAGCTCGAAGACCTCGCCTTTGCCACCCTCCATCCCAAACGGTACGCCGAGATCGAGCAGATGGTTGCCAACCGCGCACCGCAGCGTGAGGAGTACCTCACACTTGTGCTGAAAGCGGTGCGATCCCGGATGGACGCTGCCGGCATCGACGCCGAGGTGACCGGAAGGCCGAAGCATCTCTGGAGCATCTACGAGAAGATGGTGATCCGAGGGAAGGAGTTCGACGACATCCACGACCTGGTGGGAATTCGAGTGCACGTGGCCACCGAAAAGGAGTGCTGGGCCGCCTTGGGCGCCATCCATGCGATCTGGCCGCCCGTCCAGGGGAGGTTCAAGGACTACATCAACACTCCAAAGTTCAATCTCTACCAGTCGCTGCACACGACGGTGATCGGACTGGACGGCAAGCCGATCGAGGTGCAGGTGCGCACCCCCGAGATGCACCGGAAGGCCGAGTACGGCATTGCTGCGCACTGGGGGTACAAAGAGGGCCACGTCGTAGCCACCGAAATGGCCTGGATGCAGCGACTCGCCGATGCCGATCGGGAGCTGTCAGACCCCGTCGCATTCCTCGAAGCACTGAAGCTGGATCTCCAGCAGGACGAAGTCTACGTCTTCACTCCCAAGGGAAAGGTGATCGCACTTCCCGCTCGATCGACTCCCGTCGACTTCGCGTACGCCATCCACACCGAGGTGGGACACCGGTGCATCGGCGCAAAGGTGAATGGCCGGCTGGTCCCGTTGGACACGATCCTGGCATCAGCCGACACGGTGGAGATCGTCACGTCCAAGTCTGCGACGGCCGGACCGACTCGAGACTGGCTGAAGATCGTTGCTTCGGCCCGAGCACGGAACAAGATCCGACAGTGGTTCAGTCGCGAACGACGCGAGGACGCCATTGAGACTGGACGCGAGGATCTTGCTCGTTGCATGCGCAGGGACGGGATGCCGGTGCACAAGGTGATGGCCTCCGACGCCATGACTCAGGTGACCCAGAGCATGGGGTTGGGTGACGTCGATGCACTGTACGCATCGATCGGCGAAGGACAGGTGTCAGCCCAGTCAGTGGTCCAACGCCTGGCACGGGAGTTGCGGATTGGAGAGGAAGAGCAGCTTCCGACGACGGCCGTGCGCGGTGTTCGCCGGGGCCGAACTGGCCGCCAAGCGCCGGCGGGAGTCTACGTAGAGGGGCTCGACGACGTCATGGTCCACCTGGCTCGATGCTGCACTCCGGTGCCCGACGATCAGATCATCGGGTTCGTCACCCAAGGTCGCGGCATTTCGGTCCACCGATCAGACTGCGCCAATGCCGCCGCCTTGTCGATCCGCTCCCAAGAGCGATTGATCGAAGTGGAGTGGGACCGTGGAGGGGGTGCGATGTTCCTGGCGACGTTGGAGGTTCTGGCCTTCGACCGCGCCCGGCTGCTCACCGATGTCAGCCGAGTGGTGTCCGAACATCATCTGAACATCGTCTCCGCTCGAACGGTCACCACTCCCGATCAGGTGAGCAGGATGGCATTTGACGTAGAGCTTGCTGACCCCACCCATCTGCAGTCGCTCATCGCAGCACTCAAGCACCTGGACGGCGTGTTCGATGCATATCGCCAACTTCCCGGACGGAAGGGGTAGTCGGGATGGATGCAGATGTCTCGACTGAGCCGCGCGCGCCCACCGGCACCCACGACGTCCTCTGGCCGGAGTCGTGGCGCTGGGAAGAGCTGACGGCCTCGTTCGCACGCCAGGTGGAGCGGGCGAATTACGGCCTGGTGGTGAGTCCGATGTTCGAATATGCCGAGATCTTCCGTCGGGGGATCGGCGTCGACAGCGATGTCGTGGGGAAGGAGATGTACGAGTTCGCCGATCGTGACGGAAGGGTGATCGCTCTCCGGCCCGAAGGTACGGCCTCAGTGGCACGAGCCTTCATCGAACGTCGACCGACGATCCCGTGGAAGGCTTGGTACGTGACGCCGGCATTCCGCCACGAACGTCCCCAGGCCGGTCGGTACCGCCAGCATCACCAGCTCGGAGTGGAGGTTCTCGGATCAGCCGACCCAGAGCTGGATATCGAGGTGGTGACGATTGCCGCCGACTTCATCGAGGGCACTGGAGTGCGGAAAGTCGAATTGAAGGTCAATTCCATGGGTGACGCAACGTGCAGGCCTGCATATGTGGACAGGTTGCGTGAGGACCTGGAGAAGCGCAAGGCGCTGCTCTGCGATGACCACCGCGGGCGCATTGGCGGGAACCCACTTCGCATCCTCGACTGCAAGACTGCCGAGTGTCAAGCTGCCATTGAAGGAGTGCCGAAGTTGGTGGACTCCCTTTGTGATCCGTGCGCCGCCCACTTTCGGCGATTTCGAGAGGGGCTCGATGAGTTGGGGGTGAGCTATACGTTGGACTTCCGTCTCGTGCGGGGGTTCGACTACTACAGTCGAACGACCTTCGAATTCACGGCGCATTCGATCGAAGCTGCCCAGAATGCGGTCGGAGGTGGGGGACGATACGACGGGCTGGTCGAGATGATGGGCGGTCCCCCCACGCCAGGTATCGGGTTCGCCATCGGCATAGAAAGGCTACTGCTGGCCGCTTCAGCCGAAGGGACGATGCACGAGCATCCCCCGCCGCCCGACGCGTTCGTGGTCGACGTGGTCGGGGGCGGGGCGGCACGGGGGATCGTGACCGAGCTCAGAAGAGCTGGCTTTCGCGTCGACCGGGCGTTCGACGGGCGGTCCATGAAGGCACAGATGAAACTGGCTGATCGCTCAGGTGCCGATGTTGCGCTGATCGTGGGTCCCGAAGAGCAGGCTAGCGGCGTGGTGACGGTCCGGACACTTCGTCGTCATGGTGGCCAGTGCACGGTACCCCGATCCGGCGTGGTGGCCGAGATGCATCGCCGTGGTCACGACGGCGATGAGTGAAGTGGAACAGAGCATTGGAGTGGAGGGTGCGAGCATGCATGACCGATCATCCGCCGCGGAGATGGCAGGGTCGGGGGCACAGACGGGGGCGCACGAAGGAACAAGCGGGGGAGCAGAGGTGACCGGGAGTGATGACCAGGCCGTTGCGATCCTGGCGACCAGCATGCGTACCGTTATGTGTGGGCAGGTCGACCTTCATCACGTCGAGCGACGTGTGCAACTCTGTGGGTGGGTGGCTCGTCGTCGGGAGCACGGGGAGCACCTGGCCTTCGTGGACCTGAGGGATCACACCGGGATCGTCCAGTGTGTGATCGATGGGTCGGTGGACGTTCGGAGCGAGTACGTGCTCCAGGTGACGGGTAAGGTGCGCCGCCGTCCCGAAGGGATGGAGAATCCCAGTCTGGCTACCGGCGATGTCGAAATCGGTGAGTGCGAGGTCGTCGTCCTGGCTCGGGCTGAGCCACCACCCTTTCCCGTCGAAGACCGGGTGGATGTTGACGAGGTCGTGCGCCTTCGCAACCGGTACGTGGACCTCAGGCGCCCCCGGATGCAACGGAACCTACGATTGCGTTCAGCCATGGTGGCTGCGATCCGCCGGGCAATGGAGCGGCAGGGCTTCTGTGAAGTGGAGACCCCCCTCCTGTGGTCCGCAACCCCGGAGGGAGCTCGGGAGTTCGCGGTGCCGAGCCGTCTCCAGCCCGGCGCCTTCTACGCATTGCCCCAGAGTCCCCAGTTGGCCAAGCAGCTTCTCATGGTGGCGGGAGTGGACCGCTACTTCCAAGTGGCGCGTTGCCTGCGGGACGAGGATCTCCGTGCTGATCGGCAGTTCGAGTTCACGCAGCTGGACATGGAAGCGTCGTTCGTGACCCAAGACGACGTGCTCCGCTTCATCTCTGAGGCAGTCCTCGACGCGGCCGAGGTGGCCACCGGTGAGCGGCCGCCGCCCATTCCCACTCTCACCTGGTCCGAGTCCTTGGACCGCTTCGGCACCGACAAGCCGGATCTCCGATTCGACATGGAGCTGGTGGACCTTGGGACCGTGTTCGCGAACACCGAAGTGCGGGCGTTCAGCGCGCCGACGGTGAAGGCGATCCGGGTGCCGGAGGGGGCTGAGCTGGGGAGGAATCGACTCGATGGTCTGGTGCAGACGGCCAAGGACCTCGGGGCGAAAGGTCTGGCGTGGTTCCGGGTGACCGGAGGGGCTGAAGGTGTCTCGCTGGACTCACCACTTGATCGCTTCTTGTCCCCGCTGGAGCGCCAGCGGCTTCTCGAAGTGACCGGTGGCGAACCTGGCGATCTTCTCCTGGTGGTCGCCGACGAGCACCGGACGGTGTGCACGGTGCTGGGGCACTTCCGCCTGGCTCTAGGTGGGAAGCCGGTGGGGGAGCCACCATTCCACTTCGCCTGGGTGGTGGAATTCCCAATGTTCGACGGCACCGACCCGCAGGGGAACCTCGTGGCTGCTCATCATCCGTTCACGATGCCCCACGTCGACGACCGGGAGTTACTGGTGTCCGATCCTCTGGCCGTTCGGTCACAGGCGTACGACCTGGTGCTGAACGGTTGGGAATTGGGATCGGGGAGCGTCCGTATTCATCGAGACGACATTCAACGAGAGGTGTTCGCCGCCCTCGGGATCGAGGAGGAAGAGGGCAGAAAGCGGTTCGGGTTCCTACTCGACGCATTCCGCCACGGCGCTCCTCCCCACGCCGGGTTCGCGTTCGGGATCGATAGATTGGTGGCGATCTTTGCTGGCGAAGAGAGCATTCGGGAGGTCATTGCCTTCCCCAAGACCCAATCAGGCACCGATCCCCTGACCGGAGCGCCATCGGTGCTGAACGACAAGGTGCTGGCCGAGCTGGGCCTGCGTCGGGCCGCGGCTCCAGGCTGAACACCTCTGCCCAGTGGGGAGTGGGGAACCAATGAAGGCAACAGGAAGTGGCTGATCAAGCGAATCTCTTCGCTGCCTCACGCGAGGAGCGCCTTCGAGAGCGGGCGCCACTGGCAGCCCGCCTGCGGCCTCGGACTTTGGACGAAGTCCTAGGTCAGCGACATTTGGTCGGGCCAGGTGCTCCGCTGAGGATCTTGGCAGAGGCCGATCGATTGCGTTCGGCGATCCTCTGGGGTCCGCCTGGTTCGGGAAAGACGACCCTGGCTCGAATCTTTGCCGACATGACGGCCAAGACGTTCGTACCTCTCTCAGCCGTGGAATCGGGGGTGCGGGACTTGAGGGCTTGCCTCGACGAAGCGCGGGCTCGCTTGGGCGAACAGGGACGAGGAACGATGCTGTTCGTGGACGAGGTCCATCGCTTCAACAAGGCCCAGCAAGATGTGCTCCTCCCATCGGTGGAGGACGGTCTCGTGGTGCTGATCGGCGCTACGACCGAGAACCCATTCTTCGAGGTCAATGCTCCGCTTCTCAGTCGCGCCACCCTATGGCGCCTCAATTCTCTCGAGGAGGAAGACCTTCGGGTCCTGGCCGAGAGAGGGTTGGTGACGGAGAACGCCAAGGCCGATCCCGGAGCGCTGACGGCGTTGGTGGCTGCGGCATCAGGTGATGCCAGGCTGCTCCTTACCGTGCTTGAAGTTGCGGTGGCGATGGCGGCTGCCCGCTCAGCTCAGGATCCGACACGTGGCGCAGAGGCTGATCGCGATCCGTTCCCGGTGACCCTGGACGACGTCGTGCAGAGTGCCCAGGGCCGCCGGTTTCGCCAGGGGCGAGACGCACACTTCGACCAGGTAAGCGCCCTCATCAAGAGCGTTCGCGGATCGGACCCCGATGCCGGCCTGTACTGGTTGGCCCGGATGCTGGAAGCGGGCGAAGACCCGATGTACATAGCTCGACGTCTCATCATCTTGGCGAGCGAGGACGTCGGGATGGCTGACTCGCAGGGTCTGGTCGTGGCCGTCTCGGCGGCTCGTGCCGTCGAGACGGTGGGACTGCCCGAGGCGGCGCTGGCACTGGGACATGCCATCGTGTACTTGGCCTGTGCCCCGAAGTCGAACCGCGTGACGGTCGCCTTGTCGCGGGCGCAGGAGGAAGTTCGCAACCGACCGGGGCTGGAAGTTCCCATCCACCTGCGCGACTCCCACTACGGCGGGGCATCTGGCATTGGTCATGGCGTGGGGTACCGCTACCCCCATGATGACCCTCGGGGTTGGGTGGAACAGCAGTACCGACCGCCCGAAGTCGAAGGGCACGAGTACTTCACTCCCACCGACCACGGCCAGGAACGAGAGATAGGCGTACGCCAACATGGCCGGAGGGGAGCGCGGTGACGTCGGATCCGAAGGGCAGTGTGGGCCGCCCCACGTTCCACCGGAAGCCGGGTCGAGTGGAGAGGGCGCGTGGCCTTTGGTTCCAGTTCCAGTTCGCCGCGAGTTCGTGGGGAACCGGGCCGCCGCGGTGGTCCGCCGCACCGCAAAGGCCCGCCTCATCGCGGAGATCCGCACCGTCGCGTGGGATCAGGATGTGGGTGGTGACCGTCGTCGCTCTCGTCGCGGCGACTGTGGTATCTGCGGGAAACGCGGCTGCCGCCGGGAACCGGGCAGGGAGCGTGCGGTCTCCCCTGTACCAGGGGGGCCAAGCCCTCCCGCCAGGATCCCGCATCGAGTCAGGGCTCCCGGCATCTCGATCGATGCACATCGACGTCGCCCTCGCCTCGTCCAGCGCCGCCGATCTGTCGTCGCTGGCAGCAGCGGTGTCGACACCCCGATCCGGCTACTTCCATCACTTCCTGACGCCCCAAGAGTTCCAGGCCAGATTCGCTCCGCCGGCGGCGACGGTGAGCGAGGTGAGGGCATGGTTGGAGAGCTTCGGGATCACTGCGGGGACCGTGGCCCGTGACGGATTCCTCCTTCCGGCAGCGGGGACGGTGCAAGATGTCGAACGGGCATTCGGCACCAGGCTCTCTGTCGTGCGCCTGGCGACGGGGCGGACGGCGTTCACGGCCACTGTCGCTCCGACGGTGCCCGATACCGTGACCGCAGCGATCCGAGGTGTGACCGGCCTGAGCAACGTCGCACGGTGGAGCACAAACCTGGTGAGGGGGCCGGCGACGCCCGGGCCATCGGCACCGGGTCCATCGGCTCCCGGGCCCTCGGGTCAAGTGTCGTCGTCCCGAGTGTCGTCCCCAGACGAAAGCGGCTCGGCACGGCCCAATTCGGTCAGGAGCAGCGACGGGTCGGCGACGGCGTGCCGAGCAGCGTCGAACCTCACGTTCCCAGGTGGACCGCTCACCTTCGACCAGCTCGCCACAAGCTACGGGTTGAGCAACCTCTATGCCCAAGGGAGAACGGGAAGCGGCGAGACCATCGCGCTGTACGAATTGGAGCCCTACCTAACGTCGGACGTGCAGCGGTTCGAGCAGTGCTACCAGATCTCTACTCCGGTGAGGCGGGTCACAGTCGACGGTGGCCCGAAGCTCGGAAGCGGGCCAGGGACCGGGGAAGCGGCTCTCGACATCGAAGACGTGGCGGCGCTGGCGCCGGGAAGCTCGATCCTCGTCTACGACGGACCGAACAGCACAGTGACACCCGGGGGGCCTATCGCCACGTATGCGGCCATCGCGTCCCAGGACGCGGCCAGAGTGGTGAGCACCAGCTGGGGATTGTGTGAAGCGCAGGACATCCCGGCCACAGGGGGGACACCGGGGAGCGAGGCCCGGATCTTCGAACAGATGGCCGTTCAGGGACAGACGGTGGTCGCGGCTTCTGGAGACTCGGGATCAGAAGGGTGTTGGTCCGCAGGATATTTGTCTCCGAATTCGAACTCCGAGCTGGAGGTCGACGACCCGGCCAGCCAACCGGACGTCACCGGAGTGGGCGGCACGTCACTTCCCAGTGGGAACGTTGCCGATCAGAAGGTGTGGAACGCGTGCCAGGACGCCGGAGCGCGCTGCGCGCTGACTCCGCTGAGCGGGGCCGGTGGGGGAGGGATCTCGCGAACCTGGTCCATGCCGTCGTGGCAGGCCGAGGCCGGCCGGGGCACCGTGAATACCTACAGCGAGGGAGCGTCGTGCGGCCAACCATCGGGGAGCTACTGCCGCGAGGTGCCAGATGTCTCAGCTGACGCTGATCCGAAGACGGGGTACGTGATCTACTGGGACGGGACCTGGGGAGTAGTCGGTGGCACGAGTGGAGCGGCACCTCTGTGGGCAGCGACCGTGGCAGACGCCGAACAGGGGTGTGGAGGTCCCTTCGGGATGATCAATCCAACGCTCTATGCCTTAGGGAGCCAAGGCTCACCGGCACTGAGTGACGTGACCGCTGCGGGCAACAACGACCTCACCAACACCAACACAGGTGCCTATCCCACGACCACGGGCTACGACATGGCTACTGGTTGGGGTTCTCCGAATGCCCTGGCGCTGATGAACGGGCTCCAGCCACCCGGGGGCTGTCCTGCGGTCACGGCCCTCAGCTCGGCGACTGGCCCTCTGGCCGGAGGTTCGTTCATGACCATCTTCGGTACCAACCTGGCCGGTGCGACGGCAGTGGACTTCGGCCCTTCGAACCCGGCATTCGTCGTGTCGTCGTCGAGCACATCGGTGACGGTGATCGTGCCGCCCGCGCCGTACTCCAAGTACGCGTACGTGACCGTCACGACGCCGAACGGGGAGTCTGCAGTCGTCCCGATGGCTCGCTACGCCTACGGGGATCCCCACACCGGTTTGGGTTACTGGCTGGCCGCCTCCGATGGTGGGATCTTCGCCTACGGGGACGCCCCTTTCCACGGCTCGATGGGCGGCCATCCGCTCGATCGGCCAGTGGTGGGCATGGCCGCCACGCAGACAGACGGCGGCTACTGGGAGGTGGCCTCCGACGGGGGCGTCTTCGCCTTCGGCAGTGCCCAGTTCCACGGCTCGATGGGCGGCCATCCGCTCGATCGGCCAGTGGTGGGCATGGCCGCCACGCAGACAGACGGCGGCTACTGGGAGGTTGCCTCCGACGGGGGGATCTTCGCCTTCGGCAGTGCCCAGTTCCACGGCTCGATGGGCGGGAAGCCGTTGAACGCCCCGATCGTGGCGATGGCGGCCACCCCCACAGGTGGCGGCTACTGGGAGGTGGCCTCCGACGGGGGGATCTTCTCCTTCGGCAGTGCCCAGTTCCACGGCTCGATGGGCGGGAAGCCATTGAACGCCCCGATCGTGGGCATGGCGGCCACCCCCACAGGCGGCGGCTACTGGGAGGTGGCCTCCGACGGCGGGATCTTCGCCTTCGGCAACGCCCAGTTCGACGGTTCGATGGGTGGGCAAGCGCTCAACGCCCCGATCGTGGGCATGGCCGGCGCTCCTACAGGAGGGGGCTACTGGGAGGTGGCCTCCGACGGGGGGATCTTCGCCTTCGGTGATGCGCAGTTCTACGGTTCGCTGGGCGGGCTCCGTCTGGCTGGACCGGTCGTGGGCATGGCCACGGCGTGAGCGCCGGGCTCGGAGGCAGGCCCGAGGGCGGATCCAGCGGCGGTAGTGTCCCCAGATGACCTCCGGTGAGGTGCTCGTGGTGGTGGCTGCCGTGGTGGCGTGCGTGGCTGCCCTGGTCGGAGCGAGCGCGGCGGCGGTGCTCGTCTCCCAGGTGCGGCGACTCGAGAGGGTCGTGGAGCAGATCGCCGAAGAGTCGCTGCCGCTGGTGGCGCAGGCTCGCCGGGTGACCGACCAAGCTGCGGCCGAGCTGGACCGGGTCGGGGCGGTGCTCGAAGATGCCGGATCGGTGACCTCCACGGTGGAGTCCGCTTCACGCCTGGCCCAAAAGACCCTCGCCAATCCGGTGGTGAAGCTGTTGGCCATCCGGGCCGGCGCCGCCGGAGGAATTCGGCGTTTCCGCGAGAACGGCGAGAGGTGGGAAGGAGCCGGCCGTGGGAGCGGCCCGAGAGCTGGCCGAGGTATCAGCCCGACCTCGCAGGGTGATCGCCGATGAAGCGCCCGGCATGGCTCTTGGCCGGCGTGGTCTTGGGTGCCGGCGGGGCCCTGTGGGCTGAGAGCCGCGTCCGCCGGGAGATCCGGCGCGTGGCCGAGCGCATCGAACCCCAGCACGTGGTGAGCCAGACGGTCAGATCGGCACGGCGAATGTCCGAGCGGGTGCGTGACGCGGCCGACACCGCGAGGGTGGAGAGGGAGCTCCGTGAGGCCGAGCTCTGGAGCGACCTGCGCCGTGAGCCCGTCCCCCAACCGGGCGGCGTGCTCTTTGGGCTGCGGCAGTCGAAGAAGGTGGACCGGTAGGCTCCCTCAGATGGATGCGAACCAGCTACGGGCGGCCTTCACTGGGTTCTTTGCGTCCAAAGGTCATGAAGTGGTGCCGTCGGCCAGCCTCATCCCCCACGATCCCACGGTGCTCTTCACGATTGCCGGGATGGTGCCATTCAAGCCGTACTTCCTCGGCGAGGAAGCGGCTCCATGGCCCCGAGCGACGTCAGTCCAAAAGTGCTTCCGTACCCTCGATATCGACGTGGTGGGCAGCACGAGCCGCCACGGCACGTTCTTCGAGATGCTGGGGAATTTCAGCTTCGGCGACTACTTCAAGGAAGAGGCAATTCACTACGCGTGGGAACTGGTCACCGAGGTTCTCGGCATCGACGGAGATCGCCTCTGGGTGACTGTCCATCACACGGACGATGCGGCGGCGGGGATGTGGATCGACGGTGTCGGCTTGCCTCCCGATCGGGTGCAGCGGATGGGTGAGGACAACTTCTGGAACATGGGGGATACCGGCCCGTGCGGCCCATGTTCGGAGCTCTACTTCGACAAGGGTCCGTCCCATGGGGAAGGCGGTGGTCCGGCCAACGGCTCGCCGGAGCGGTACGTGGAGATATGGAACCTGGTGTTCATGCAGTTCAATCGGAGCGAAGACGGCACCCTCGTGGACCTTCCGACGAAGAGCATCGACACCGGCGCCGGCTTGGAGCGGATCCTGCCAATCCTCCAACAGAAGGACTCGATCTTTGACACTGACGTGCTGGGGCCACTTGTCCAGCAAGCCGAGAAGCTCACGGGTGCCCGCTATGGAGACGACCCCCAACAGGACGTGGCGCTGCGGATCATGGCAGATCATGGTCGGGCCATGACGATGCTGGTGGCTGACGGAGTCCTGCCGTCGAACGAGGGTCGAGGGTACGTGCTTCGGAGGATCATCCGCCGAGCCGTCCTGGCGGCTAGGCGTCTGGGTGCACAGAGCAGTGTCGGTGCCGGAATGGTCGAAGCCTCCGTGACGGTGATGGCTGAGGCATACCCGAAGCTCGCAGACGAGGCCGATGTCGTGCAGTCGGTGGTCGAGCGAGAGGAGGTCGGGTTCGATCGGACGCTTCGGGCGGGATTGACCCTACTCCAAGGTGCCCTCGACGCGGTCGCGAGGGCACCCAAGGGATCGGGTCCGGAGGTCGAGGAGAACGAGGTGAGGGCAGAGCTCTCAGGAGACGTGGCATTCCGCCTCCACGACACCCACGGGTTCCCGATCGAGCTGACCGAGGAACTGGCCCGTGAAGCAGGTGTGACGGTGGATCGTCGTGGATTCGAAATGCACATGACCGAACAAAGGGAGCGCGCCCGCCAGGCCATGCGGGTCGCGCCGGCCGCCGACGAGCAGAGCTACCGGCACCTGCTGGAGCGGGAAGGCCCTACCCAGTTCGTCGGAAGATTGCGGGATCACTACGCGAGCCCGGCCCGGGTCATCGGGGTACTGGCCGGGACGGAACCGGGTACGGCAGAGGTGTTCTTGGACCGGAGCCCCTTCTACGCCGAAGGCGGCGGGCAGGTCGGCGACACCGGGACCATCGTGACCGAGACCGGTCGGGCCGAGGTCTACGACACCGTGCCCGCCCTTCCTGGTCTGACGGCTCATCGCGTGCGCCTGACCGGGGAGGTGTTCCCCGGTCAGGATGCGCTGGCGACCATCGACGGCGAGCGGCGTGAGGCGATCCGCCGTAGCCATACCGCCACGCACCTCATTCACGCTGCCCTCCGGGAAGTCCTAGGCGACCACGTACGACAACAGGGGTCATTGGTGGCGCCAGACCGCCTGCGTTTCGACTTCAGCCACCACGGTCCGCTGGCTGCCGAGGAGCTGCAATCCGTGGTGAGGATGGCGCAAGGTGACGTCCTGGCCGACGAGCACGTCGAGACCATCGAAGCGTCACGGAGCGAGGCCGAGACGATGGGAGCAGTCGCGTTCTTCGGCGAGAAGTATGGCGACGTGGTACGTGTGGTCCGGGCCGGCTCGCATTCGCTGGAGTTCTGCGGCGGCACCCACGTAGATGCCCTCGGCATGATCGGACCGATCGAGCTTCTATCGGAGAGCTCCATCGGTGCCAACACCCGAAGGATCGAGGCGGTGACGGCATTCGCCGCCTTGGAACGCTCCCGGCAACGAGAGGCGGTCCTCGATGAAGCATCGAGCATGTTGAAGGTGGAGCCCGACGGGGTCATCGATGCCCTTCAGCGCCTTTTGGACCGCCAACGGGCGGCCGACAAGGAGCTCGGACGACTCCGCCACCAGGCGGTCGAGAGTGCTGGAGCCGAACTGGCCGCTGCAGCAGACGCCGGCGGAGTGGTGGTCGAGCGACGCGACGGAAAGAGCGCCGACGAGCTGCGCGAGCTGGCACAGACGGTAAGGCGTCACCAGGGGGTACGGGCAGTCGTGCTCGGTGGCAGTCCTGACGGCGAGCGGGTTGCCTTGGTGGCCGTCACGGACGGGGCTCCCGATGCTGGTGCGCTCGTGAAGCAGCTGGCGCCCACCGTCCGGGGCGGAGGTGGGGGCTCGCCTGAGGTCGGCGTAGCCGGGGGACGCGACGTCGGAGGCCTCGACGCCGTATTGGGCGAGGCTCGAAGGGTCCTCGCCGGCCGATGACCCATGGCCGATGACCAATGACCACTGAGCGACGCCGGTGAACGCGGGGACTCCAGCGTCGGATGCCACCGACCGCACGCCCAGTAGGGTGTTGGCGCTCGATCTCGGCGCACGGCGCGTCGGAGTTGCCGTCAGTGATCGCGGCGGGGTGATGGCATTCCCCCGCCCGGCGCTCCAGCGATCCGGCGATCCCGAGCGGGATCGCAAGGTCATCGTTGAGCTGGTCACCGAAACCGAAGCATCGACGGTGGTGGTGGGGCTTCCCCTCTCTCTCGATGGGCAAGAGAGGGACATGGCCCGAGCGGCGCGTGAGGAAGCCGGTGAATTGGACCGCCTCCTCTCGGGGTCCGGCGTCACGGTGACTACCTGGGACGAACGATTCACCACGGTCAGCGCCGAGCACGCGCTGCGGGCGTCGACCAAGAGCCCGAGAGAACGCCGAGCGGCCGTCGACAGCGCAGCAGCGACCGTCTTATTGCAGTCGTGGCTGGATCGCCGATGAGCGACGAGGTCGATCTGTCCAGACCATCCAATGAAACAGCTTTCGAGCCCGCAGCGCGCCCGGGTGGCAACGAAGGTCGTGGTGGGATGCACGTCCGCCGACGCAAGGCGCGTCGCCACCGCATTCTGTGGTCCGTCGTGGGAGTGGTCATCGTGATCGCCGTCGCGGGGATCGCGTGGTATGAGATCCAGGCCAACCCGCTGGGTGGCGAAGGACGTGCCGTCATCGTCACCGTGCGCCAGGGCGAGTCGACGACTTCGCTGGCGAGCGAGCTCGCCGCTCAAGGGGTGGTGAGCAGCGCCCTGGGCTTCCGGCTGTCGATGCTCTTCCCGGGTGCTCCTACCGTCCAACCCGGGCACTATCAATTCCACCAGAACCAGTCGTTCACCTCCGTCCACGCGCTGCTCGCCAATGGGCCGAACATCTTCACACTCGACGTGGCGCCGGGGAACACCCTGGCCGAGGTGGAGCTGAAACTGGGAGACCTGCCTGGGACGATCGCCACGACCTTCACCGACGCCGTGCGGCACGCACAGGTTCGCTCGGGCTTCGAGCCGGCCGGGAGCTCGGACCTGGAAGGCCTGATCGGTACCGGCACATACCGGATCGTTCCGGGAGAGTCCGGACGAACGCTCTTGAATGAGATGACCGCCCGATTCACCTCGCAGGCCGAGGAGGCGGGGGTCACCTCGGCTGCGGCCTCAATGGGTCTGACGCCCTACCAGGTGGTCGTCGTGGCGTCGATCGCCCAGAAGGAGGGGTACTTCAACAGGTACCTCGGCGAAGTGGCCCGCGTCGTGTACAACCGCCTAGCGGCGGGCATGCCGCTCGACATGACATCGACCGTGCTGTACCCGCTCGGTCAGGATGGCGGCACGGTCACCACAGCTGACCGGAAGCTCAATTCCCCTTACAACACGTACCTCCACACGGGACTGACGCCGACGCCCATCTGCAGCGTCTCCGAAGCGGCTCTGACCGCGGCGGCCTCGCCGCCGGCCGGTCCATGGCTGTACTTCGTGGTCGTGAGCCGTGCCGGGACAACGCTGTTCACCAGTACATACCAACAGCAGCTGGCGAACGAGCAGCTGGCTCGGAGCCGGGGGCTCGGATGAGTGGCAACGTCTCGCGGGTGGGAACCTGGCCGGGTGCCACGACCACTGTGGTCGGGGTGATCGGTGATCCAGTCGCCCATTCGTGGTCCCCGCTCCTCCATAACACGGCATTCGCCTCGATGGGACTGGACTGGGTGTCACTGGCCTTTCACGTGAGCCGTGAGTCCCTGGGAGATGCTCTCGCCGGGTTCAGGGCCCTCGGACTCGCGGGGCTCTCGGTGACCATGCCGCACAAGACGACCGTAGCCGCCATCGTGGACGAACGGTCGCCGGTAGCAGAGACCCTCGGTGCGGTGAACTGTGTGTACCGGCGAGGGGCGTCTTTGGTCGGCGACAACACCGACGGTGAGGGGTTCCTCGCCGCGGTTCGAAGGGGTGTCGGGTTCGATCCCCTCGGAAGGCGTTGCATGGTGGTGGGGGCCGGTGGGGCGGCCCGGGCGGTCATCTTGGCCCTGGCCCAGGCTGGTGCCGCCGAACTAGTGGTGGTGAACCGGACGCCGGAGCGGGCTGCCAGTGCCGCCGCCCTGGCCGGGAGCACCGGGAGGGTCGGTGAGCCGTCCGAAGCGGCCGACATGGCCCTCGTGGTGGACGCCACGCCGTCAGGCATGGCCGGGGCCCCGGGCTCCGGTCCACCGTTGGTCGACGCCGCCCTTCTCGGTCCCGGGCACGTGGCCGTCGACCTTGTCTACCACCCCCTGGCGACTCCTTGGCTCGAGGCTGCGAGGACGAGGGGAGCCACCGTCATGGGCGGCCTCGGGATGCTCGTCCACCAGGCGGCAGCCCAGATCGAACGCTGGGTAGGAGTTGGACCTCCGCTCGAGGCACTGTGGAGCGCGGCCGCTCGGGCGGCGAAGCTGCCGCCGGAGTCGGGGACCGCCAGCGGATAAGCTCGCCGCGGGACCGGACCCGGATCGGCGGGCACACGGGAGGGTCCCGGGCGCCAGTGTCGGTGTGGTGCCAGTGTCGGTGAGCCAGAGCCGGCGTGGGAGCGCCGGTGTCGGGGAACCTGGGAGGGGTTGGCATCCCCGACGGGAACGAGGTCCGGGACTGTCCCCGTCGGTGGAGGGGTCGCGTCCGGTCCGTCGGGGCGCGGGAGTGCGGACGACGTCTTGGGGGTTGAGGTGCGTGAGGTGAACGCAGAGATCGCGCGGCGTGACCTTGTAGTCTGCGTGTCTCCTTTCGAACGTCCTGATCCGGGCATCGTCGTCGGCGCGGCGAGAGCCGGCGCCTTGGGTGTCCTCGACCTCGGCCACGACCAGGACCGGTCGCTCGAAGCCCTCGCTGAGGTGGCGCGGGAAGTGGAGCGCCCGTTCGGCGTCCGGGTGCCTGCGAGTTGCCCTGTGAGAGCAGGGGAGATGCCGTGGTTGGTCGACACCGTGCTGCTCGACGGCCTCGACCCCGACAGCGGGCGCACGGTCGCAGACTGGGCGAGCGACCACCGCAGGGTGCTGGTGGAAGTGACGACGCGGTCCGAAGGCTGGGAGGCAGTGCAGAGTGGAGCCTTCGGCGTGGTGGTGCGTGGGAGCGAGTCCGGCGGCCGCGTCGACGAGGAGACGGCGTACGTCCTGTTGATGGCCATGTTCGATGCCGGCGTGGGTCCGATCTGGGTGGGAGGCGGGATCGGAGTCCACACCGCGGCCGGGGTGATTGCCGGTGGCGCAGCAGGGGTCGTGCTCGACTCCCAATTGGCGCTCACGGCCGAGTCGACGGTGCCTCGCGCCGTCCAGGCCGCCATCGGGACGATGGACGGCAGCGAGACGGTCGTGGTGGCCGGACACCGCGTGCTGTGGCGCCCCGGTACGTTGGCGGCGCGCCTGGTGGGCCCCGACGGGAGCCCCCTGTCCACCTCCGGGTCACCCGCAGGTGACCGCACCCAGATCGCGGACCTGCTCGGAGGGGAGGATCTCAGCACGCAGCTGATCCCAGTGGGACAGGACGGAGCGTTCGCCTCCACCTTCGCCGAACGGTGGCGCACGGTGGAGGGGGTGGTGCACGGACTCCGGAGGCAGATCGCGCTCCACCTCGGATCGGCACGGTCGGCGCAGCCTCTGGCTGCAGGCTCCCCATTGGCTCGAGCGCACGGCCTCGAGTACCCGATTGCACAAGGTCCCATGACCCGGGTGTCGGACCGGCCCGCGTTCGCACACGCGGTGGCCTCGGCCGGTGCCCTTCCTTTTCTGGCGCTGGCCCTGATGTCGGGGGACGAAGTTCGCGAGGTCATGACCGAGACGGCGGCGCTCCTCGGGGACCTTCCTTGGGGGGTGGGGATCCTGGGATTCGTGCCGGCCGACGTCCGGGGCGATCAGCTCCGCGTGATCGAGGAAGTGCGTCCTCCGGTGGCCCTCATCGCCGGAGGGAGGCCGTCGCAGGCCCGGTCGCTGGAGGAGGCTGGCATCGCCACGTACCTCCACGTCCCGTCGCCCGGGCTCCTGGCACGATTCTTGAAGGAGGGCGCCCGTAAGTTCGTCTTCGAAGGGAGGGAATGCGGTGGCCACGTCGGCCCGCGCTCGAGCTTGGCCCTCTGGGAGTCCCAAGTGGAGGTCCTTCTGGGGTCGGGCGTTGCCGACGAGGTGAGCGTCCTGTTCGCCGGAGGTGTCCATGACGGCCGATCGGCCGCGGTGGTGGCGGCCACGGGGGCATCGCTGGTCGAGGCCGGCGGGCGCATAGGGGTGCTCATGGGCACCGCCTACCTGTTCACCGCCGAAGCGGTGGACGCCGGCGCCGTGGTGCCGGGGTTCCAGGAGCAGGCACTGGCGTGCAGCCGGACGGTCCTGCTCGAGACGTCTCCGGGCCATGCCACCCGTTGCGCCGACACCGAGTACGTGAGTGCCTTTCAGGCCGAGAAGACTCGGCTGTCGGTCGCGGATGCCGGTCCGCAGGCCACCTGGGAAGCACTGGAGGGAATGAACCTGGGTCGGCTGCGCCTGGCGTCGAAGGGGCTCGCCCACGGGGCGAGTGGTCCGGTGGCTGTGGCAGCTGAGGTCCAGCAGCGAGAGGGGATGTACATGCTCGGGCAAGTGGCTGCGCTGCGTAGCTCGCCCACGACCGTCCCTGAGCTCCACCAAGAGGTGAGCGCCGGATCTGCCGGCCTCCTGGCGGATCTCGAGCCGTCGCTCCTGGCCCCCGCCGTGGCCAGCCACCCGCCGGCGCCGGCTCCGTCCGACGTGGCCATCGTAGGAATGGCGTGCGTCTTCCCCGATGCGCCCGACGCGGAGACGTTCTGGTCCCACGTGGTCGGTGGCGTCGACGCCGTGACCGAGGTCCCACCAGAGAGGTGGGATGCCGAGCGCTACTACGACCCCGAGGCGGTGAGCAGGGGTGCGGGTCGTAAGACCCCGTCGAAGTGGGGAGGGTTCCTCCCACCGGTAGCGTTCGACGCCCTCTCCTTCGGGATCCCACCGGCGTCCCTGGCTTCGATCGAGCCGGTGCAGCTGCTCAGCCTCAAGGTTGCCGCCGAAGCGATGATCGATGCCGGCTACGGCCCTGGTTCGCTCCGGGAACTGGACCGCGAGCGGGTCTCGGTGATCTTCGGTGCCGAAGCCGGGACCGACTTGGCCGGTGCCTACGGGTTCCGAGCCCTCGCCGGCCAGTTCCTCGGAGGTCTCCCCGGAGCGCTGGACGAGCTGTTGCCGGAGCTGACCGAGGACTCGTTCCCCGGGCTGCTCACGAACGTGATCTCCGGGAGAATCGCCAACCGCCTGGACCTCGGTGGCGTGAACTACACCGTCGACGCCGCCTGCGCTTCGTCCCTTGCCGCCGTGGATGCGGCGGTGAAGGAGTTGCGATCCGGCACGAGTGACATGGTCCTGTGTGGGGGAGCAGACCTCCACAACGGGATCAACGACTACCTCTTGTTCTCGGCCGTCCACGCCCTGTCGCCCTCGGGCAGGTGCGCGAGCTTCGACGCTGCGGCTGACGGCATCGCATTGGGCGAAGGTGTGGCCTGCGTAGTGCTGAAGCGACTCGAGGACGCCCGCCGGGACGGCACACGGATCTACGCAGTCATCGCCGGCATCGGAGGCTCGAGCGACGGTCGCAGCCTCGGCCTGACGGCGCCCCGTCCCGAAGGTCAGCGCAGGGCGCTCGAGCGGGCGTACGCTCAGGCCGGGATCGGCCCCGATGAGGTGGGCCTGGTCGAGGCCCACGGCACGGGCACGGTCGTCGGCGACAGAACGGAGCTCACCGTCCTCAATGCCGTCTTCTCCGAAGCAGGGGCGCGACCAGGTTCGTGCGGGCTGGGATCGGTGAAGTCCCAGATTGGCCACACCAAGTGTGCCGCCGGACTGGCGTCGATGATCAAGGTGGCGCGGGCCATCTACCACGGCGTGCTACCCCCCACCATCCACGTTCGTGAGCCCAATGCGGCCTACGACCGCGACCACGGGCCCTTCGCACTTCGTGAAACGGCCCGTCCCTGGGTCGACGTCCGGAGGGTCGCCGGGATCAGCGCCTTCGGTTTCGGGGGCACGAACTTCCACGCCGTCCTCCGTTCGGAAGGCGATGCTGGAAGTGAGCGCCACCGACGGGAAGCCACACCGGCACACGGAACCCGCGTGTGGCCTCACGAGCTGTTCTTGATGCGTGGAAAGTCGCGTTCGGAAGCCGTCACGCTTCTCGAGGAGATCGCAGAAGGTCTGGCGCGAGTGCCCGACGTGGGCGGACGGACCTCGGTGGGTTCGCTCCACCTGGCGGCTCTGGCAGCGGCTGCAGCCGAGCGATCCGGCCCGGTCCAGGTGGCCATGGTGGTGGACGACCTCGAGGATCTGGCCCGCAAGATGTCGACGGCCCGGTCGGCTCTGGCCGAACGAGGATCCGAGGGCATGGTCGGCGACGGCGTCTACGTCGCCGCTGCCACCTTCGACGGCGAGAGCGAGCGTCCCCCACCCAAGGTGGCGTTCGTCTTCCCTGGCCAGGGGAGCCAGCGCCCCGGCATGCTGGCCGACGTCTTCGTGGCCTTCCGCGGGCTCCACGGTCACCTGAGACAGGGTGCGAAGTGGCTGGAGACGATGTACCCGCCTTCGGCGTTCGGCGTCGAGACAAGAAGGGTCCAGGCCCGCGCCATCACCGACACCGTGGTGGCCCAGCCGACTCTCGGCCTGGTCGGCATGGCCATGGCCGATCTTCTGGCCCGATTCGGTGTGCGCCCGTCCATGGCCGGCGGACACAGCTACGGGGAGCTCGTCGCGTTGGCCGTGGCCGGTGCGCTGCCTTCGGACTGGCTTCTGGCGGTGTCCGAGGCGAGAGCCCAGGCGATCCTCTCCTCTGCCGGGGACGATCCCGGAGCAATGGTCGCCGTCGCCGGGAGCGCCGACGAAGTCTCCGAGCTCCTGCACAAGGTGCCCGGGGTGGTGCTCGGCAACGACAACTCCCCAGGGCAGGTCGTGCTCTCCGGACCGGTCGCCGACATCGAGAAAGCCAGTGCCCACCTGGCGGAGATGGGCCTGGCGGGCAAACGGCTGCCGGTGGCCTGCGCCTTCCACAGCCCTGTGGTCGCCGGGGCCTCGAGCCGCTTCGGTGACTACCTCGAGCAGGTCGAAGTGCACCCGACGTCCCTGCCGGTGTGGTCGAACACCACGGCTGGTCCCTATCCCGAGGATCCGGCCGCCATCCGGCGCCTCCTCTCGGAACAGTTGGCACGTCCGGTGCGATTCCGCGAGCAGATCGAGAGCATGTACGAAGCCGGTGCCCGGATCTTCGTGGAGGTGGGGCCAGGGAGGGTGCTGGCCGGATTGGTCGATCGGATATTGAAGGACCGTGAGCACCTGGCCTTTGGCATCGAAGGAGCGAAAGCATCTGGCCTTCGTGGCTTGCTGGAGCTGCTCGCCCGCCTGGCCGTCGCCGGAGTGCCGGTGAACACCGCACCGCTGTTCGAAGGTCGTGTGAGCGCGGCGGACCTGACGAGCGTGGCCGCCGATCCCCCAGGGTGGGTAGTGGACGGGCAGCTGGTGCGAACCGCCACAGGGGTGGTGGTGCCCGGTGCGCTCCAGCCGGCCGGCGTGTACAAGGATGCTGGCGCGGGCCACCTCACGCACCGGAATGGGCACGACGGTGACGTCGTCCCCGGAGCCCAGCCGGAGGACGTGGTGGTGGAGTACCTCCGAGCGATGAAAGAGATGGCGGCGGAGGCCCGCCAGGTGGTCCTGGCCTATCTGGACCAGACCGGTGGCACCGGGACCCCGTCGCCAACCACCCGGCGGGCCTCGGGGCGGACCGATGCCGGCGGTCACCTGGCGGAGACGGACGGCGCTGGGAGCCTCGAGCACCCGGGGTCCCCATCCGACCGGGGGGGACAGGGCCAAAGAGCGCGGCCGTCGTTGGACGGCGAGTCCTTGCGTCGGCTCGTCCTCGACGTCGTGGCCGAGCGGACCGGCTACCCGGTGGACATGCTCGGGCCCGCTTCGGACTTGGAGGCCGATCTGAGCATCGACTCCATCAAGAGGCTCGAGATCGTCGGCGAGCTGGTGGAACGAGTGGGCCTTGCGGCTGAAGACGGGGGAGGGGCGATCGACGAGTCCGTCGTCGAGGAATTGGTGGCCGTGAAGACCCTCGACGGGATCGTGGCCTGGCTGGAAGCGGCACTGGCGTCGGGTGTCCCCCAACGAGACACCGGCGTCGTGGACGACGCCATCCGGGAGCCGCCACCGGACCACCCACGCGCCCCCACCGATGCGCCCGGCAATGCCCGCAGGTACCTCCTCCGCCTGGAAGAGGTTCCGATGCCGGACCCGTCGAAGGGCACCGACCTCGAGGGAATGAGGGTGGCGATCGTGGCCGGAGAAGGGTCGGCGGTG
>JAJYWF010000009.1 GCA_021791635.1 Actinomycetes bacterium
GCGCAGGGTACCCATCGACTGCCGGGCCACGCTCGGTGTAGTCGGGAACTCCGAGGCGGAGCTGGTGAAGATCGGCAAGGCGGGCCGGAACCGCTGGAAGGGCGTCCGCCCCCAGACCCGTGGCGTCGCGATGAACCCGGTCGACCACCCCCTCGGCGGCGGCGAAGGAAAGTCCTCGGGTGGGCGACACCCGGTCTCGCCGTGGGGAAAGCCCGAAGGCCGGACGCGACCCCGTCACAAGGATTCCGACAAGATGATCGTCCGTCGCCGGCGCACGCGCGGAGCGCGGCGGTGATGGGAGAGGTTGAGAGACCATGCCACGCAGCCTGAAGAAGGGCCCGTTCGTCGACGACCACCTGCTGAAGAAGGTGGACGCCCTGAATGCTTCCGGCGACAAGCGGGTGATCAAGACGTGGTCGCGTCGGTCGACGATCATCCCCGACATGGTGGGCCACACCATCGCCGTTCACGACGGCCGTCGGCACGTACCGGTCTACGTGACCGAGTCGATGGTCGGCCACAAGCTGGGCGAGTTCGCACCGACCCGGACCTTCCGGTACCACGCCGGTCAAGAGCGGGCTGGGAGGCGCTGATCGTGCCGGGACTCAAGACGAACGAGCGACCGGGGACCAGAGCCGTCCTTCGCCACTTCGGAATGTCGGCCTCGAAGGCCCGTCAAGTGCTGGACCTCATCCGGGGCCAGGACGTGGACCGCGCCGCCGAATTGCTGCGCTCCACCGAGCGCGAGGCAGCCTCGGTCGTGGGGAAGGTACTGGCCTCGGCGGTCGCCAACGCCGTGCACAACGATGGTCTCGATCGCGAGGATCTCTACGTGTCGTCGTGCTTCGCCGACGAGGGTGCCACGCTCAAGCGGTGGCGACCGAGGGCTCGGGGGCGGGCGACCCGAATTCGCAAGCGTACGTGCCACATCACCGTGATCGTGAGCAGGATGCCCGACGAGCGGCTCGCCCGGCGCCGGGCCGA
Source organism: Actinomycetes bacterium (assembly GCA_021791635.1). Taxonomy (GTDB): domain Bacteria; phylum Actinomycetota; class Acidimicrobiia; order Acidimicrobiales; family RAAP-2; genus JAJYWF01. The sequence continues at coordinate 985 of JAJYWF010000009.1, forward strand.
GCGCGAAGTGGCCGGCATCCAGCGATCCCGCCGCGTATCCGAGTCGCGTCGCCGGGCTGACCTTGCCGGTCGCTTGTCCCGTCGCCGTCACGCCCAAGAGGAGGCCGCCGAAGCTGCGGCGGCTGAAGAGGCTGCAGCCGAGGCGGCAGAAGAGCAAGCCGCGTCGGCAGCCGGGGAGGCGCCCGACGATGGGGTGGAAGAGGTGGCGGCCGGCGCCGACGTCGGGGCCCCGGCGGAAGAGGCGGTGGACGGGCTCTCCGAGGAGCAAGTCGAGCCCGAGGGTGATGCCACCGATGACGCCGGCGACGGTGAGGTGCCGTCCGGTGACGACGGGACCGTCGACGGTGACGAGGAGAAGGGCGAGTAGATGGGCCAGAAGGTCAATCCCTACGGGTTCCGCCTCGGCGTGACCACCGATTGGAAGTCACGCTGGTTCGAAGAGCGTCACTACGGCGAGTTCGTCGTGGAGGACTGGAAGATCCGCGACTACCTGATGTCGCAGCTGGAAGCGGCGGCGGTGAGTCGGATCGAGGTGGAACGTACCCGCGACCGCCTTCGCGTCGATATCCACACCGCCCGCCCGGGCATCGTGATCGGTCGCCGCGGTGCTGAGGCCGACAGGTTGAAGAAGAAGCTCGAGGAGATCACCGGGCTGCCGAACCGCATCCAGCTGAACATCCAGGAGATCAAGCAGCCCGAGCTCGATGCCGCGCTCATCGCCCAGGGGATCTGCGACCAGCTGGTCCGCCGGGTGGCGTTCAGGCGGGCCATGAAGCGGGCCATCCAGACGGTCCAGAAGGCCGGAGCCCAGGGTGTGCGAGTCCAGTGCGCGGGACGGCTCGGAGGATCTGAGATGTCGCGCAAGGAGTCCTACCGCGAGGGCCGGGTTCCCCTCCACACGCTCCGTGCCGACATCGACTTCGGGTTCCGCGAGGCCAAGACCACGTCGGGCCGGGTGGGGGTCAAGGTGTGGATCTACAAGGGTGACATCCTTCCCTACAAGGTCTCGGTCGATGACAAGATCACCCGTGAGGCGGCCATGGCCGTCGGGGAGACCTCGGGCCAGAGCGGGCCTCGTCGGCTCATCACGGCCGGCGGTGGTCGCCGCCGCTCGGATCTGGGTGAGCCTGGGGTCGCAGCCCCGCCCCCGCAAGAAGTAAATGGTGACGAAGGGGATGGAGTTGCCCCGATGGACGGCACACCGTCCGAGATCATCGAGAGTGAGGCTCCCGCCGGGCTGGCGGTGGAGTCCGGTGCGCTCGTCGCCGAGGAGACCGGAGAGCCGACCGCTCCACCCGAAGACGAGCAGTCCACCGACCGGGTGACCGACCTGATTGCGCCACCGGTCGAACCCGACGAGCTGGAGCGACGCCTGGCCGAGGACGAGGAGATAGAGCGACGGAACCGTCACGAGCACCACGAGACCCCTCACTTCCGACGGGACGCTGATTGACATGCTGATGCCCCGGAAGGTGAAGCACCGCAAGCAGCAACGTGGGCGGCTCACCGGAGACGCCAAGCGCGGGACCGCAGTCTCCTTCGGCGACTTCGGGATCCAGGCCCTCGAGCCGGCTTGGCTCACGGCGCGCCAGATCGAGGCCGCACGTATCGCCATGACCCGGCACGTGAAGCGTGGTGGGAAGGTGTGGATCCGCGTCTTCCCCGACCGGCCGGTGACCCAGAAGCCGGCCGAGACCCGCATGGGATCGGGCAAGGGGAACCCCGAGCACTGGGTGGCCGTTGTCCGGCCGGGCAAGGTGCTCTTCGAGCTCGCCGGCGTAGAGCCGGAGCTGGCGCACGAAGCCATGGACCGCGCCATCCAGAAGCTGCCGATGAAGGCCCGCTTCGTGGTGAGGGCCGGGACCCACGGGGTACCGGAGGTGCAGGTGTGATGGCGGGGAAGACCGACCTCAGCTTGATGGGCTCCGACGAGCTGGAGGACCATTTGGCCGAGCACCGCAAGGAGCTGTTCAACCTGCGCTTCCAGCTGGCCACGGGTCAGCTGGACAACACGGCACGGATGGGACAGGCCCGCCGGGAGATCGCCCGGGCCATGACGCTGCTGAGAGAGCGCGAGATCCTCGAGGCCGAAGGGCTGTACGGGGACATGGCGACCGGTCACGACGGCACCGACGACGCGGGTCCCGGACCGGTCGACTCCGGGAACGACGTGGTCGAGGATGCGGGTGACGAGGAGGACGAGACCTGATGACCGACGAAAAGGCAGTGGACAGGTCGAACCGCCGCAAAGTGCGCGAAGGGACTGTGGTCTCCGATGCCATGGACGCCACGGTGATCGTTGCCGTGGTCGAGCGGGTCCGCCATCCCCGATACCGCAAGACCGTCCAGCGGACCAAGAGGCTGTACGTTCACGACGCTGAGGGGGCGGCCAAGGTCGGCGATCGCGTGCGGGTCGTGGAGACGAGGCCGCTGTCGAAGTTGAAGCGCTGGCGGTTGGCGGAAGTGACGGAGCGAGCTCGATGATCCAGCAAGAGTCCCGACTTCGGGTGGCGGACAACTCAGGTGCCCGCGAAGTTCTCTGCATCAGGGTGCTCGGTGGATCGCGACGGAGATACGCGAGCATCGGCGACGTGTTCGTGGCCACGGTCAAAGACGCCATCCCCGGAGCCGCAGTGAAGAAGGGCGATGTCGTCCGCTGTGTGGTCGTGCGTACGAAGAAGGAGAAGCGCAGGCCGGATGGGAGCTACATACGCTTCGACGAGAATGCCGCGGTCCTCATCAACGAGCAGCAGCAGCCCCGCGGCACCCGTATCTTCGGTCCGGTGGGCAGGGAGCTGCGCGACAAGCGGTTCATGCGCATCGTTTCGCTGGCGCCAGAGGTGCTGTGATGAAGATCCGTAAGGGTGATCGTGTCATGGTCCGGGCCGGTAAGTACAAGGGACATCGTTCCGAGGTCGTACGAGTGCTGCCGGCCGAGGGACGCGTCGTGCTCGAAGGTGTCAACGTGGCTAAGCGACACGCCAAGCCGACCCGCAACACCATGCAGGGCGGCATCATCGACAAGTTCATGCCGGTGCCGGTCTCGTCGGTGTCCATCCTGTGCCGGTCGTGCGGTGAACCGACGCGCATCGGGGTGATCCACGACGAGCAGGGCAGGAAACTACGGGTGTGCCGAAAGTGCGGAGGGGAGCTGTGATGGCCGCCCCCCGTCCTCGCCTGAAGGAGCGTTACGGGAGCGAGATCCGTCCCCGTCTGGCTGAGGACCTCCACCTGGGGAACCTGATGGAGGTACCGCGCCTGGAGAAGATCTCGGTGAACATGGGCGTGGGCAAGGCCACCCAACAGCAGTCGCTGATCGAAGGAGCCCAGAGGGACCTGGAGGTGATCACCGGGCAGAAACCGGTGATCACCAGGGCCAAGAGATCGATCGCCGGGTTCAAGCTGAGAGAGGGGACGCCCATCGGGGTCAAGGTGACCCTTCGGGGGGATCGAGCGTGGGAGTTCCTGGACCGTCTGGTCAGCCTGGCCATTCCGCGGATCCGTGACTTCCGGGGACTGTCACCGCGGTCGTTCGACGGCCACGGGAACTACACGTTCGGCGTCACCGAGCAGCTGATCTTTCCCGAAGTGGACTACGACCGCATCGACACCATCCGGGGCATGGACATCACGATCGTCACCACTGCCCGCACCGATGAGGAGGGACGAGCGTTCCTGAGAGCGTTCGGCTTTCCCTTCCGACAGGAGACCAGATAAGCACCATGGCGAAAAAGGCTCTGATCCAGAAGCAGCAACGAGTTCCGAAGTTCAAGGTGCGCGCCTACACGCGCTGCCAGCGCTGCGGCCGCCCCAAGGCGGTCTACCGCAAGTTCGGGCTGTGTCGGATCTGTCTGAGGACGATGGTGCATGCGGGCGAAATTCCCGGCGTTACCAAGGCGAGCTGGTAGGAGACCTGTCATGACCATGACCGATCCGATCGCCGACATGCTCACCCGGATCCGGAACGCGAGCTCGGCCCAGTTCGAGACAGTCCGGATGCCTGGATCCAAGCTCAAAGAGGCGTTGGCGGCCATCCTGGAGCGTGAGGGGTTCATCGCCGGCTACAAGGTGGAGAAGGATCCGAAGAGGCCTGGAACGCAGCTTTCGATCACGCTGAAGTACTCCGCCGACCGCACCCGGACGATCGGTGGGATAAAGCGCGTGTCGAAGCCGGGACTGCGCATCTACGCGCAGGCCGATCGGATGCCGCGAGTGCTCGGTGGGATCGGTGTGGCTGTGGTGTCGACGAGCCACGGGCTCATGACCGACCGCGAGGCGCGCAAGCGTCATCTGGGAGGGGAGGTGCTCTGCTATGTCTGGTAGCCTCGCACCCCGCCGATGCATCCCGATGTTCGGCCGGACGAGAGGAACCCGCTGATGTCGCGCGTCGGACGTGCACCCATTCCCGTGCCTTCAGGCGTGACCGTGGTCGTCGGCGACGGGTCGGTCGACATCACCGGGCCCCACGGCTCGCTGTCCCGCCAGATCCCCGCGGGGATCTCGGTCACCCAGCAAGGCGATGCCCTGGTCGTTGAGCGCCAGGATGACGAGCGTAGGAACCGAGCCCTGCACGGGCTCACGCGATCCCTGCTCGCCAACATGGTGACCGGCGTGACCGACGGCTTCTCCAAGGAGCTCGAGATCGTAGGCGTGGGCTACCGGGCCGCCGCCCAGGGGCCGGCGGCTCTCGAACTGGCGCTGGGCTTCTCCCATGCGGTGAAGGTGGCCGCTCCGGACGGGATCACGTTCGACGTACCCTCGCCCACCCGGATCGTGGTCAAGGGCATCGACAAGGAGCGGGTCGGCCAGGTGGCGGCGGACATCCGTAAGCTGCGCAAACCCGAGCCCTACAAGGGCAAGGGTGTTCGGTACGCCGGTGAGCGCGTGCTGCGCAAGGCCGGGAAGGCTGCGAAGTGACGGCGCGGACCACCAACCGGGAGCGGGCGCTCCGCATCCGCAGGCACGCCCGAGTGCGCAGCAAGGTCTCGGGCACGAAGGATCGGCCGCGCCTGGCGGTGAGCCGGTCGAACCGCCACATCTCGGCGCAGCTCATCGACGACCAGGCCGGGCACACGCTGGTCTCGGTCAGCACCGTCGAGGCCGAGCAGCGCGAACGCAATGGTCGGGGAGGTGGGGGTAACGTGGCCGGTGCTGTGAACGCCGGGCGCGTGCTGGCTGCCCGGGCCAAGGCGGCGGGAATCACCAAAGTGGTGTTCGACCGCGGGGGGTTTGCCTACCACGGACGGGTGGCTGCGCTGGCTGATGCCGCCCGCGAAGAGGGACTGGAGTTCTGAGGGCCATGATCGACACCCAGTACGAGGAGAGGACCATCCGGGTGAACCGGGTGGCCAAGGTGGTGAAGGGTGGTCGGCGGTTCTCGTTCGCCGCGCTGATGGTGGTGGGAGACGGCAACGGACGCGTCGGTCTCGGGTATGGCAAGGCCAAGGAAGCCGGCCTCGCCGTGCAGAAGGGCATCGAAGAAGCCCGTAAGAACGTGTTCGAAGTCGCCCTGGCCGGGTCCACCATCACCCACCCGGTGATAGGGGAGAGTGGCGCAGGCAGGGTAATGCTCAAACCGGCTGCACCGGGGACCGGGGTGATCGCCGGCGGGGCAGCCCGGGCCATCCTCGAGATGGCCGGCATCCACGACATCCTGGCCAAGTCGCTCGGCTCCTCGAACGGGATCAACGTCGCCCACGCCACCATCGCCGGCCTGAAGGCGCTCCGGCGCCCCGACGAGGTGGCAGCTCTGCGCGGCAAGCAGCCCGACGAGGTCGCCCCGGCCGGGGTGCTCCGGGCGTACCGCGAGCGCAAGCGTGAGACGGATCTCTACTCGGAGGGGAGGTGACGGTGACCGCCACGTCAGATGACAGTCGCCTGTTGCGGGTGACCCAGGTCCGATCGGCGATCGGTTCCAAGCCGAAGCACCGGGGGACGCTCCGGGCGCTGGGGCTGCGCGGCATCGGGCAGCACAACGACCTTCCGGACCGGCCCGAGATCCGGGGCATGCTGGCCCGCGTGCCACACCTCGTCGAGGTGGTGGACGCGTCAGGCGCACCGTCGAAGGCACGCCGATGAAGCTCCACGAGCTGAGCTCACCGGCGGGGTCGAAGAAGGCTCGGCGCCGGGTCGGGCGTGGCATTGGCGGCAAGGGTGGAAAGACCGCCGGCCGGGGGACGAAGGGGCAGGGCGCCAGAGACACCATCCCTGCCGGTTTCGAGGGTGGGCAGCTCCCCCTGATGCAGCGGATCCCCAAGCTCAGGGGATTCAAGAACCCGTTCCGGGTGGAGTACACCCCGGTCAACATCGATGCCCTCGCGGCCTTGGGAGTGGACCGGATCACGGTCGACACCATGGTGTCGGCCGGTCTGGCCCGACCAAAGGCGCTGGTGAAGGTGCTGGGTCGAGGCGAGCTGACGGCGCCGCTCCATGTGAGCGCGCATGGGTTCTCGACCGCAGCCGAAGAGGCGATCGTCCGGGCCGGTGGTACCGTCGAGCGTGTCCCCTTGCCGTTCGGCCACGGCCGGCCACCGGCCAGCGGCAATGCGCTCATGAACCGGTAGCGGTCTCGGGACAGGACGCGAGGAGCCGTCATGCTCACCAGGCTGGCCAATATCTTCAGGGTTCCGGACCTCCGGAACAAGGTGCTCTTCACCCTGACGATCATCGCCCTGTACCAGGTAGGGGCGAACGTCCCGGTTCCGGGTGTGAGCTGGGCGAAGCTCCAGACACTCCAGAGCAAGGCCGGTTCCGCCGGCGTGCTCGGCTTCTTGAACCTCTTCTCGGGGGGGGCGCTCGTCCGTCTGGCGGTGTTCGGCCTGGGCGTCATGCCGTACATCACCAGCTCGATCATCATCCAGCTCCTGTCCACGGTGATCCCCAAGCTCGAGGAGTGGCGGGACCAGGGAGCGGTGGGGCAGAAGAGGATCACCCAGACCACGCGCTACCTGACCGTGGCGCTGGCCCTCATGCAGTCCACCGGGCTCATCTACGCCTTTCACGGGCACGACTCGGCGCTGCTCGGGGTCACGGTCGACCTCATCCCCAAGTTCAGCATCCCCCTGGCGGCGTTCATGGTCCTCTGCCTGACCGCCGGAACGGCGTTCGTCATGTGGCTGGCCGAGCTCATCACCCAGAGGGGGATCGGCCAGGGCATGTCCATCCTGATCTTCGCCAACGTGGTGGCTTCGATCCCCTCGGGCGGCAAGGGGATCTACGAGGAAGGTGGGGTGCTCAAGTTCAGCGTCATGATCGCCGTCTCGCTCATCCTTCTGGTCTTCATCGTGTTCATGGACCAAGGGCAACGACGGATCCCGGTGACGTTCGCCAAGCGGGTCGTGGGACGACGAATGTACGGCGGCCAGAGCACCTACATCCCCTTGAAGGTGAACCAGTCCGGGGTGATCCCGATCATCTTCGCCAGTTCGGTGCTCTACATCCCGGTACTGCTGAGCAACGTGATCCCGTGGCACTCCTTCCAGAATTTCGTGAAGAGCAACATCACCCCCACCAGCTTCTGGTACATCAGCTTCTATTTCGTCCTCATCTTGGCGTTCACCTTCTTCTACGTGTACGTTGCCTTCGATCCCCACCAGCAGGCGGACATCATCCGCAAGCAGGGTGGGTTCATCCCGGGCATCCGACCAGGGCCGCAGACCGAGCGCTACTTCGCCCGCATACTGAACCGGATCACGGTCCCAGGAGCGCTCTTCCTGGCGTCGGTGGCCGTCGTGCCCTCGATCCTCATGGCTCTGTGGAACCTGAACCGCTTCCCGTTCTACGGGACCACGTTGCTCATCTCCGTCGGTGTGGCACTCGAGACGATGCGCCAGATCGACAGCCAGCTGATGATGCGCAACTACGAGGGTTTCCTCAAGTAGGGACTGGGTGGTACCCGGGGTCAGGCTCGTGGTCCTTGGTAAGCAGGGGGCCGGGAAGGGGACGCAGTGCGTCCGCCTTTCCCACCACTACGTGGTGCCCCACGTCTCCACCGGGGACATGCTCCGCGGGGAGGTGAAGTCCCGCACGCCTTTGGGGCTCCGGGCCAAGGAGCAGATGGACAGCGGAGAGCTCATCGCCGACGAACTGATCATGGAGATGGTAGGGCGCCGCCTGTCGGAGGGGGACACTCGGGCCAGGGGATTCGTCCTTGACGGGTGCCCGCGCACCATCTCCCAGGCCACCGAGCTGGCGTCGCTCCTCCTCCCCGACCATCTGGACCTCGTGATCGACCTGGAGGTTCCTACGCCCCTGGTGCTGAAGCGCCTGGCATCGCGTCGGGTCTGCGTGGACTGTGGCGCCAACTACTCGGTGTCGTCACCCCCGCTCTCGAACTGGACCTGCGACGTCTGCGGAGGGGAAGTGATCCAGCGGCCTGACGACACCGAAGACGCGATCCGCCGCCGCCTCGACCTCTACGAGGTGCAGACCGCCCCGCTCATCGACTGGTACCGGAGCCGGGACCTCCTGGCCTCGGTGAACGGCACCGGTGCGCCCGATGTGGTGACCCGGCGGTGCGTGAAAGCCATCGAGCTCAGGCGCAACGCCGGGAGCGCAAGCAGATCGACCGAGCCGTCCTCGAGCCCGGTGGAACCGGAAACGAGAGATCGATGAGGCGGAGCGCCGACGAGCTGGCCAAGATGCGTCGGGCCGGCCGGGTTGTGGCCGAGATGCACGAGAAGACGCGGGCGGCGGCACGACCTGGAGTCACCACGCGCCAGATCGACGCCGTGGCCCGCGACGTGCTCGAGCGGCGGGGGGCGACCTCCAACTTCCTGGGCTACCACGGATTCCCGGCGGTGATCTGCACCTCGCCGAACGACATGATCGTCCACGGCATCCCCGGCGACTACCGGTTGGAGGACGGGGACATTCTCTCCGTCGACTGTGGCGCCATCATCGAGGGGTACCACGGAGATGCGGCGTACACCATGGCCGTCGGCGATGTGTCGGCCGAGGCCCGGCGACTGATCGAGGTGACCGAGCGCAGCCTCTGGGCCGGGATCGAGCAGCTGAAGGTGGGTAACCGTCTCCACGAAGTCGGCCGGGCGGTCCAGTCGGTGGCCGAGGACGCCGGGTTCAGCGTGGTCCGCGAGTACGTCGGGCACGCCATCGGGACGGCGATGCACGAGCAGCCCCAGGTGCCGAACTACTGGCCGGGAACCCCGGGCCCCACGCTGAAGGCGGGGATGGTGTTCGCCGTCGAGCCCATGGTGAACGCCGGGGGCCCCGAGACGCGCCAGCTGGACGACGGTTGGAGCGTGGTGACCGCCGACGGCCGGCTATCGGCTCACTTCGAACATACGATCGCCGTCACTGACGCCGGCCCGGAGGTGTTCACGGTGCCCTGAGCCCCCCGTGGAGCCCGGCTGGCAATTTTTTCCCCAGGTGGACTACCATGGCCCTCCGGTCCGTCGGCCGTTCCCCGTCGGGGCCGGCCGGTCACGGTCCCCCTGCCGGAGGTCGCCCGTCTGGCGGCGCGCCACACGGCGGACACGAGAGAACGAGTCGAGGAGAGTCACCTGCCCAAGCCCAAGGAAGACGCCATCGTGCTGGAGGGCACGGTGGTGGAGCCACTGCCCAACGCCATGTTTCGAGTAGAGCTCGAGAACGGTCACAAGGTTCTGGCGCATAGTTCGGGGAAGATGCGGATGCACAGGATCCGCATCCTCCCGGGCGACAAGGTCCAGGTGGAGATCACCCCGTACGATCTGAGCCGGGGCCGGATCACCTACAGGTACAAGTAGATCGAAGAGGGAGCAGGACAGGTCAGCAGATGAAGGTGCGACCGAGCGTCAAGCCGATATGCGAGAAGTGCAAGGTCATCCGCCGGCACGGCCGCGTGGTGGTGATCTGCGACAACCCCCGCCACAAGCAGCGTCAGGGATAGGGAGGCAGCACGATCATGGCCCGAATCTCCGGAGTGGACATCCCGCGCGAGAAGCGCCTGGAGGTGTCCCTCACCTATATCTACGGGATCGGACCCACCCGCGCCCGCGAGATCTGCAGCCGGGCCGAGGTGGACGTGAACACGCGGGTCCGGGACCTCACCGACGAAGAGGTCACGCGGCTGCGCAACGATATCGACGCCCATCTGCGGGTCGAGGGGGACCTCCGCCGTGACGTGTCCCAGGACATCAAGAGGAAGATGGAGATCAACTGCTACCAGGGGGTCCGGCACCGCAAGGGCCTCCCGGTCCACGGCCAGCGGACCCACACCAACGCCCGCACCCGTAAAGGTCCGAAGAAGACGGTGGCCGGAAAGAAGAAGGTCAGGAAGTAGATGCCCAAGACCACCAAGCAGCAGGGCGCTCGACGCCCCCGACGGCGCGAGCGCAAGAACGTGAGCTACGGCGTGGCCCACATCAAGAGCTCGTTCAACAACACCATCGTCGCCATCGCCGACCCCCAGGGCAACGTCCTGGCGTGGGCGTCGGCCGGGAACGTGGGGTTCAAGGGGTCACGCAAGTCCACGCCCTTCGCCGCCCAGCTGGCCGCCGAGGCCTGTGCCAAGCGGGCCATGGAGCACGGTGTCCGGAAGGTGGACGTGCTCGTCCGGGGCCCCGGTTCGGGTCGTGAGACCGCCATCCGCTCTCTGGCGGCCGCCGGGATCGAGGTGGTCGGCATCAAGGACGTCACCCCGATCCCCCACAACGGTTGCCGCCCCAAGAAGCGGCGCCGGGTCTGAGGAGATCGAAATGGCTCGATACACCGGACCTGTCTGCCGCCTTTGCCGGCGCGAACGCACCAAGCTCTTCTTGAAGGGCGAGCGGTGCTACTCCCTCAAGTGTCCCGTCTCCGAGGCGGTCACCGACCGCCACAGCAGGGCCTACCCCCCCGGCGAGCATGGTCGTGACCGGATGCGCCAGGGCTCGGAGTACCTGAGCCAGTTGCGGGAGAAGCAAAAGGCGCGGCGCATCTACGGACTGCTCGAGAAGCAGTTCCGGAACCTCTACGAGGAGGCCAACCGCCAGCCGGGCATCACCGGCGAGACCTTGCTCCGTATGCTCGAGCTCCGTCTGGACAACGTCGTGTTCCGCGCCGGGTGGGGTGCCAGCCGGCGTCAGGCTCGCCAGTTCGTCCGCCACGGGCACGTCCTGGTGAACGGCCGTCGTGTGACCATTCCCAGCTACCGCGTGCGACAGGGGGAGAAGATCTCGCTGAAGGCCCCGTCCCGGGAGATGTTCGCCGTGCGCCGGAACATGGACACGCTGGACCGGCAGACGCCCCCATGGCTCGGGTCCGGCGACGCCGGGTTCGAGGTCGAGGTGCTCAACCCACCGCTGCGCGAGCACATCGACGAGCCCGTACGCGAGCAGCTGATCGTCGAGCTGTACTCGAAATAGCCCGCGACGTGGAACGGGCTCCCCCGTTCCACTCGCCCGATCCCTTCAATCACGATCCATCCATCGAGGAGCCTTCACCAATGCTCATCATCCAACGACCCACCGTCGAGGCCGTCGACGAGGAGCGGGACAACCGCCAGAGATTCGCCATCGGACCTCTCGACCCGGGGTTCGGGCACACCCTGGGCAACTCGCTCCGGCGAACTCTGCTGTCGTCCATTCCCGGGGCCGCAGTGACCCAGCTCCGCTTCGACGACGCGCTCCACGAGTTCACGACCCTCCCGGGGGTCAAAGAGGACGTGACCGACATCATCTTGAACTTGAAGGACCTGCTGGTGCGGTCGGAGTCAGACGAGCCGGTGACCCTGCGGCTGGACAAGCGTGGCCCGGGGGAAGTGACCGCAGCCGACCTCCAGGTGACGTCGGACGTCGAAGTGCTGAACCCCGACCTTCGGATCGCCACGCTGAACGGCAAGGGGCATCTGGCCGTTGACGTCACGATCGAGAAGGGGCGTGGTTACGCGTCGGCCGACAAGAACAAGCGTTCCTCCACGATCGGCGTGATCCCGGTCGACTCCATATTCTCGCCGGTGCGGCGAGTGGCGTTCGACATCGAGCCGGTGCGTGTGGAGCAGTCCACGGACTTCGACAGCCTGGTGCTCGACATCGAGACCGACGGGTCGATCTCCCCGCGCCAGGCCCTGGCCTCGGCCGGCGACACCTTGCGCACCCTCGTCGGCCTCGTGGCCGACCTCGAGGACGAGCCCCAGGGGCTTGCGCTGGGTGACGTGGGTGCGGCGAGCAGCGGCTCCCCCGACCTGGACCTGCGTATCGAGGAGCTGGACCTGTCCGAGCGACCGCGCAACTGCCTGAAGAGGGCCCAGATCAACACCATCGGCGAGCTGGTGGAGCGGACCCTCGACGACCTCCTCGGGATCACCAACTTCGGTCAGAAGTCTCTCGACGAGGTGATCCAGCGCCTGGACGAGCGCGGGCTCTCGCTGCGGACCAAGGACTGACGGAGGGCACGATGCTGGGACAGCCGAAGCGGGGCCGCCGGTTCGGCGGCGATGCCGCCCACCAGAAGGCCATGATGGGAAACCTGGTGGCTTCACTCATCGCCGCCGAATCACTCGTGACCACCGAAGCCAAGGCCAAGGCCATGCGGCCCGTGGCCGAGAAGTGCATCACCGCAGCCCGAAAGGGGGGCCTGCACGAGCACCGCCGGGTGGTGGCACTCATCCGGGACAAGGACATGGCCCACAAGCTGTTCGCCGAGATTGCTCCCCGGTACTCGGATCGCCCCGGGGGCTATACGAGGATCCTCAAGCTCGGACCCCGTCCGGGGGACAACGCCCCCATGGCTCGCATAGAGCTCGTCTGAGGTCGGTGTCCCAGGGCAGCTCACCGACCGGATCTCTCCGGCGGTGGCGCCTGGTGGTGGCGTACGACGGGAGCGGGTTCCGTGGCTTCGCTGACCAGCCCGGGGTGCCGACGGTAGCGGGAACCTTGTCGGCGGCCATCGGTCGGGCGGCCCGTATGCCCGAGAGGCCTCGCATCGTCTGCGCCGGCCGGACCGACGCCGGGGTCCATGCCCGGGGGCAGGTCATCCACGTCGACCTGCCTGATCCACTCTTCGACATCGATGGTGCAGGCCGACAGCGGCCCCTGCCGGCCGGCGACCTGCAGCGGGCGGTGAACGCTCAAGTGGGTCCGGCGGTCGTGGTCCGCACTCTCGAGGAGGCGCCGCCGGACTTCGACGCCCGGCACTGGGCCGTCAGCCGGAGCTACCGGTACCTGGTCCACGCCGCTCCGGTGCCGGACCCGCTGCTGGCCTCCTACGCCTGGCACGTGCCCGGACCGCTCGATGTCCGGGCCATGGGAGCCGCCACCGATCCTCTGATCGGCGAACACGACTTCCGGTCCTTCTGCCGGCGCAAGCCAGGGACCGATGCCGGCGATCCCATCGTCCGATCGGTGTCGGCGGCGGGATGGTCTGAGGTGACGGGAGTGGCGACCGATGGCCGGCTCTACCGGTTCGACATCACGGCTGGTTCGTTCTGCCACCAGATGGTCCGCTCCGTGGTCGGGACCCTGGTGTCGGTCGGCCGGGGAAGGGGGAACGCGGCCACGGTGATGGGCCTGCTGCGGTCGGGGAGCAGGAACGGCGCGCCGGAACCCGCCCCTCCGCACGGGCTCTGCCTCATGAGCGTGTCGTACGGCGATCGGTGGTCGCCTTGAGAGCGCCCGGGCTTGCCGTGAAGGCGGCGAACCCGTATCCTGGGAGTCCGGCCCACTAGGGTCGATCGGCCCGTCAGGGTCGTCGTGACGTCGGATCTGGTCGGGACCTCGACGTCGGCCAGCCTGCAGAGGACTCCAATCTTGCCCACCTACTCGCCCAAAGCTCATGAGATCACCCGTGACTGGCATCTGATCGACGCCCAGGGGCTGGTCCTGGGCCGGCTGGCCACCGAGGTGGCGCGCCTCCTGCGGGGCAAGCACCGCCCGTACTTCGCACCCCACGTCGACACCGGTGACCACGTAGTGGTCGTGAACGCCTCTCTAGTCGTCCTGACCGCCGACAAGGGGGACGCCAAGTTCGCCTACCGCCATAGCGGGTACCCGGGCGGTCTCAAGCGGGAAAGCTACACGAGCCTGCTCGCCCACAGCCCTGAAGAGCTGGTTCGACGGGCTGTTCGCGGCATGATCCCGAAGAACACGTTGGGACGCCAGCAGCTGGCCAAGCTCAAGGTCTACGCCGGTCCCGACCATCCCCACGCGGCCCAGGATCCCCAGCCGCTGGACCTGCCGACGGCCCGCCGGGCCGGTTGAGCCGACGCCGCCGAGGAGATATCGCATGCCCGCACCGCTCAGCCAGACCACCGGCCGCCGCAAGCGTGCCGTGGCACGGGTCCGCTTCCGCCCGGGACAGGGGGCGATCACCGTCAACAAGCGCGCTCTGGAGGAGTACTTTCCGTCGATGACCCACCGGATGCTCGCCACCGAGCCCCTCCGGGTCACCGGCACCGCCGACGCCTACGACATCGACGCCACCATGGACGGGGGCGGGATGTCCGGGCAGGCGGGAGCGCTCCGCCTGGGGATCGCCCGGGCGCTTTGTGAGCTCGACCCCGAACGCCGGGCCGCCCTCAAGCGCGCCGGGTTCCTCACCCGCGACGCGCGTGAGAAGGAGAGCAAGAAGTACGGCCTGAAGAAGGCTCGCAAGGCTCCTCAGTACTCGAAGCGGTAGCCGGGTGGCGCTTGCCCGCTTCGGCACCGACGGTGTGAGAGGGGTAGCGAACGCCGATCTGACGCCGGAGCTGGCAGTGGCCCTTGGTCGGGCGGCGGCCCGGGTGCTCGGGGATCGGGAGTTCCTGGTCGCACGCGACACCCGGCGATCAGGACCGCTCTTGCAGTCGGCGGTGTCGGCGGGCCTCGCAGCCGAAGGTGCCGACGTCGTTGATCTCGGGGTGCTCCCCACCCCGGGGTTGGCTCTCGTTTCCGCCGTCCGGGGGGTGCCAGGCGTCATGGTCTCGGCCTCCCACAATCCCTTCGAGGACAACGGCATCAAGCTGTTCGGCCCCGGCGGCATGAAGCTGACGGCCGAGGTCGAGTCGGCGGTGGAGCAAGCCATGGAGCAGGTGGAGACCGCTGGACCTTCGGACCCGTCAGCTCGGGTGGGAGCCGATGTGGGCTGGATCGCTGCCGACCCGACGGGCGCCGAGACTTACCATAAGCACCTCGGGTCAGCCATCGGGGATCGCCGGATCGAAGGGATGAAGATCGTCCTGGACTGCGCCAACGGGGCGGCTGCCGGCCTGGCCCCCCAGGTGTTCGCCGAGGCCGGTGCTTCGGTGACGACGATCGCCTGCGACCCCGACGGAGCGAACATCAACGCCGGTTGCGGCTCCACCCACCCCGAGGACCTGGCCGCCGCGGTGGTGTCGAGTGGGGCCGACCTGGGCCTGGCGTTCGACGGCGACGCCGACCGGCTCGTCGCCGTCGATCACACCGGGGGCATCGCCGATGGCGACGTCCTTTTGGCCCTCTTCGCCGTGGACCTCGCCCAGCGGGGGGAGCTCGTGGGGGGGACGGTGGTGGTCACGGTGATGACCAACCTGGGGTTCCGACGAGCCATGGAGGAGAAGGGCATCGGCGTCCGCGAGACCCCGGTGGGCGATCGGCACGTCCTCGAGGCGCTCGACGCCGAGGGCCTGGTGCTCGGGGGCGAGCAGTCCGGCCACATCATCTTCCGGAACCTGGCCACCACCGGTGATGGAATACTGACCGGGTTGCTCCTCGCCGACGTCATCGTCCGCTCGAGATCCTCCCTGGCGTCCCTGTCCACGGGCCTCATCGTGCGCCTGCCCCAAGTGGTGGAGAACGTCGCCGTCGAAGATCCCCGGCGACTGGCCGGTGCGACGGGCGTGTGGGAGACCGTGGCAGCCGTCCAAGAAGAGCTGGGCGCCTCCGGGCGGGTGCTCCTGCGCCCGAGTGGAACCGAGCCGTTGGTCCGCATCATGGTGGAAGCGGTATCGGAGGACCAGGCGGCGCGGGCCGTCGGCCGCCTGTACCGCGCCGTGGAAGGGGCGCTCGGTCCGGTCCCCGGCTGATAGCCGGCGGAACGATTGCTAGCCTCCAACGCATGTGCGGCATCATCGGGGCGACCGGGACCGCTGCCGCACCATCCTTCCTGATCGAAGGTCTCCACCGATTGGAGTACCGGGGGTACGACTCGGCTGGCCTGGCCCTGGTGGAAGCGCAGGGAATCTGGAGGGCCCGAGCGGCTGAGGGGACCCACTCGGTGGAGGATCTCGAGGTCCTGGCCCGAACGGCGCCTCAGGGCGCCCGCTGTGGGATCGGGCACACCCGGTGGGCCACCCACGGGCGGCCTTCGGTGGAGAACGCCCACCCCCACCTGGACTGTACGGGCCGGCTGGCCCTGGTCCACAACGGCATCATCGAGAACCACGCCGAGCTGGCGATTGGCCTGCTCGACCGGGGCCACGTCCTGGCCTCCGAGACCGACACCGAGTGCCTGGCTCACCTGGTCGAAGAAGCTGTCGCCGAAGGCACACGCCTCTCCCGAGCGGTCGTCCGGGCCCTCTCGATGGTCAGGGGGTCGTTCGCCATCGCCGTCGTGCACGCCGACCAGCCCGGGACGATCGTGGCGGCGCGCCGGGCGACGCCACTGGTGGTGGGGCTCACCGACGACGTCTCGATGCTGGCCTCGGACATACCGGCCCTCCTGGGCACCACCCGTCGCCTGGTGGCTCTCGAGGATGACCAGGTGGCCGTGCTCACCCCGGGATCACTGGAGGTGGCCACGTTCGACGGTGACGAGATCGATCCGACCGCGCTGACGGTGGAGTGGGATCTGGAGGCCGCCCAGAAGGGCGGGTACGACGACTTCATGTCCAAAGAGATGCATGAGCAGCCGCACGCGGTGGCCGAGACGCTGTTGGATCGGCGCTCACCGGACGGCACGCTCCGGCTCGATGACCTCCGGATCGACGACGACCAGCTCCGCTCGATCGACCGAGTCTGCATCGTGGCCTGCGGGAGCAGCTACCACGCGGCCATGGTGGCCAAGTACGCCATCGAGCACTGGGCCCGGCTGCCCACCGAGGTGGACATAGCCAGCGAATTTCGCTACCGCGACCCGGTCCTCGACCAACGTACGCTCACGGTCGGGGTGAGCCAGTCGGGGGAGACGCTCGATACCCTCCAAGCGTTGAGGGAAGCCCGCAGGTGGGGGTCCCGGGTACTGGCGGTGTCGAACGTCGTCGACTCGTCGATGGCCCGGGAGGCCGACGGCGTGTTGTACACGCGAGCCGGTCCGGAGATCGGCGTGGCATCCACCAAGTGCCACTTGGCCCAGATCGTGGTCCTCGAGCTCCTGGCCCTGACCCTCGCTCAGCTCCGCGGCACTCGGACCCCGGCCCAGATCGATGCCGTCGTCCGCGGGCTGCACGAGCTGCCCGACCACGTGGCCGAAGCGCTAGCCCGCGAGAAGGAGGTCCGGGACGTGGCCGACACTCTGGTCGGGGCCCGGGACTTCTTCTTTCTGGGGCGAGGGGTGGGGTTCCCGGTCGCTCTCGAAGGGGCGTTGAAGCTGAAGGAGCTCTCCTACCTCCGGGCCGAGGGGTATCCGGCGGGCGAATTGAAGCACGGGCCGATCGCCCTCATCGAGCCGGGTACCGTCGTGGTAGGGGTCGCCACCCGGAGCCCGCTGTACGAGAAGATGCTCGCCAACGTGGCCGAAGTGGCCAGTCGGGGAGCCACGGTGGTGCTGGTGGCCGACGACGGAGACGATCAGGCTGCAGGGGTCGCCGACCATGTGTTGTGGGTGCCCGCGACCGAAGCGATCCTGTCGCCCGTCGTCGGTGTGGTGCCGCTCCAGATCCTCGCCTACCAGTTGGCTCGGCGGCTCGGCAATGACGTCGACCGACCCCGGAACCTGGCCAAGACGGTGACCGTGGAATGACCATGGACGCCGGTGTCGGGGGGCGACCCGAAGGGGGATCCGGTGTCTTGGGGGTTGGCGGTGTCGTGGGTGTCGGCGGTGTCGTGGGGATCGGCGGTGTCGTGGGGATCGGCGGTGTCGTGGGGATCGGCGTGGATGCTGTCGACGTGACCAGGTTCCGGGCCGTCCTCGACCGGCGCCCCAGGCTGGCCGAGAGGATCTTCAGTGACGGGGAGCGCGCCGATGCCAGTGCGTGGCGAGATCCGGCTGAACGGCTGGCTGCTCGCTTCGCAGCCAAAGAGGCGGTGATGAAAGCCCTGGGCAGCGGGCTCGGAAGCTTCGGACTGCGTGACGTGGAGGTGGTGCGACACCCAGGGACAGGTGCTCTGGCCGGCGCTCCCAGTCTGCGCTTGCGCTCGGCCGCGGCTGCGCTGGCCCGGGACCGAGGCGTTACCCGTTGGCACGTGTCGCTCACGCACACGGCTCAGTTGGCGGTGGCTCTGGTCGTCGCCGAAGGCGGTCGCTGATGCGACCGGTGGCCACCGTGGCCGAAGTGCGGGCCGCCGACGCCGCTGCCCTCGAGCACGTCGACCACGACACCTTGGTGGCCCGTGCCGGGCGAGGAGTGGTCCGGGGAGCCTTGGAGCTGTTGGGGACGGCCTACGGGCGCCGGGTCGTGGTCCTGGCCGGCAAGGGCAGCAACGGCGCCGACGGTCGGGCGGCGGCCCGTCTCCTGGAGCGCCGAGGTGCGCGCACCATGGTCGTCGACGCTGCGGCACCCGGATCGGCGCTGCCACGTTGCGACTTGCTCATCGACGCGGCGTATGGCACCGGCTTTCGGGGTCACTACGAGGCCCCGGCCGTACCCGAGGGAGCGAAGGTACTGGCCGTCGACATTCCCTCGGGGGTCGACGGGGACACCGGGAGGGCCTCTGGCACACCGCTGCCGGCCGACCTCACGGTGACGATGGCGGCCCTCAAGCCGGGACTCCTCCAGGACGACGGGCTTCGTACGGCCGGCACAGTGGAAGTGGCCGACATCGGGGTCCGCATCGAGCACACGGCCATCAAGCTGATGGAGGACGGCGACGTCGCCCGGCTCCTCCCTCTCCGAGCCACTGACGCGCAGAAGTGGGACGCTGCTGTCGCCGTCGTGGCCGGGTCACCGGGCATGGAAGGGGCCGCGATCCTCGCCACCACCGGTGCGACCCGCTCCGGAGCCGGCATGGTCCGCCTGGCCGTCCCCGGGTCCTGGGAGCCGGATCGACCATCGGTCGTCGTGGCCTGGCCGGCCGAAGCCGTCCGCCTCGCTCTGCCGAGCACCGGTTGGTCCGGCGACGTCCTGGCCGTCTTGGACCGGTGTCGGGTACTGGTGGTCGGTCCGGGGTTGGGGAGGGACGATGCCACCCAGTCCGAAGTCCGAAGGTTGATCGCCCACTGCCCGGTGCCGGTGGTGGTCGACGCCGACGCGCTGTTCGCCATGGGGTCGGTCTCGTCTCTGGCGACGCAGGTCGGGCGCGGGCGCACAATGGTGCTCACCCCCCACGACGGCGAGTACCGGCGAATGTCGGGTGACCTCCCCGGAGGGGACCGGGTGGCCGCGGCCCGCCGGTTGGCCGAGTTGACCGGGGCCGTGGTGCTCCTCAAGGGGCGGTCCACGGCCGTGGCGTCGCCTGAGGGCGAGGTGCTCATGGCCACCGCCGGATCACCCCGGCTGGCCACCGCCGGCACCGGAGACGTGCTGTCGGGAATGATCGGCGCCTTCGTGGCCCGTGGTGTCCCGATGCACCAGGCGGCGGCCCTGGCCGCCCACGTGCACGGGCGGGCAGCCATGGCCGGAGCGGCCGAAGGGCTGGTGGCGCCGGACCTTCCGATGCTCGTGTCTTCGTGGCTGTCGGGAGTGAGGGCTCATCGGTCCTCCGGTGAGGGCGTGAACGACCATGGCTGAGGGTCACTCGCGACCGGCATGGGCCGAGGTCGACCTGTCGGCGATCCGGCACAACGCCTCGGTCCTCCGGCGGATCGCCGCGCCGGCGGCACTGTGTGCTGTGGTGAAGGCCGACGCCTACGGCCACGGCGCGCCGAGCGTGGGTCGGGCGGCCATCGAGGGTGGGGCGGCCGGACTGGCGGTGGCCCTGGTGGAAGAAGGCCTCGAGCTGCGCGAGGCCGGTATCACCGAACCGGTCCTGCTCCTGTCCGAGCCGCCTGCCGACGCTGCCGACGCCGTCGTGGCCGGAGGGCTCACTCCGACGTTGACGAGCGCCGAAGGGGTCACACGTATGGTGACTGCCGCTCGTAGGTTCGGGACCCGGCTCTCGGTCCACGTGAAGGTGGATACCGGGATGCACCGTATCGGCGCCCATCCCTCGGTGGTCCCTTCGCTCGTCACCTCGATTGCCGAGGCACCCGAGCTCGTGCTCGAAGGCCTCTGGACCCACCTGGCGGTGGCCGACGGGCAGTCCGAAGAGGATCGTGCCTTCACCGCATCTCAGCTGGACCGCTTTGACGAGCTGGTCCGTGCGCTGGCCGGTCCCCGAGCCCGCCCGGCGGTGCTGCATGCCGCGAACTCGGCCGGGACCATGGCCTGGCCCCGGGCTCGTTACGACATGGTTCGCTGCGGGATCGCTCTCTACGGGCAGCTCCCGTCGCCCGCGATGGCGCCGGTGCTGCTCGACTCCAGTGGAGGCGAGGCCCTCAGACCGGCGATGTCGCTGCGGGCCCGGGTGTCGGCGGTGCGGTGGCTCGAGAGCGGCGAGCGCCCTTCCTACGGCAGATTGCGTCCGCTCCCGGGCCCCGCGTTGGTGGCGACGGTTCCCATCGGCTATGCCGACGGTGTGCCGAGGGCCCTCTTCGAATCCGGGTACCACGTCCTGATCGGTGGCCGTCGGAGGCCCCTGGCCGGAATGGTGACGATGGACCAGATACTGGTGGACTGTGGCGACGACACGAGCGTGGCGCCGGGGGATCCGGTCACCCTCCTCGGCCGCCAGGGCGACGAGGAGATCACGGCGGACGAGTGGGCGGAGCTCCTCGGGACCATCAGCTACGAGGTGCTCTGCGGGATTGGCCCCAGGGTTCCCAGAGTGGTCGATGGCGCGACCAAGGCGGGATGGGGATCCTGGGTGAGCCGCGCCGCTTCCCCGGGTGTCTCCGGCGATCGCCGAGCGGACCGGGCCCGAACGAAGGGAGCAGACCTCTGAGACGGCGACGCAGGCTGCTGGTGGCGATCGGTGCCGGGGCCCTGGCGGCCGGGGCTGCGGTGACCGGGTACACCCTGGAACGGTCCCTGGTCCGACGATGGCAGGTCGACGCCGACACTTTGGCTGCTGCCGGCAGGACGCTCCCCGGAGACATGCGTCACCGCTCGGTGACCGTGAGCGACGGTGGGAGGATCCACGTGGTGGAGCGGGGCGAGGGACCGCCTCTGGTGCTGGTCCACGGCGTCACGCTGAGTGTGGCCACCTGGACGCCACAGCTCCGTGCTCTGGCCGGCCGGCATCGGGTCATCGCCGTGGACCAGCGGGGGCATGGTCAGTCCATTGCCGGTGAGGACGGCTACTCGATGGATCGTCTGGCCGACGACCTGGCCGAAGTCCTCGTGGCCCTCGACGTGACCGACGCAGTGCTGGTGGGGCACTCGATGGGGGGGATGGTCGCCCAGCTCATGTCCGTCCGTCACCCCGACGTGCTCCATCGACGGGTCGCCGGGCTGGCCCTGGTAGCCACGGCGGCTGGCCCCTTGGTCCCCGGGTTGGGCGGCGCGGCTCTCGCCGAGCTGCTCGCCGGTGCCGTCGGGCGCGGGTTGCACAGAGCGGAGCGACGGGGAAAGGGCATCTTCTTCAGTGACGACCAGAGCGCCTGGGTGACCAGGGCCTCCTTCGGTTCGCGCCCTTCACCGGCCGATGTCGAGCTGGCGCGGTCGATGATCAGCGCTATGCCTCCGGCAGCGCTCGCCGGGTTGATCGGGCCACTCTTGGCCTTTGACGTCCGGCACCGAATTCGTCGGATCGATCGGCCCACGCTGATCGTCGTGGGCACCAGAGACGTCCTGACTCCCCCGCGCATGTCTCGGGCGCTGCACGAGCTCATCGCCGGCTCGGAGCTCGTAGTGATCCCCGGGTGCGGACACATGGTGATGCTCGAGCGCCCCGACCTGCTCGACGAGCTGCTGCACCGGTTCTCGACCGAGCTGGTGGGCATGGCGGAAGGCCAATAGGGGCATCAGGCTGCCTCCGGCCCGGCCGCAGGCGCGGCGGTACGTTCGACCCGAGCCTCGGATGGGTGGCCACCGGCAACGTGGTTACGATGCCAACGTGGTTGTGCACGGTCCGCGCCCTATCGGGGAGCCGGCATCCGAGGGTGATCAGTCGGGCCCGACGGAGTCCTTGGAGGCGGTCCGGGTCGAAGCGCTCGGCTGCACGCGCTGCCCGTTGGCCGGTGGGCGGACCCAGGTGGTGTTCGGCGTGGGCGATCCGGCTGCCCAGTTGATGTTCGTCGGGGAGGGACCAGGGCGTGACGAGGATCGGCTGGGCGAGCCCTTCGTGGGAAGGTCCGGGAAGCTCCTGGATCGGCTCATGGCCGAAGAGATGGGCATCGACCGTTCACGTTGCTACATCACCAATGTGGTGAAATGTCGGCCTCCGCAGAACCGTGACCCCCTACCCGCCGAGATCGACGCCTGCCGGCCGTACCTCCATCGACAGATCGAGCTGATCCGGCCCCGGGTGGTGGTGACCTTGGGGAACTTCGCCACCCGCCTGCTCTTGGACACCACCGAAGCCATCAGCAGGCTTCGGGGCCGCGACTACGAATTCGGCAAGGCTCGGCTCGTACCCACCTACCACCCGGCGGCCGCGCTCCGTTCTGGCGGAGCGGTGGTGGCCGAGATGCGGGCCGACCTCGTACGGGCCAAGTTGCTGCTCGCCGGCGTAGATCGGTGACCGGCGCCGAGAGGTGGAAGGCCACGGCCCGCGTCCGTACGCCCGAGCGTCTGCAGGCCCTGGCGGCGGCGTTGGCCCCGCTGGCCCACCCTGGTGACGTCATCTTGCTGGTGGGTGGACTGGGTGCCGGCAAGACCACGTTCGCCCAGGGATTCGCCCGAGGTCTCGGGATCACCGTCCCGGTGACCAGTCCCACGTTCACGCTGGTCCGCCAGTACGCCTGCACCGGTCCCGTCCGCCAGCTTCTCCATGCCGATGTGTACCGCCTCGAGACCCTGGCCGAGATCGCCGATCTCGGCTTGGGGGAGCTGGTCGACGACGGTGGGGTCGCCCTGGTCGAATGGGGTGACGCAGCCGAGCCGGTGCTGGGCGCCGGGGCGTTGACGGTGTCGCTGACCCCTGCGCCCCCACCCGATGATGACGTCCGCCTGGTCACGGTGACCCATGGGACGACGCCTTGGAGCGATCGCCGAGGGGCGATCGAGCGGGTGTTCGCCGAAGTCACCGCGCTTGGAGACGAACCGGTCGGGAGCGCCGGACCCGAGCTCGAGCCGGACGCCGACCACGCCGGGGAGGATTCGCCATGATCGTCCTCGGGATCGAGAGCGCCACCGAGCTGGTCGGGGTGGCCGTGGCCGACGGGGAAGGGCTTCGCTCGTCAGTCTGGGCCACCGGGCGGCACCGTCACGGAGAAGCGCTGATGCCGGCCATCACCCACGCCCTCGAGCAGGCCGAGGTCACGTTGACCGACATAGAGGTCGTGGCCGTCGACGTGGGACCGGGACTGTTCACCGGGTTGAGGGTAGGCGTGGTGACGGCCAAGGCCCTGGCGCAGGCCCTCGGATTGGGGATCATCGCCGTGACCAGCGTGGACGTGCTGGCCCACGCGGCAGTCGACGCCGGTTGGAACAGCGAGGTCGCGGCCGTCGTGGATGCCCGCAGGGGCGAGGTGTTCGCCCGTCGCTACCAGCCTCGACTCTGGGGCTCCACCGCGCCCGCGGGCCTCTCCGCCAACGCTCCGGCCCAGGGTCCCGACGCGAACCTGCTCTTCGAACAGTCCGGCCTGCTGGCCCTGGGGCCGACCACCCGTTACGCGCCGGCAGAGCTCGCCGCGGCGCTCGGTACCCGGAGCGGGGGCGCGTCGGTTGACGGTGCCGCCGTCCTGTCGCCGGAGTCGGCTGCACCTCGGTCGGGGCCCGTGCTGGCCGTGGGGGACGGCGCACGCCGCTACGCGCAAGATTTGGCGAGGGTGCCGAACGTGACCGTCGCCGGGCTGCTCCTGGCGAGCCCTCCGCCGGCCATGGTGGCCGTACTTGCCGCTCAGATGATCGCCGCCGGCGTGGCGATGGCAGCACCGGAGGCGATCCAGCCCGTGTACCTTCGTGATGCCGACGCCCGGATCAACTGGGTACAGCGGCGAGGCGCTGCCACGTGACGACCGGGCCTTCTGACCCGCTCCGGCGGTCGAAGGGACTCGAGCGGCCCCACCAGTCGGGACCGGCGGCACCAGGGGGACCGGCCGCACCCGAGGGACCGGCGGCACCAGGGGGACCGGCGGCACCAGAGGAACCGGCCGCACCAGCGCGCGCCGTCAGGCGGCATCGGCTGGACTTCGTCCCGATGCGCCATCGTCACCTGCGCCAGGTGATGGCCATCGAGCACGCGGTGTTCCCCGAGCCCTGGAGCCTGGCCATCTTCAACTCCGAGCTGGCCTTGCGCACGGGACGGGCGTACAGGGTGGCTCGGGTGCGCCACTCCATCGTGGGATACGTGGGATTGATGATCGTCGGGACCGAAGCGCACGTCACCACCCTGGCGGTGGCCCCGGACCATCACGGGAGCGGGATGGGCACCGAGATCCTGCTCCACGCCATGCGTCTGTCCCTTGAGCTCGGGGCCCGCCAGGTCTCGCTGGAAGTGGCAGCGGGAAACACCCGGGCTCAGGCCCTGTACCGGCGCTTCGGGTTCGCGCCGGTCGGCGTGCGCAAGGGCTACTACCAGAAGACCGGAGAGGACGCGTTCGTCATGGTGGTGCACGACATCGACGCCGACGAGTACTCCCGAAGGCTGGGGGCGATAGAGGCCCGACTACGCTCCGACGGGTGATGACGACTGCCGACGACCGGGCCGACCAAGGCGTCGTGTTGGGCATCGAGACGTCCTGTGACGAGACGGCGGCGGCCGTGGTGGTCGGAGGGCGACAGGTGAGGTCGTCCGTGGTGTCCAGCCAGGTCGACCTTCATGCCAAGTACGGAGGTGTGGTGCCCGAGATCGCCGGCCGGGCGCACGTCGAGCTGTTCACCCAGGTGGTCGCCGAGGCACTGGAGTCGGCCGGCATCGACCCACGTGCTCCTGTGCTCGACGCCGTGGCCGCCACGTACGGCCCCGGACTGGTGGGTTCCCTCCTGGTCGGTCTCAGCGGAGCCAAGGCCCTGGCCACGAGCTGGGGCGTGCCGTTCGTGGGTGTCAATCATCTCGAAGGGCACCTGTTCGCCTCCATGTTGGAGCAACCCGACATGGGGTGGCCGCTCGTGGTTCTCTTGGTGTCGGGAGGCCACACGCTGCTGGTGGAGATGCGGGGGCCGGGGTCCTACCGGCTGCTCGGTCAGACCTTGGACGACGCCGCCGGAGAGGCCTATGACAAGGTTGCCAGGTATCTCGGGTTGGGCTACCCCGGCGGGCCGGCGATCGACAAGGCGGCCGTTGAGGGGGATCCGACGGCGTTCTCGTTCCCCCGAGCCATGCTCGGAGATGGGTTCGACTTCTCCTTCTCCGGGCTGAAGACGTCGGTGGTTCGCACCGTGGAGCGCCACCCCGAAGCCACCACCGCCGATGTGGCAGCCTCGTTCCAGCATGCGGTCGTCGAGGTGCTGGTGGCCAAGTCCCGCCGAGCGGCAGAGGCCGTCGGTGCCCGCGGGCTCTGCCTCGCCGGTGGTGTGGCGGCGAATTCGCTGCTCCGTCGACGCATCACCGAAGTCGCAGAGGAGATCGGGGTGCCGGCATACCTTCCGAGCCGGGCCATGTGCACGGACAACGCAGCCATGGTTGCCGCGGCCGGCTGGTGGCGCCTCGAACACGACGGACCGAGCCCGTTGTCGCTGGCAGCAGATCCGACGCTCTTCCTCGCGGTCCAGGGCTAAGGCGTCCGAAGGGGGACCTGGGGCTGGTCCCGGCCCCGATGGGGTGCACCGCCCAGTACCTCCCAGTACCGCCCACTACCGCCCAGCACCGCCCAGCACCCCCCAACACTGGGGCCGGGACCATGGGACGTGGCCCCGAGGAGCGCGCCCGGTTGGCGTGCGACCGGCTCGGCGTAGCGTAGGAGCCGTGCTCGGTCGGTACGACGCCACCATCGACGATGTGGCCGGACTCCTCCAAGGCGAGCCCGACTACCGGGTCCGTCAACTCTGGGAGGGCCTGTACCACCAGGCACGATTTCCGGCCGAGATGACCGATCTCCCCCTGGATCTCCGAGCGCGTGTCGAGGCGGCCCTTCCCATGATGCTCACCGAGGTGTCGAGGGTTACCGCTGACGGCGGCGACACGGTGAAGTGGCTGTGGTCGCTCTCAGACGGTGCGGCGGTGGAAACGGTCCTCATGTGCTACCCGGACCGGGTGACGGTCTGCGTCTCCACCCAGGCGGGCTGCGCAATGGCGTGCGGGTTCTGCGCTACCGGCCAGGCCGGTTTCCGCCGGAACCTCAGGACCGGTGAGATCGTCGAGCAGGTGATCGCCGCCATCCGGGAGGCCCGTCCCCGGCGGGTCTCGAACGTGGTCTTCATGGGAATGGGCGAGCCGTTGGCCAATTACGACCGCACCTGGGGAGCGGTGCAGCGGCTGCACACGGACGTCGGGATTTCGGCCCGTCATCTCACCCTCTCCACGGTCGGGATCGTTCCCGGCATCCTGCGTCTGACCGGCGAGTCGCTCCCGGTGAACCTGGCCGTCTCACTCCATGCCGCGAACGACGCGTTGCGTGATTCTCTCGTGCCGATGAACCGTCGCTATCCCTTGGACATGCTGGTCGAGGCCTGTGGTTCGTACGTGGCCACCTCGGGACGGAGGCTCAGCTTCGAGTGGGCGCTGATCGACGGAGTGAACGACCACGACTCCGATGTCGAAGAGCTGGCGGGCTTGGCGAGGCCGTTGTCCGCCCACGTGAACGTCATACCGCTCAATCCGACCCGGGGGTACGAGTATCCCGGCTCCCCGCGCCGCCGGGTCCGCGAGTTCCGCGAAGCGCTCGAAGCCAGGGGGGTGAAGGCCACGGTGCGGGTGACCCGGGGATCGGACATCGATGCGGCATGCGGGCAGCTGGCCGGGGCGGCGTTCCCGGTGGCTCCGGGATCGCCGGCCCCGGGATCGCCGGCTCCGGGATCGCCGGCTCCTCTGGTGTCACCTTCGGCGGGGCCGACCGGCCAGAAGAGGACCTCGGCGGTCAAGCTGGGGATTCAGGACCGGGGCAGGGCGTAGACGAGGATCACGACGTAGTGGAGCACTGCTCCCACCACGGTGAAGGCGTGAAACACTTCGTGGTAGCCGAACGTCGCGGGGAGTGGATCGGGGCGCCGGAGCGCGTAGACGAGGGCCCCCACCGTGTAGCAGGCGCCTCCGGCGAGCAAGAGGGCGAATCCGGCTCCACCGAGCGAGCGCACGAGTTGGGGCAGGACCACCACGGCCGACCAGCCGACCACCACGTAGGGAATGGCTACTGCCCATTTGGGGGCATCCAGCCAGAGTTGCCGGAGGACGATGCCGCCCACTGCACCGGCCCAGACGAGGCTCAAGATCAGGACCCGGCTCCAGCCGCCGAGTGCCAGCCCGCCCACTGCGGTGTAGGTTCCGGCGATCGCTACGAAGATCGTGGAGTGGTCGGCTCGACGCATTCGCCGCCGGGCCGACGGCGACCAGTGGATCAAGTGGAACGAGGCGCTGACCCCGAACAGGGCGATCATCGACAGCACGTAGACGACGAGGAACGCCGTCGACGCGGGCCGGTGCGAGCGGGCCACGAGGAGGGGACCGGCCACCAGCATCGCCGCCAGTGCTCCGAAGTGCAGCCACCCGCGCAGCACCGGCTTTGGCCGGGCAGGTCCTCTCCCAACACCCGGCCCGCCCACTACATCAGACGCATCCGACCGACGTGGCCCACCTGGTCCGAGCCCGGTCTCGGCGCCGCTCATGCCGGTGCACCGACGCCGAGGGCGTCGAGCACCTCGTCCAGCTCGTCCAGCGGTCGGTGGGCGCGGATCTCGCGCCGCATCGCCTGGGCATGGGCGCCAAACGACGGATCGGCCAGGACGTGGCGGACGGCGGCGGCGACGCGACCGGGCGACGGTCGTCCCGACCGGAGGTTCACGCCGGTCCCGGACCACGCCACTCGGGCGGCGACCTCGGGCTTGTCCTCGCTGTCGCCGGCCACCACCAGAGGGACCCCGAGCGCCAAGGCCTGCTGGACCCCGCCGTACCCGCCGTTGGTCACCATCACATCCACCTTTGCCAGCAGGCGGTCGTGAGGTATGAATCCCTCGATCCTGGCGTTCGCGGGAAGCCGGATCGGAAGAGAGTCGGGATCGGGCCCTCCGGTGGTGCCGACCACCAACAGGTCGTCGCGAGACAACCCCTCGATCGTGGGAAGGACGAGCCTGGTGAGGTCGTGGTTATCGAGCGTCCCCTGGGTGACGTGGACCACTGGCCGGCTCTGGTCGAGGTCGCCCCACCACGGGGGTTCGTGGAACGTGAGCGACGGATCGGGCAGGATCGGTCCGAGGAAGCGCACCGCCGGAGGGAGATCGCGGCGTGGGTACTCGAACGACTCCGTCGTGAGCTGAAGGTAGGCATCAGCCAGGTGTGCGGGTGCGTCCACGACGAACTTCTCGACGGGTGGGCAACCCTCGGCGCGCAGCATCTCCTGGGCGTGGCGCTGCACGTCGCGGAGAGCCACATGACGGGCCAGCCAGGTGAGGCCGACATTCCTCACCTGCCCGAGCAGGCCTCCGAGAGGGGGCAAGGCCAGGCCGAACGGGGCGGTGTCGCGGCTGGAGATGGGCAGGGGCAGCACGCCGAGGACGATCACCGCCGGGCGGTCACCCCGACGACGGCCGGCCTGACGGCCGACCATCAACGGCGCGATCCCCACGAACGTGGTATCGGCGATCACAGCGTCCGCCGGGAAGTTTGAGAGGATCTCTCGCACGTCGTGGTACTGGTGACGGGCCGGGTCGATGAACACCCGGCGGAGGTCGTCCTTCACGCCGCGTAGTCCCCGGCGCGACGCGGCCTCGCGCTCGGGATTGGACACCAGTAGGTCGTGGGCGTCGCCCTCGGGGCTCAAGGCCACGAACTGAGCCCCGGTGTCGGCCACCCGGCGGGCGTAGTGGGCGGTGGTGAGGAACACCACCTCGTGACCCCGGTCGACCAGGTGCCGGGCCACCACCAGCAGCGGAGCCGTGTGTCCCTGGGCTGGGGTGCTGGCCAGCAGCAGGCGGCTCACCGACGTCGTCTCCAGCTCTCGCCACCCGATCGCCCTCTCCGCCCCCGGGTGGTCCGGCGACTACCCCGAACCGTGTCCGAGCAGGCCGGGGATGGGCCGCCCCACGGTCGACTCCGGTCAGGTAGGCGTGCCTCCACGTGGAGCAGCGTAGGACCCGTTCCGCGTCCGGCGCCCGACGGGGGGCGGAGCGCCGCCACCGACTCGGGTGCCCGGGTTGCCTCGCGCCGACGCGCCCGCTACCATTGGCACTCGCAACGTTAGAGTGCTAATGAGTGCCAAGGAGGCCCGTTCCCATGAAGCTGCACCCGCTCGAAGACCGGATCGTAGTCCGGCCCGGCGAGTCCGAGGAGACCACTGCATCCGGCCTGGTCATCCCTGACACGGCCAAGGAGAAGCCGCAGCAGGGCGAGGTCCTGGCTGTCGGCCCCGGCCGTCGCGCCGAGAACACCGGAGAGTTGGTCCCCCTGGACGTGTCGGTGGGAGACACCGTCGTCTACTCCAAGTACGGCGGCACCGAGATCACCGTCGACGGCGAGGACCTGCTGATCCTCTCCGGCCGCGACGTCCTGGCCAAGCTGTCGAAGTAGTCCGGGCCCGGCCGGTCCGTTCCGGTCGACCGAGCACCACCGGGAGCCGGCAGGACGGGTGAAGACCCGTCCGCCGGCATCCCGCCCACCCCTGAAACGCTCGAGAGGAGCATGCGTCACCGATGCCCAAGATCCTGAAGTTCGACGAGTCCGCCCGACGCGGGCTGGAGGCCGGCGTGGACAAGCTCGCCGACACCGTGAAAGTCACCCTCGGCCCCAAGGGCCGCAACGTGGTGATCGAGAAGAAGTTCGGAGCTCCCACCATCACCAACGACGGTGTATCGATCGCCCGAGAGGTCGAGCTCGAGGACCCGTTCGAGAACATGGGTGCCCAGCTGGTGAAGGAAGTGGCCACCAAGACCAACGATGTCGCCGGTGACGGGACCACCACCGCCACCGTGCTGGCCCAGGCGCTGATCAGCGAAGGCCTGCGCAATGTGGCCGCCGGCGCCAACCCGGCCGGCCTGAAGCGCGGGATCGACAAGGCGGTGAAGGCCGCTGTGGCTTCGATCGCCGAGCAGGCCAAAGAAGTGGGGGGCAAGACCGAGATCGCCCAGGTGGCGTCGATCTCGGCCGCCGACCCGGCGATCGGAGAGGTGCTGGCCGAGGCGATCGACAAGGTGGGCAAGGACGGCACGGTCACGGTGGAGGAGTCGAACACCTTCGGCATCGAGCTCGAGCTCACCGAGGGGATGCAGTTCGACAAGGGCTACCTCTCGCCGCACTTCGTCACCGATCCCGAGCGCCAGGAAGCGGTGTTGGACGAGCCGCTCATCCTGTTCTTCAACCAGAAGATCAGCGCCGTCCACGACCTGGTGCCGGTGCTCGAGAAGGTCATGCAGACGGCCAAGCCGTTGCTGATCGTGGCCGAGGACGTGGAAGGGGAGGCCCTGGCCACCCTGGTCGTGAACAAGATCCGAGGCACCTTCACCTCGGTGGCCGTGAAGGCCCCCGGGTTCGGCGAGCGTCGCAAGGCGATGCTCTTGGACATGGCCGTGCTCACCGGTGGTCAGGTCATCAGCGAGGAGATCGGGCTCAAGCTGGAGAACGCCACGATCGACCTCCTGGGCAAGGCCCGTCGCGTCATCGTGACCAAGGACGACACGACGATCGTCGAGGGCGGTGGCTCGAGCGAGGACGTGAAGGGGCGCGTGGCCCAGATCAAGCGAGAGATCGACGAGACCGACTCGGACTGGGACCGTGAGAAGCTCCAGGAGCGCCTGGCCAAGCTGGCCGGCGGGGTCGCCGTGGTCAAGGTCGGAGCGGCGACCGAGGTGGAGCTGAAGGAGAAGAAGCACCGCATCGAAGATGCCCTCTCGGCGACCCGGGCGGCGGTGGAAGAGGGGATCGTCGCCGGAGGCGGGACCGCCCTGGTCCGCAGCCGAGCCGCCGTGGACAAGGTGGTGGCATCCCTCGAGGGGGACGAGGCCACCGGCGCACTGATCGTCTCCCGGTCGCTGGCCGAGCCGCTCCGGTGGATCGCCCACAACGCCGGGCTGGAAGGGGCGGTGCTGGTGCGAGAGGTCGAGAAGGCATCGGGCCACAAGGGCCTGAACGCTCTGACCGGGGAGATTGAAGACCTGGTGAAGGCCGGGATCATCGATCCGGCGAAGGTGACCCGCTCGGCGCTCCAGAACGCCGCATCCATCGCATCGCTCCTCCTCACCACCGAGGCGTTGGTGGCCGACAAGCCCGAGAAGGCCGCGGCCGACTCGACCGGCGGCATGGGTGGCATGGGTGGCATGGGCGGCATGGGCGGCATGGGCGGGATGATGTAGTTCGCAGGGCGCGCCACTCAATCTGCCGGCCGGGCCTTCGGGTCCGGCCGGGGCGCGTCCAGCGAGCTGATCGCCGTCCGTACGAGCGAGATGGACCAGCCCCCCGAGCCGATCGAGGTCCCCGAGGTCTCAGAGGTACCCGAAGCCGTCGAAGCCCCCGAGGCCACCCGGGTCGCGGTGCCCCGACCGCCCGGTGCCCGTCCCGGGGCACCGGCTCCCTGGAGCGCGCTCCCGGCCGCCGATCGCCGGGAGATCAGGCTCGACCGGGTCCGAAGGGCCGTCCACGGCGTTGCCCGGGCCGCCGGTGTCTCTCCACCGCCCCTGGATCCACGAGGCGCCCGGAGATCGGCAGTCCTCGTCGCCCTCTTCGAAGAGGAAGGTGAGACCCGGGTCGTCCTCACCCGACGGTCCTCGAGGCTCCGCCACCACCGCGGCGAGGTGAGCTTTCCCGGTGGGCGCATGGAGCCCGGTGAGCTCCCGGCCGACGCGGCCGTCCGAGAGGCCTACGAGGAGGTGGGACTCGACCCGGTCCGGGTGGAGACCGGGGAGGAGCTCTCGCCGCTGAAGACCTTCAGCTCCGGGTCGTTCATCGTGCCGGTGGTCGGCCTCCTCGGCGACCGACCGCTGTTGGCCGCGAATCCCGGGGAAGTGGCCCGGGTCTTCGACGTGGGGCTGGCCGAGCTTGCGGCCGACGGGGTGTTCCACGAAGAGCTCTGGCCGTCCTCGAGCCGGGCGATCGCCGGGTCGAGCGACGGATGGTTCCCGGTGTGGTTCTTCGACATCTCCGACGAGACGGTGTGGGGCGCCACGGCGCGGATCTTGACCGAGCTGCTCTGCGTGGTCCTGGGCACCGGTCCGCAGAGCTGAACGGCACCGACCGGGAGCGCCCACACGGTAACGTAGACCTACGTCGGCGGGTCGGCCCGGCGTTCTTCGGTGGTTCGGACGAGGGTCGGAGGACAGGCTGTGGCAGAGATCGAGATCGGCATCTTCAAGTCGGGCAGGCGGGCGTACGGTTTCGACGACATCGCCATCGTCCCCAGCCGGCGGACCCGTGACCCCGAGGACGTGGACGTCAGTTGGGAGATCGACGCCTACCGCTTCGACTTGCCGCTGCTCGGCGCGGCCATGGACGGTGTGATCAGCCCGGCCACGGCCATCGAGCTGGGGAGGCTCGGGGGTCTCGGGGTCTTGAACCTCGAGGGCCTGTGGACCCGGTACGAAGACCCGACCCGTCTCTTCGACGAGATCCGCGAGCTCGACGACGAGAAGGCCACCGGGCGGATGCAGCAGATGTACTCCGAGCCGATCCGTCCGGAACTGGTCACCGAGCGCATCCGCCAGATGAAGGAAGCCGGGATCACCACCGCCGCGTCGGTCACGCCCCAGCGGACGGTGGAGCTGGCACCGGCCATCCTGGCGGCCGAGCTGGACCTGCTGGTGATCCAAGGCACGGTGGTGTCGGCGGAGCACGTGTCCAAGACGGTCGAGCCGCTGAACCTCAAGCGGTTCATCCGCGAGTTCGAGATCCCGGTCATCGTGGGAGGTTGCGCCTCCTACCAGGCCGGCCTGCACCTCATGCGGACCGGCGCCGTGGGGGTCCTGGTCGGGGTGGGTCCGGGGAACGCCTGTACCACTCGAGGGGTGCTGGGGCTCGGCGTGCCCCAGGCCACCGCCATCGCCGACGTCGCCGGAGCTCGCATGCGGCACTTGGACGAGACCGGTGTCTACGTCCACGTGATCGCCGATGGCGGCATGAGCAAGGGCGGGGACATCGCCAAGGCCATCGCCTGCGGTGCCGATGCCGTCATGCTGGGTTCGCCCCTGTCCTCGGCCACCGAAGCACCGGCCCGTGGCTTCCACTGGGGAATGGCCACCTTCCACCCGACCCTGCCGCGTGGCGCCCGAGTACGGACCGGGGTCCGGGGCAGCCTGAAGGAGATCCTCCTCGGTCCGGCCCACGAGAACGACGGCCGGATGAACCTCTTCGGCGCCCTGCGGACGGCGATGGCCACTTGCGGCTACGAGACGGTGAAGGAGTTCCAGAAGGCCGAGGTCATGGTGGCCCCGTCGCTCCAGACCGAGGGCAAGCAGCTCCAGCGGTCCCAGGGCGTGGGCATGGGCCATTGAGCCCGGTCGACGATCCCGTCCTGGTCGTCGACTTCGGCGCGCAGTACTCCCGGCTCATCGCCCGTCGGGTCCGCGAGTCCCACGTGTACTCCGAGATCGTCCCGCCGACGCTCTCGGCAGCACAGTTGCTGGCCCGCCGGCCGAGGGCGATCATCTTGTCGGGTGGACCCAAGTCGGTCTACGACACACCGGCTCCATCGGTGGATCCGGCCATCTACGAGGCCGGCGTGCCGATCCTCGGCATCTGCTACGGGGCGCAGCTCCTCACCAGCCAGCTCGGAGGCACGGTGTCGCGGACCGGTCGTGGCGAGTACGGTCGGACTCGCCTCTCGGTCACCGGCTCCGCCCCGCTGTTCGCCGACTGGCCCAGCGAGACCGAGGTCTGGATGAGCCACGGTGACGCCATCACCCAGGCCCCGCCCGGTTTCGTCGCCACGGCATCGAGCCCTGACGCACCGGTGGCCGCCCTGGAGGATCCCAGCCGCCGGATCTACGGCGTGCAGTTCCATCCCGAGGTGGTCCACACCACCCGTGGGTCCGAGCTCATGGAGCACTTCCTCGTCGACGTCTGCGGCATCCTGCCAACGTGGACCCACGTGTCGATCATCGAGCAGCAGGTGGAGGCGGTGCGGGCGCAGGTGGGTGGTGAGCGGGTGCTGTGCGCGCTCTCCGGCGGTGTGGACTCGGCGGTGGCGGCGGCGCTGGTGCACAAGGCGGTCGGCGACCAGCTCACCTGCGTGTTCGTCGACACCGGCCTCATGCGGTCCGGAGAGGCCGAGCAGGTCGAAGAGACCTTCCGCCGCCAGTTCCACGTCGACCTGGTCCACGTCAAGGCCGCCGACCGTTTCTTCGCCGGACTGGCCGGTGTCACGGACCCCGAGGAGAAGCGCAAGGTCATCGGCGAGCTGTTCATCCGGATCTTCGAGGAGGTGGCCCGGGATCTCGGTGCCGGCGCGGCCGGGCCCCGCTTCTTGGTCCAAGGGACGCTCTACCCCGACGTCATCGAGTCTGGGGGCGGTGGCGACGGCGGTTCGGCTGCCAATATCAAGTCCCACCACAACGTGGGCGGCCTCCCCGACGATCTGGACTTCGATCTGGTCGAGCCGCTGCGCCTCCTCTTCAAGGACGAGGTCCGAGCGGTCGGAGAGGAGCTCGGACTGCCGCACGAGATCGTGTGGCGCCAGCCGTTCCCCGGGCCCGGGCTGGCTGTTCGGATCGTAGGAGAGGTGACGCCCGAGAGGGCCGACATCCTCCGAGCTGCCGACGCCGTGGTGGTCGAGGAGATCCGGCGGGCCGGGCTGTACCGGGACCTGTGGCAGAGCTTCGCCGTGCTGCCGGCGGTGCGCACCGTCGGGGTCATGGGTGACGGGAGGACGTACGCCTACCCGGTGGTGATCCGGGCGGTGACCAGCGAAGACGCCATGACCGCGGACTGGGCCCGGCTTCCCTACGAGCTGGTGGAGCGCATCTCCTCACGGATCATCGGGGAGGTGGACGGCGTGAACCGGGTCGCCCTGGACGTCACGTCCAAACCCCCCGGCACCATCGAATGGGAGTGAGAGGCGATCCCGACGACCTCCTGGCCGACCTGAACCCCCCGCAGCGGGCCGCGGTCGTCCACCGGGGTGGTCCCCTGGTCGTCGTGGCCGGGGCCGGTTCGGGCAAGACCCGGGTGCTCACCCGCCGTATCGCCCATCTCCTGGCGACCGGCGACGCCGCGCCGTGGCAGATCCTGGCCATCACGTTCACGAACAAGGCGGCCGACGAGATGCGCCACCGGGTGGTGGAGCTGGTGGGGCCGCAGGCCGAACGGATGTGGGTCTCGACCTTTCACTCGGCCTGTCTGAGGATCCTGCGCTCCCACGCCGACCGGATCGGCTACCAGCCGTCGTTCAGCGTCTACGACGACTCCGACTCGCGCCGCTTGGTGGAGATCGTCGAGAACGAGCTGGGACTCGACACCAAGCGCCTCCCCCCCCGATCGGTGGCCGCGGTCATCGGCCAGGCCAAGGCCGAGCTCACCGACGAGCGGGCCTTCGTCGACCTCTCGGGTTTCGGAGGGGATCCATATCGGCGTCGGATCGCCGACGTCTACCTCGAGTACCAGCGGCGACTCCGGGCGGCCAACGCCATGGACTTCGACGACTTGCTCATGCAGGCCGCACGTCTGCTCCACGAGTGCGAGGACGTCCGCCGTTCCTACCAGGAGCGCTTCACCCACGTGCTCGTGGACGAGTACCAGGACACCAACCGGGCCCAGAACGAGCTGGTCATCCTGCTGGCTGCCGACCACGGCAACGTCACGGTGGTCGGGGACTCGGACCAGTCCGTCTACCGCTGGCGAGGTGCCGACATCTCCAACATCTTGGACTTCGAGCACGTGTTCGCCGACGCCACCACCGTCCTTCTGGAACAGAACTACCGCTCCACCCAGACCATCCTCGACGCCGCCAACGCCGTGATCGCCCACAACGTGACCCGGCGGCCCAAGCGCCTGTTCACCGAAGGCGACGCCGGTGAGCCCGTCTGCCGGTACCGGGCCGAGGACGAGCACGACGAAGCCGCCTGGGTGGCAGGTGAGATCCTCCGGCTCCGATCCGCCGAGCGGGTCAGCTTCGGAGACGTCGCCGTGTTCTACCGGACCAACGCCCAGAGCCGAGTTCTCGAAGAGGAACTGGTGAGAGCCGGGGTCGCCTACAAGGTGATCGGCGGGACCCGCTTCTACGACCGCCGAGAGGTGAAGGACATCCTGGCGTACGTGCGGCTGTTGGCCAACCCGGCTGACGAGGTGTCGGCCCGACGGATCGTCAACGTTCCCAAGCGCGGGATCGGGGCCACGTCGGCCGCCCGGCTGGCTGCCTGGGCTGCGTCCGAAGGGGTGAGCCTGGGGCGGGCCTTCTCCGCCGCCGAGGCCGCAGGGCTTTCGGGTCGGGCGCTCCGTGGCGCCACCGAGCTGGGCGACCTGCTCGACGACCTGCGCCGCGCCATGGACCACGTCGGTCCCGGAGAGCTGGTCCAGATGGTGGCTGACCGCAGCGGCTACCTGGCCCAGCTCGTGGCCGAGCACTCCCATGAGGCCGACGGCCGGCTGGAGAACATCGCCGAACTGGTGTCGGTGGCGGCCGAGTACGAGAGCGTGTCCGAGCTCCTCGAAACGGTGGCACTGGTGTCCGACGCCGACGAGGTGGAGCGGGACGAAGCGCGGGTGTCGCTCATGACCCTCCACACGGCCAAGGGGCTGGAGTTCCCCGCAGTGTTCATCGTCGGGATGGAAGAAGGCATCTTCCCCCACGGTCGCACCTTGGCCGAGCCCCTGGAGCTCGAGGAGGAGCGCCGCCTGTGCTACGTCGGCATCACCCGGGCCCGGAGGCGCCTCTACCTCTCCCACGCCTGGACCCGGTCCCTGTGGGGGCGGACCAACCAGAACATCCCGAGCCGGTTCCTGAGCGAAGTCCCCACCGAGCTCGTCCACGACGCCGGCGTCCGCCGGGGTGGCCTCACCCTGGTGACCGGTGCAGGGACGACGCGGTCCGAGGGTGCGAGGGGGGGCGGAACCTGGGGCGCCGGTTCGGCCCCCGCCGGGCCCCGGCCCGGTAGCGGCGCCGAGCGCCTGGGGCTGGTGCCCGGAGACTCCGTGGTCCACGAGCGCTGGGGCGAGGGCGTGGTGCTCGTGGCCAGCGGGGAAGGGGACCTGGCCCAGGCCACGGTGCGCTTCCCCTCCGTCGGGGACAAGCGCCTCCTCCTGACGGCAGCGCCCATCCGGCGGGCCTGAGCAGGGCGGAAGCCGGCGATCGCATCGCACGTCACCGGGTTCAGCGGGGTCTCAGACGACCCGTGGGAGAATTAGAGGAAGATGACGACGATGAGCCCTGCCCACTCGCGGGCGCGTTCGGGTCGCCGTGGCCGCCACTCCCGCCGGAGCCGAGCTGCGGTCATCCGGCGCCGCCGCATCATGGCGCTGCTGCTGGTGCTCTTGGTGCTCATGACCCCGATCTGGTGGTCCCTCGGCAGTGCCCTCACCACACGCTCCATGGGAACAACGATCGCCGCCCGGTTCGCCGAGTGGGCCCACGACCACGGGGGAGGCTCCGTCGTGCGCTGGGCCGAGAACATCTGGTACACCCACCACCCGCCGCCCAAGGGCGGCAAGCCGGCACGCGGTGCCATCCCGGCGCCCACGACCACGACGGTGGCGCCGACGGTGACCGTGGGCCTTCCCGTCCCACCGGCGATCGTCCCGCCGCTCAGCCCTCCGTTGCCGGGCGAGGGACAGTGGCACCCAGCCGGTCGCACGGTGAACGGCACCCCGGCCGTCTACGAGGCCTTCGTCCGACCCGACGCCGGGTCCACAAGCGTCGTGGCCGGCATCGCCTGGATGGACACCAAGCTGCTGCGGGCCACCTTGTACTCGGGGAGCTCGATCCCCGGGGGCGGTCCGTACAAGCACAGCGCCCCGATCCAGCCCACAGCGGCCACCAGCCTGGTGGCGGCCTTCAACGCCGGCTTCCGGATGCAGACAGCCAATTCCGGGTACTACACCGACGGCAAGGTCGTCATCCCGCTCCGGACCGGGGCCGCGTCCTTCGTCATCTACACAAACGGCTCGGCCGCCGTCGGAGCCTGGGGGAGCCAGGTGAAGATGACCTCCCATGTGGTCTCGGTCCGCCAGAACCTGGACCTGGTGGTCACAGGGGGGAAGCCGGTCCCGGGGCTGAGCTCGGGGACATACACGAAGTGGGGGGCGACCCTGGGCGGTGCGGTCGACGTGTGGCGTTCGGGTGTCGGAGAGACGGCGAACGGCGCACTCGTCTACGTGGGTGGTCCGTACCTCAGCATCGGCACGCTGGCCAATCTGCTGGTCAGGGCCGGTGCCGTGCGGGCCATGGAGCTGGACATCAACACCACATGGGTGAACTACGCCACCTTCTCCCCCTCTACACCCCACGGCGCGGCCACCACGACAAACGGCACCGACCTGCTCTCGAACATGTCGGGGTCCCCCGGGCGCTACTTCGCCAATTGGTGGACGCGCGACTTCTTCACCATGTCTGCCGCATCGACAGCCGACGTCACGCCGCCGGCCACAACCGTTCCCTCCACCGCCGCGACGTCATCGAGCAGCTCGGGGGCCTCAAGTGCCTCTGGCGCCAGGGCCTCACCGACGAAGAAGGCGACGAAGAAGACGTCTTAGCCCGGGAGCCGCCGCCAGATCGTCGCCGGGAGGTTCTTCAGCACGGCGAACACCCACCGCAGCGCCCCCGGGGCCCAGACCACCTCGGCGCCACTGGCCAGACCGTCGGTGATGGCCTCGGCAACCACGTCGGCCGTGGTGGCGAACGGCGCCTCGGGGCGCCCCAGGGTCATCTTGGTCCGCACGAAGCCGGGCCTGACCACCATGACGCCGGCTCCACTGCCCCTCAGCGCCTCGCCCAGCCCCACCGAGAAGGCGTCGAGGCCGGCCTTCGACGATCCATACACGAAGTTGGCCCGCCGGACCCGGACGCCGGCGACCGACGACAGGACCACGAGGCGACCGTGACCTTGGGTTCGAAGGCGCGCCGCGGCGGCCACCATCGCCGCCGCCGGCCACGTGAAGTTCACGGTGAGCATGGCTGCCGTGCGTTCGGGGTCGGTCTCGTCGACGCTCTGGTCCCCCAGTTCCCCCACCGCCACCAATACGACGTCCACCTCACCGCCGGCGGCAGCGAAACACCGGTCGACCGCGTCTCGGGCCCCGGTCGGGTCGCCGGCGTCGAACAGCAAGGTGGGCACGTCGTCAGCGCCGGCGGCCACGGCCTCGGCGGCGGCCTCGGCCAGCGTGGTCGGGTTCCGGCCGGCCAGCACGACCGTTCGGCATCGATCTGCAACCGTGCGCCGGACCACGGCACGGGCGATCTCCGAGGTCCCTGCGAGGACCACCATCGACTGGGGCCGGCCGAAGGCGTCGTTCATCCCGCCATCCTCGCGCCGTCCATGCCCAACCGCCGGGAGAGGTCCGAGCACAGGATCCCCGAGGGGTCGATCCGCCGGCGGACCTCTTGGAGCTCGCTGAGGCGGGGGTACATGACTTCGAGGAGCTCGGGACGCAGCCGAGCGTCTTTGGCCAGGTACACCCTCCCACCGGCCTGCGCCACCATCTCGTCGAGTTGATCGGTGATCCGGGCCAGCTGCGGGGGACCGAGGGGGAGGTCGAGGGCCAGGGTCCACCCCTCGATGGGGAAGGACAGGGGGCCGGGATTGCCTGAGCCGAAGCGCTTGAGGACGGCCAGGAAGGACGGCGTGCCGCTGTCGGAGAGGAGGCGCACCGCCTGGTGGACCACGTCGGCCCGGTCGGGCCCGACGGCGAACTGGTACTGGAGGAACCCGCGTCGGCCGTACAGGAGGTTCCAACCGTCGATGCCGTCCAGCGGGTGGAAGAAGGCCGTGATGGTCTGTAGCTCACCGGAGCGCCGGCGCGGTGCCCGGGAGTACCACGCGGCGTTGAACGCGCTCACGGTGAAGGCGTTCAGCAGTCCCGAAGGCGCGGTGCGGCGGACTCGGACGCGCGCCGGATGGGGCGCTTCCAGCGGTCGGTCCCGGTGAGCCTTGGGGAGGTCGCTCACCGCGGCATGGTCGCCCCGGGTGAGCACCGACCGACCGGCCCGCCCACGACCGGCGGCGGCGTCCACCCACGCCACCGAGTACTGGTAGCCGGAGTCGCTCTCTTCCATGGCCGCCATCACCCCGTCGAGGTCGGTGAACCGCTCGGTGTCCACCACCACGCGGTTGGTCTCGACCGGCTTCATGCGGACCGTGGCGTCGGTGACCACCCCGGTGAGACCCATGCCGCCGGCCGTGGCCCAGAAGAGCTCGGGATCGAGCTCCGGCCCGGTCGACAGGACACCCGAGGGAGTGTTCAAGGTCAACGACGTCACGTGGCCGCAGAAGCTCCCGTCTCGATGGTGGTTCTTCCCGTGGACGTCCGCGGCGATGGCCCCACCGATGCTCACCAGGCGGGTTCCCGGCGTGACCGGGACGAACCAGCCTTCGGGGAGCGAGCGTTCCAACAGGTGCTGGATGCTCGTGCCCCCACCCACGGTCACGAGACCCGACTCCGGATCGATCGGCCCGATGTCCGAGAGCCGCCCGACGTCGATGACCGTTCCCCCCGCGCACTGGGCTGCGTCTCCGTAGCTCCGACCCAGGCCCCGGGCGATGGTCCCAGCGCCCTTCTCCCCGCCCTCTCCGCCCGACAGCTCCACCGAGAGCTCGGCCGGGTCGGCGGGGGTCACCACTCGGGCCCACGACGGCGACGTCCTCCCCCAGCCAGCGAGGAGCCAGCCGTCACCCATAGAGGCCCAGAGCGAACAGCAGGACCCACGCCAGGCCCAGCACCTGGACGGTGTGATCGCGCAGCACGAGGTCCTCGGGAGCTCCTCCCTCACCGGCGTCGAGCAGTCGCAGGACGTGGAGGACCCCGATCACCACCGGCACCACGCTGAGCTGGATCCAGATGAGGTGGTGGCCGGCGTGGTCGGCCAGGCCGGTACGGTCGAAAGCCCACAGGCAGTAGGCGGTCACGGTGGCCGACGCCGTGAGGATCAACGTGGAGTGCAGGAACTCCGCCGTGTACCGGCCCAGGACCGGTCGGTGCGCCATCCGGTCGTCGCCCAGGAGACGGTGCTCCGCCGCCCGCTTGCCGGTCACCACGAAGAGGGCTCCGAAGGAGGTCACCACCAGGAACCAGTTCGAGAGCGGCACGTGGGTGGCCACGCCCCCGGCGATGGCCCGGAGGACGAAGCCCGAGGCCACGGCGGCCAGCTCGATCACCGCCTCACGTTTGAGACCCAGGGTGTAGGCCACGTTGATCCCGGCGTACAGGCCGATCACCAGCATCAGCTGCCAACCGGCCAGCAGCCAAGAACCGGCCAGCGCCCCCGCCAGCAGGAGCGCACCGATCGCCACCGCCGTCGGCACCGGCAGTGTCCCCGCCGCCACCGGTCGATGGCGTTTGTCGGGGTGGCCACGGTCGGCCACGGCATCCATCGAGTCGTTGAGGAGGTACACGCCCGAAGCGGCGGCGCAGAAGATGGCGAACACGCCGCCGGCCCGGGCGGCCACGCCACCGTGGTGGAGGACTCCGGCGGCAGCCGGGGCCACGAAGACCAGGGCGTTCTTCACCCACTGGCGGATGCGGGCGGCCCGGAGAGCGCCCCGGACCCGGTGGGGACCGTCGCCGTGAAGCTCCGAGCCGTCACGCGCCGAGCCGTGCCGGTCCTGTTCCACGTCGAGGGGAGCCGCGGCAGTGGTCACGGGTGGATCGGGGGGGAGGGGGCCACCTTCCAAGCGTGCCGGACCTCGGGTTCGGGTGCGCCACTCCATCCTCAGTGCCTCCTCAGCGGGCCCTCAGGCGACCCCGACATCGAACCCGTCTGGCGCTCCACCGCACCTCCCTGCCTATCATCGGGGCTCGATGCATCGTCCCTACCGGGTGGTCGTGGCCAAACCCGGCCTCGACGGCCACGACCGCGGGGCCAAGGTTATCGCCCGCGCCCTTCGCGACGAGGGGTTCGAGGTGGTCTACACCGGACTCCACCAGACGCCCGAGCAGGTGGTCAACGCCGTCGTCCAAGAGGACGCCGACGCCCTGGGGCTATCCCTCCTGTCGGGAGCTCACCTCACCTTGGTCCCAAGGGTGATCGAGAGCCTGGCCGAGAGCGGCCGGGGAGACGTGGTGGTGGTGGTCGGCGGGATCATCCCCGATGCCGATATCCCGGCGCTCAAAGCCGCGGGGGTGGCCGAGGTCTTCACCCCCGGAGCACCGCTCCCGTCGATCGGTCGCTGGCTGGCCGAGGCACTCGACCGGCGGGAGGAGTCAGCAGGCGCGGCCGGGAGCCGCGGGACGTAGCGCCACGCCGCCGCCGCCCGTGGCGCGCCGCCGCCTGACCGGTGACCGAGAACGAGAACGAGACCGAGAACGAGACCGAGAACGAGGAGAGAATCGCAGTGGACCTCTACGAGTACCAGGGAAAGCAGTACTTCGCCCGGTTCGGCATCCCGACGTCGCCGGGCGGAGTAGCCGACACCGTCGACGAGGCGGTGGTCCAGGCCGATGCCGCCGGCTACCCGGTGGTGGTGAAGGCCCAGGTGAAGGTTGGAGGGCGGGGAAAGGCCGGCGGCATCAAGCTGGCCGCCGACGCCGCCGAGGCCCGACGTCACGCCGAGGCGATCTTGGGCATGGACATCAAAGGCCATGTCGTCCACCGCCTGTGGGTCGAGCACGCTTCGGACATCGCCCGGGAGTACTACGCCAGCTTCACCCTGGATCGACCGGCCAAGCTCCACCTGGGCATGCTCTCGGCGGAGGGCGGGGTGGAGATCGAAGAGGTGGCGGCGACCAATCCCGATGCCATCGCCCGGCTCCACGTCGATCCGGTACGAGGGATTGACCGTGGGGCGGTGGCCGACTGGGTCGAGAGGGCCGGGCTGGACGAGGCGGCCCGTGCACAGGCGACGGACCTGTTGGTCGAGCTGTACCGGTGCTACGTGGACGGTGACTGCGACCTGGCCGAGATCAACCCGCTCATCCTCACCACCGACGGCCGGGTCCACGCCCTGGATGCCAAGGTGACCCTCGACGACAACGCCTCGTTCCGCCACCCCGAGTGGGCCGAGTACGCGGCGACCGAGTCCGAGGACCCGCGCGAGGTGATGGCCAAGGAGAAGGGGCTCAACTACATCGGCCTCTCCGGCACGGTCGGCATCATCGCCAACGGCGCCGGGCTGGCCATGAGCACCCTCGACGTGGTGAACCAGGTCGGGGGGAGCGCGGCGAACTTCTTGGACATCGGTGGGGGGGCCAATGCCGACGTCATGGCCGCCGCCCTCGAGGTCATCAACGCCGACCCGGCCGTCCGTTCGATCTTCGTGAACATCTTCGGCGGGATCACCCGGGTCGACGAGGTGGCCAAAGGTGTGATCGAGGCGCTGGCTCGGGTGGACCTGCGTTCGCCGATCGTCCTTCGCCTGGACGGCACCAACGCCGACGCCGGGCGGGCCCTGCTGGCCCCCCACCTCTCCGACCGGCTGCTGTCGGAGCCCACCATGCTCGACGGCGCTCGCCGGGCCGTGGCCCTGGTGGGGAGCTGAGCGACCGTGGAACGAGAGAGAAGAGGAGATCAGTGAGCATCTTTGTCGACGAGACCACGACCGTGGTCATCCAGGG
This sequence comes from Actinomycetes bacterium, assembly GCA_021791635.1. Taxonomy (GTDB): domain Bacteria; phylum Actinomycetota; class Acidimicrobiia; order Acidimicrobiales; family RAAP-2; genus JAJYWF01. The sequence continues at coordinate 44,928 of JAJYWF010000009.1, forward strand.
CGTGAGTCCGACCAGCCAGGGCCTCTACCACGGCCTGCGCAACCGGGACTACGGCACCAAAGTGGTGGCCGGGACCAACCCCCGGCGGGGTGGCGAGGTGATCGAGGGGATCCCGGTGTTCGCCTCGGTCAAAGAGGCGGTGGAGGCCACGGGAGCCACGGCGTCGTTCATCTCCGTTCCGCCGCCGCATGCCGCCGCCGCAATCGAGGAGGCCGCCGAGGCGGGCATCAGCTTCGTCGTGTGCATCACCGAGGGGATACCGGCCCAGGACGAAGCCCGGACGTACAACCGGCTGGTCCAGGAGTTCCCCCGGACCCGGCTCCTCGGCCCGAACTGCCCAGGGATCATCTCGCCGGGGAAGTGCAACATCGGCATCACCTCGGGGGACATCGCCATGCCCGGGGGGCCGGTGGGCATCGTGAGCCGTTCGGGAACCCTTACCTACCAGGCGCTGCACGAGCTCTCCCAGCAGGGTGTGGGGCAGACCACCTGCGTGGGGATCGGTGGTGACCCGGTGCCCGGGACGAACTTCATCGACTGCCTGGCTGCCTTCGAGGCCGACCCGGACACCAGGGCGGTCATGATGATCGGGGAGATCGGTGGCTCCGAGGAGGAGCGGGCGGCCGAGTACATCGCCGCCAACCTCACCAAGCCGGTGGTCTCCTACGTGGCCGGGGTGACTGCGCCTCCGGGGCGGAAGATGGGTCACGCCGGGGCCATCGTCTCGGGCTCCCAGGGCACGGCGCAGGCCAAGATGGACGCCTTGTCGGCGGCCGGCGTCACCGTCGCCCTGAACCCGACCGAAGCCGGCGAGCGGATGGTCGAGATCGTCAAGGCGCTGCCCTGACATCGGCACGGCCGCCGGGCCACGGCCGCCGGGGACGTCGCCGGGGCGAGCCGCCGGGGTTGGTAGCGTGAGCGCTGTGACGGTCTCGCTGGCGGTGCTGGCATCGGGGAGCGGGACCATTCTCGAAGCGATGCTGGCCGAGCGACTCCCGGTCACCGTCGTGGTGGCCGACCGTCAGTGCCGGGCCGTCGAAGTCGGGCGCGACGCCGGGGTCGACACCGTGGTGGTGGACCGACGGGCGTGGGGGGGCTTCGGCCCCGGGTTCGACCGCCGAGGGTTCACGGAGGCCGTGAGCGAGGTGCTCGTGTCCCGCACCGTGGACCTGGTGGCTATGGCCGGCTTCGGAACCGTGCTGGACGAGCCGGTGCACCGGGCCTTCCCCGGTCGCATCCTGAACACCCACCCCGCCCTCTTGCCGGCCTTCCCCGGCTGGCACGGCGTGGAGGACGCGCTGGCGGCCGGGGTCGCGGTGACCGGGTGCACCGTGCACGTGGCCACGTTGGAGATGGACGCCGGGCCGATCCTGGCCCAGGCCGAAGTCCCGGTGCACGAAGGTGACACCCCCGAGCTCCTCCACGAGCGGATCAAGCAGGTGGAGCGCCGGCTGTACCCCGAGACCGTCCGGAGGGCCTGCGCCGAGCTGGAGGTCAACGGGTCCCTCGACCGGCTCGTTCCCCAGGAGGTACGGGCGTGAGGGCCCTCCTCTCGGTGTACGACAAGACCGGCCTGGTGGAGCTGGCCGGGGGGCTGGCCGAGCTGGGGTGGGAGCTGGTGGCCAGCGGCAAGACGGCATCGGTGCTCGACGAGGCCGGCATCGCCCACCTCGAGGTGAGCGCCGTGACCGGCTCGCCCGAGATGCTCGGCGGTCGGGTGAAGACCCTCCACCCCCGCATCCACGGCGGGATCCTGGCCGACCGGTCCGAGCCGTCCCACCTGGCCGACGTTGCCGACCAGGGCATAGAGCTGATCGACCTGGTGGTGTCCAATCTCTACCCGTTCAGCTCGGACCCATCGGTCGAGCTCATCGACGTCGGCGGTCCCACCATGGTCCGCGCCGCGGCGAAGAACTTCGCCCACGTAGGTGTCGTCACCTCGCCGGCCGACTACCCCGGCATCCTGGCCGAGCTGCGTCACGCCGGATCGCTCTCCGAGGGCACCCGGCGGCGGCTGGCCCGCACCGCCTTCGCCCACACTGCCGGCTACGACGCCGCAATCGTGGCGTGGTTCGACGATTTGGAAGGTGCCGCCCCGGTCGGCCCTGACGACGGTGAGGCGGCTGACGTCCTGCTCCCGCCGACCCTGCACCTCACCTTGGAGCGGGCCGCCCCGCTCCGCTACGGCGAGAACCCCCACCAACGCGGCGCCCGGTACCGGCTGGCCGGGGCCCCGAGCTGGTGGGACGCGGCGACCCAGCACGCCGGGACCGAGCTGTCGTACCTGAACATCTTCGACGCCGACGCCGCTTGGCGACTGGTCTACGAGTTGGTATCAGACGCTGCCACCCCCCCGGGAGGTGCCGCGGGCGGTGCTGGCGGTGCTGGCGGTGCTGCCGGTGGTGCCGCAGCGGCGGTGATCGTGAAGCACGCCAATCCGTGCGGCGCGGCCGTGGCCCACGACCTGGTCACGGCCTACCAGCGGGCCCTGGAGGGTGACCCCCTGTCCGCCTTCGGCGGGGTGGTGGCGCTGGCCGGCACGGTCACCGAGGACGTCGCCGAGGCCGTGGCATCGGGCCCCCAGGCGGACGTGGTGGTGGCCTCGGCGTTCGAGCCCGCGGCGGTCACCCGTCTGGTGGCGAGACGCAAGGCCACCCGCCTCCTGTCGGCCCCGGCACCCGAGGCCGTGTCCCGGCAGGTGCGGAGCCTCGGGGGATCGTGGCTCGTCCAGACGCCCGACCGGTTCGAGTCGGCACCCGAGGGCTGGAAGGTGGTCACCGGCGTGGCTCCGACCGAGGCCCAGTGGTGGGACCTGGCCGTGGCCTGGAGGATCTGCGGTCGCACCACGTCGAACGCCATCTCGATCGCCCACGGGGGCCAGGCGGTCGGGGTGGGGGCCGGGCAGCAGTCGCGGGTCGTGGCGGCCGAGATCGCCGTGGCCAAGGCCGGCCAGCGGGCCGTGGGTGCGGCGGCGGCCAGCGACGCCTTCTTCCCCTTCCCCGACGGTCTGGAGGTCCTGGCTCGGGCCGGGGTGGCCGCGGTGGTCCAACCCGGGGGATCGGTCCGAGACGCCGAGGTCGCGGCGGCAGCCGAAGCGGCCGGCATCGCCATGGTGACCACCGGCGAGCGGCACTTCCGGCATTGAGCACGTGGCGAAGCTCGGGTTTGCGTCCGTGGTGACCCACGTGCTGACGCAGCGCGCGGTGGGGCGACGTTGACGGCGCAGCTCCTCGACGGCGAGCGCCTGGCGGCCAGGATCCGGTCCGAGGTGGCCGAGCGCGTGGCCCGCCTGGCGGGCGAGGGGATCACCGTGGGCCTGGGCACGATCCTGGTGGGCGACGACGGCCCCAGTGCCCGGTACGTGGCGATGAAGCACGAGGACTGCGCCGAGGTCGGCATCGCCTCGTTCCACGAGCACCTGCCGGCGTCGGCCACCCAGGACGAGGTGGAGGCGGTGGTGGCCCGGTTCAACGCCGACCCGGCCGTCCACGCCTACCTGGTGCAGCTCCCCCTGC
>JAJYWF010000073.1 GCA_021791635.1 Actinomycetes bacterium
GGGCCGGATGACCCTGTGCAACATGAGCATCGAGGGTGGTGCCCGGGCCGGGATGGTCGCCCCGGACCAGACCACCATCGCCTACGTCGAAGGTCGCCCCCACGCCCCGAAGGGTGCAGCGTGGGAGGAGGCCGTCGCCTACTGGTCCACGCTCGTCACGGACGAGGGCGCGGCGTTCGACAAGGAGGTCGGCGTCGACGCCGCCATGCTGGTGCCCCACGTCACCTGGGGCACCAATCCGGCCCAGGTGGTGCCGATCGACGCCAGCGTGCCCGGTCCCGACTCCTTCACCGACCCCGGCGAGCGCGAGGCCGCGGCGCGCGCACTGGCGTACATGGGCCTCACCGCCGGTACGCCGATGCGGGACATCGCCGTGGACACCGTGTTCCTCGGGTCGTGCACCAACTCGCGGATCGAGGACCTCCGGGCGGCCGCAGCCGTCCTCGACGGCCGTCACGTCCACCCTGGCATCCGGGCACTGGCCGTCCCCGGATCGCGCCGAGTAAGGGAGCAGGCCGAGTCGGAGGGCCTGGACCGCGTGCTGCGGGCATCCGGCTTCGAATGGCGGGAGCCGGGCTGCTCGATGTGCCTGGCCATGAACCCCGACAAGCTGGCCGTGGGCGAGCGTTGTGCCTCGACCTCGAACCGGAACTTCGAGGGTCGCCAGGGGCGTGGAGGCCGGACCCACCTCGTCTCGCCCGCGGTGGCCGCCGCCACGGCCGTCGCCGGACGGTTCGCCGCCCCCGGGGACCTGGACTGAGCGATGGAGCCGGTCACCATCATCTCGGGGAGAGCCGTGCCCCTCGACCGCTCCGACGTCGACACCGACCAGATCATCCCGTCGGAGTGGCTGAAGCGGGTGGAGCGCACCGGGTTCGGCGCCGGGCTGTTCTCCGAGTGGCGGGACGACCGCAACTTCGTCCTGAACCACCCCGAGTACGCCGGGGCCACCATCCTGGTCGCCGCCCACAACTTCGGCACCGGATCGTCCCGGGAGCACGCCGTGTGGGCGCTCATGGACTACGGGTTCAAGGCCGTGGTCTCGTCCGGGTTCGCCGACATCTTCCGGAACAACTGCACCAAGCAGGGCCTGGTCCCGGTACAGGTCTCACCCGAGCTCGACCGCGAGCTCCTCGATGCGGTGGCGGCCGATCCCTCCCTGGAGCTCACCATCGACGTGGCTCGGGGGACGATCGAAGCCCCGGCGGCGGGGATCGAGGGGAGCTTCCCTCTCGACGAGTTCACCCGCGAACGCCTGGTCAACGGCTGGGACGACATCGGGCTCTCCCTGCGCTACTCGTCGGACATCGACGCCTTCGAGGCGGCGCGGCCGGCGTGGCTCCCCAGCTCTTAGACGGTCACCGGCACCAATTCGAAGGCGTTGACGTCGACGAGCCCCTGGTCGGTCAGCCGTAGCTCGGGAATGACCGACAGCCCGAGGAAGCTGAGCTGCATGAACGGAGCCGGGAGCGTCACGCCCAGCTGCCGGGCGGCAGCCACCAGGACGTCGAGACCCCGGGCCACCGTGGCGGCCGTCTGGTCGCTCATGAGCCCGCCGACGGGAAGCGCCAGCTCGGCCACCACCTGACCGTTCCCGTCGACCACCACCTGCCCCCCGCCCAGCTCGGCCAGCCGGCGCGTGGCCGCCGCCATGGCGTCCGGACCGCGATCGTCGGCGGCCCCCACCACCATGACGTTGTGGGCGTCGTGTCCCACGGTGGATGCCAGGGCCCCGCGCTCGAGGCCGAAGCCGTGGACCCACCCCAGGCCTACCCGGCCCGTCCCCCGGTGCCGCTCCACCACGGCCAGGCGGGCGATCCCCGGACCGGACGGGTCGGTGACCAGGGAACGGGTGGTGAGCGAGCCGGGCTCGATGCCGATGACCCGTGCGGTCGATCCGCTGCGCAGGCGGAACTGGTCCCCGTCGGGTGCCGGGTCCAGGTGCACCGATCGGCACATCCAGTCGGGCGGTGGCGTCGAGGGCACGGCGTCGGGAACGATCCGTCCCTCGGTGGCCACGAGCCGTCCGGCCTGCCACACCATCCTCGGGCGGAACCCGGCCAGCCGGTCGAAGCACACGATGTCGGCCTGGTGGCCCGGTCCGAGGGACCCCAGCTCGGTGAACCCGTGGTACTCGGCCGGGTTCGCCGTGGCCATGACCAGGGCGTCGATCTCGGACACCCCGGCGGCCACGGCCAAGGCCAGGCAGTCGTTCACGTGGCCCCGCTCGAGCAGCGTGTCGGGCTCGCGGTCGTCGGTGCACAGCGCGACGTGGTCGGTCCCGTGACGGAGCACGGTGGGGATGAGGGCATCGAGGTTCTGACTGGCCGAGCCCTGCCGGATGAAGATCCACATTCCCTTCCGGCGCTTCTCCTCGGCCTCGTCGAACGTGGTGCACTCGTGGTCGGACTCCACCCCGGCCGCCAGGTACGCGTCGAGCTGTGGTCCACCGAGCCCGGGGGCATGCCCGTCCACCCGGCGTCGGCCGGCCGTGGCGATCCGGGCCAGCATCTCGGGGTCCCCGGCTACCACGCCCGGGTAGTTCATCACCTCGGCCACCCCGATCGCCCCGTGCTCGTCCATGAGGGCACGGATGTCACGGGCTGTCAGCTCGGCGCCCGAGCTCTCGAACGGAGATGCCGGCACGCAGGAGGAGGCGCAGACTCCGAAGGTGAAGGGGAGCCGCGCCGCCGCCTCGACCAGCGCTGCCACCCCGGGGATCCCGAAGACGTTGGCGATCTCGTGAGGGTCGGCGGCCACGGCCGTGGTGCCCAGGGGCAGCACCGTGCGGACGAACTCGTCGACCCACAGCTTGGTGGACTCGAGGTGCATGTGGGCGTCGATGAGACCCGGGGTGAGGGCCGCACCGCCCACGTCGATCACCTGGAGCGCCTCGCGCTTGGGTCCGTTCCATCCGGCCACGATCCCGTCGGCGATGATCAGGTCCGTCTCGACCCATTCCCGGGTCGCCGGGGACAGGACACGCCCGCCCGTGATCAGGAGATCACCCGGCTGGTCCCCCCGGGCGACGGCCAGGACCCGGGCACTGGCGGGTCGGCGAGCCATGCCTCGATCGTACCGGTGCTCCTGACCCTTTGATACACCTCCGTGCGATCATCTCTCCATGACCACGTTGGAGCGCGCCAGCCACCTGGCCCGCCAGGCCGTCGCCGCCCTGGACGCGGCCCTCGCCGCCCTCCCGCCCGACCTGGCCGGGGGTGCCGAGGCCACCACCATGGCCGAGCACTTCGCGCGCGCCGCCCAGCTGGCCGAAGCCGGCGCGGCCCTCTACGCCCGCCGGGCGGCAGCCACCGAGGCCTACCGGGCCGTCGGGCACCCCGATGCCGGCACCTGGCTGGCCCGGGTGAGCGGGACCCCCCTGGGCCGGGCTCGGGAGGTCCTGTCCACGGCCCAGGCTCTGTCCGATCTTCCCGATGTCGAGCGGGCGTACCGCTCCGGGAAGCTCTCCGGTCCCATGGCCAAGGTCATCGTCGCCGCCGGCCACTGCGACCCGACTTCCGCCCCTGAACTGGTCGAAGCCGCCCGGGACGGATCGTTCTCCCAGGTGGCGGCGGAGGCCCGCCGAGTCATCACCCGTTCGCGGAGCGAAGAGGACCAGCGGGCCCGGGAAGCCCGGGCCCGCGCCCGCCGGTTCTGCCGGGTCTCCTCGCCCGAAGGAGGCGGGGTTCGGATCGACGTGTTCCTCACATCGGCCCAGGGCGCTCGGGCACTGGCCCTCTTGGAGCGGGAGGCGGCGGCGGTCTTCGACGAGGTCCGTTCCGCCGGCCGGGAGCACGAACCCCACGAGCGCTACCGCGCCGACGCCCTGGTGCGGCTCCTGTGCGGAAGCGCCAGGGCCACTGCCTCGGACGGCTCGGACCTCGGACGGAGCGGCCCGGGAACCCACGTGGTGGTGAGGGTGGAAGCCGCGGCGCTACGCCGGGGATGCACGGAAGGTGACGAGACCTGCGAGATCTCTGGGGTGGGCCCGGTCTCGGTCGCCACCGCCCGGGCCCTGCTCGGCGATGCCCTGTTCAACGTCGTCATCGCCGACGGCGTCGACGTTCGCTGCGTCACCGGGACCCGGCGCACCATCCCCACCGCGCTCAGGGTGGCGCTGTTCGAGCGCGATCGGACGTGCGTCGTCCCGGGGTGCTCGGTCAGCCATCACCTCGAGATCGACCACTGGCGGACCGGTTACGCCCTCCACGGCCCCACGAACCTGGCGAACTTGGCTCGGCTGTGCGGCCCGCACCACTCCATGAAGACGAACACAGGATGGCGGCTGGACGGCGGGCCGGGCCGGTGGCGCTGGACGCGGGCCGGGCCCGGTTCTAGTGCTTTTCGGCCGGAGCGCGACGGGCCGCGCTCACGACCGCCGCCAGCGAGGCGTCGAGAATAGAGGAGTCCATCCCCACCCCCCACCACGTGGCCCCGTCGGGTGCCTCGGCCTCGATGTAGGCCACGGCCGACGCGCCGCTCCCGGCAGTCATCGCGTGCTCGCTGTAGTCCTTCACTTCGAACACGACCCCCAGCTCCTTGCGGAGCCCGGTCACCAACGCGTCGATCGGCCCGTTGCCTTCGCCCACCACGGTGCGGTGCTGGCCGTCCACCAGCAGCTGGGCCGTGACCGTGGTCCGGCCGGCACCGGTGGCGACTTCGCTCCCGATGAGCCGTAGGCCGGTGTCGAGGTACGTGTGGCTGAACACCTCCCACATCTCGTCGGGCTGGATCACCGTGCCGCTGGCCTCGGTCACCTCCTGGACCTGCTTGGAGAACTCGATCTGGAGCCGGCGCGGCAGGTCCAGCCCGTGCTCGGTGTCCATGAGGTAGGCCACGCCCCCCTTCCCGGACTGGCTGTTCACCTGGATGATGGCCTCGTAGGTCCGGCCGACATGCTTGGGGTCGATGGGGAGGTACGGCACCTCCCACCGCTCGTAGTCGTCCCCGATCGCCGCCATGCCCTTCTTGATGGCGTCCTGGTGCGACCCGGAGAAGGCGGTGTACACCAGGTCGCCGACGTAGGGGTGGCGGGGATGGACCGGCATCCGGGTGGCGTACTCCGCCACTCTGCGGACCTTCTCGATGTCGCTGAAGTCGAGGGCCGGGTCGACGCCCTGGGAGAACAGGTTCATGGCCAGGGTGACCACGTCGACGTTCCCGGTACGTTCGCCGTTCCCGAACAGCGTCCCCTCCACCCGGTCCACGCCGGCCAGCACGGCCAGCTCGGCGGCGGCCACGGCGGTGCCACGGTCGTTGTGCGGGTGGACGCTGAGCACGATGCAGTCACGGTGCGAGATCGTTCGGCCGAACCACTCAAGCACGTCGGCGTAGACGTTCGGCATGTACATCTCCACCGTGTTGGGGAGATTGATGATGAGCGGGCGCTCGGGCGTGGGCTCGATGACGTCCATCACCGCTTCACATATCTCCACTGCGAAGTCCGGCTCGGTCCCCATGAAGCTCTCCGGGGAGTACTCGTAGCGGATGTCGGTGCCCGGCACGGTGGCTTCGAACTTCCGGCACAGGCGGGCGGCGCTCACGGCGATGTCCACGATGCCGGCACGATCCAGCCCGAACACCACGCGGCGCTGGAGCTCGGAGGTGGAGTTGTAGAAGTGGACCACGGCCCGGGGCGCCCCCTTCAGCGACTGGAAGGTGCGCTCGATCAGCTCGTCCCGGCACTGGACCAGCACCTGGATCTCGACGTCGTCGGGGATGAGGCGATCTTCGATGAGCAGGCGCTGGAAGTCGTAGTCGGTCTGGGAGGCCGAGGGGAACCCGACTTCGATCTCCTTGAAGCCCACTTCGACGAGGGTCTCGAAGAGCCGCATCTTGCGGTCAGGGTCCATCGGGTCCACCAAGGCCTGATTACCGTCGCGCAGGTCGACGCTGGCCCAGCGCGGCGCCCGGGTGATCTGGCGGTCGGGCCAGGTCCGGTCGGGGAGCTGCAGGGGGATGTAGGGCCGGTACAAGTGGTACGGCATGTCGCACGGCAGTGTCATGGCTCCTCCTCGGGAAACAAAAAACCTCCTGGCCTTTCGGCGCAGGAGGCGGTGGGCGAACGCGATGTGGCGTTCGCCGTCAGGTCAGCAGCAGGACCGTGTGGATAGACCCCTTCATAGTCCTTCCATGGTGCCACCAGGTCGAGCTCACGTCAAGAGGTCGATCCGGTGGACGTCGGTGATGCCGTCGCTGCCGGTGAGCCGGGCCAGGACGTCGTCGGGCACCGGCTCCCCGGTGGAGAGGACCATGAGGGCCGTGTCGCTGTCCCGGCTGGGCCCGACGGCCATCGACGAGATGGAGATGCCGGCGTCACCGAGCACCAGGCCGACCACCCCGACCATGCCCGGTCGGTCGTCGTTGCGCACGACGAGCATGTGCGGGGCCGGCGGCACTTCGACGGCGTGCTCGTCCACCATCACGACACGGGGCTCGGGCTGGATCCCGGCGCCGGTGAGGGTCCCGGCGACGGCGTGCCCACCCGACCGGAGCGTCATGAGGCTTCGGTAGTTCGGCGAGGCCCCGGCAGAGGTCTCACGGACATCGAGGCCCCTCTGCTCGGCCAGCTGGGGAGCGTTCACGTAGGAGACCGGCTCCTCGGTGGTGGCGGCGAACACGCCTTTCAGGGCCGAGAGGGTGAGGATGCCCGTTCCCGCCTTGGCCAGCTCCCCGTGGTACTCGATGTCGAGGTGGTCGGGGAGCCCGTCGTGGAGGCTGGCGAAGAACCTCCCGAGCTGCTCGGCCAGTGCCATGTACGGGCGGACCGTCTCGGAGACGTCGGTGGCCGCCACGTTCACGGCGTAGGGGACGAAGTCCCCGGCCAAGGCCAGGAGCACCTGCTCGGCGATGGTGACGCCGGCCTTGTCCTGGGCCTCTTCGGTCGACGCCCCCAGGTGAGGGGTCACCACCACCGAGTCCAGTGCCAGGAGCGGCGATCCGGTCGGCGGCTCGCTGGCGAAGACGTCCAGCCCGGCCCCGCCCACGATGCCGTCACGGATGGCCTCGGCCAGGGCCTCTTCGTCGACGATCCCGCCGCGGGCCGTGTTGACGATCCGGATCCCGGGCTTGGCCTTGGCCAGGAGGTCGCGGTTCACCAGACCCACGGTCTCGGGCGTCTTGGGAGTGTGGATGGTGACGAAGTCGGACTCGGCGAAGAGCTCTTCCACGCTCCGCAGCTCCACCCCCATGGCCCGGGCCCGCTCTGCCGAGATGTACGGGTCGAAGGCCAGGAGCCGCATGCCGAAGGCGAGGGCCCGCTGGGCCACGAGCGATCCGGCCCGACCCAGGCCGACGATGCCCAGGACCTTGCCGTGGAGCTCGACCCCCTGCCACTTCGAGCGCTCCCAGCGCCCCTCCTTCAGGGCGGCGTGGGCCTGGGGGATGTTCCGGGCCTGGGACAGCAGCAGCCCCATGGCCTGCTCGGCCACCGAGAGCGTGTTCGACGTGGGGGCGTTCACCACCATGACGCCGCGCCTGGTGGCTTCGGAGACGTCCACGTTGTCCAGACCGACCCCGGCCCGACCGACCACCACCAGGTCGGTGCCGGCGGCCAGGACCTCGGCGGTCACGGTGGTGGCCGAACGGATGATGAGCGCCTGGGCCCCGGGCACCGTCTCCACCAGCGCCTCGGGGCTCAACCCCTCCTGGACGTCCACTTCGTGGCCCGCTTCGCTCAGCAGGTCCAGCCCGCTCTGGGCGATCTTCTCGGTCACCAGCACCCGTGCCATCAGCTCCGCCCTTCTCCGAACAAAGCCCTGAGGCGGGCCACCCCTTCGACCAGGTCGTCGTCTCCGAGCGCGTAGGACATCCGGAAGTACCCCGGGGCTCCGAACGCCTCACCGGGCACCACGGCCACCTTCGCCTCGGTGATGCACAGATCGGCCAGCTCGGCGCTGGTCGCCGGCCGCCGGCCTCGGATCTCCCGACCGAGCACCCCGGTCACGTTCGGGAAGGCGTAGAAGGCTCCGTCGGGCATGAGGCAGGTGACGCCGTCGATCTCGTTCAGCAGGGGCACGATGGTCTGGCGGCGGCGGTCGAACGCCCCGCGCATCATGGCGACGGCCGAGAGGTCTCCGGACACCGCGGCGAGCGCCGCCCGCTGGGAGACGTTGGCCACGTTGGACGTCTCGTGGGACTGGATGTGGTCGGCGGCGGCGATGAGGTCCTCGGGGCCGATGAGCCAGCCGACCCTCCACCCGGTCATGGCGTAGGTCTTGGCCACCCCGTTGGCCACGAGACAACGGTCGGCCAGCTCGGGCACGAGGACCGGCAGGGAGTGCTGCTCGACGTCGCCGTAGACCAGGTGCTCGTAGATCTCGTCGGCCAGCACCCAGAGCCCCCGGGACAGCGCCCAGTTGCCGATCTCCTCGATCTCGTGGCGGCGGTACACGGCCCCGGTCGGGTTGGAGGGGGACACGAACAGGAGCACCTTGGTACGGGGGGTGAGCGCCGCCTCGAGCTGGGCCACGGTGGCCCGGAACCCGGTCGACTCGTCGGTCGGCACGATCACCGGCACCCCGCCGGCCAGGGCGATCGACTCGGGGTACGTGGTCCAGTAGGGGCCCGGCACCAGGACCTCGTCACCCGGGTCGCACAGGACCGAGAAGGCGTTGGCCACCGCCTGCTTGCCGCCGTTGGTCACCTGGACCTGGGTGGCGGTGACCTCGAGCCCCGAGTCCCGCTTGGTCTTCACGGCGATGGCCTCACGCAGCTCGGGGAGCCCGATGGTGGGCGTGTAGTGGTGGTTCACCGGGAGCCGGCAGGCGGCGACGGCGGCTTCGACGATGTGATCGGGCGTCGGGAAGTCCGGCTCGCCGGCACCGAAACCGACGACGTGCTCGCCTGCGGCCTTGAGGGCCTTGGCCTTGGCGTCGACGGTCAGGGTCGCAGAGGGCTTGACCGCGGCAGCGCGGGCGGAGATGCGCACGGGTGCCATGATTCCATACATGACCCCCGCACCTGACATCACCATCCCCACCGATCTCCTCCCGGCCGACGGGCGCTTCGGATCCGGCCCGTCCAAGGTCCGTCCGGCCCAGGTGACCGGCCTCTTGGACGTGGCCACCACGTACTTGGGCACGAGCCACCGTCAGAAGCCGGTCAAGTCGGTCGTCGGGCGGATCCGGTCCGGCCTGAAGGACCTCTTCTCGCTGCCCGACGGGTACGAAGTGGTCCTCGGCAATGGCGGGACCACCTGCTTCTGGGACGCTGCCACCTTCAACCTCATCGAGCACCGGAGCCAGCACCTGGTGTTCGGCGAGTTCTCGTCGAAGTTCGCGGCGGCGGCCAAAGCCGCTCCCCACCTGGGCGATCCCCAGGTGATCGAGTCGGCCCCGGGAACCCACCCGACCGCCCGGGCCGACGACGCCGTGGACCTCTACGCCCTGACCCACAACGAGACCTCCACCGGCGTGGCCATGGACATCCGCCGGCCGGCTGGTGGCGGGCTGGTGGCCGTGGACGCCACGTCGGGGGCCGGGGGGCTCCGCGTCGACCCGGCGGAGTTCGACGTCTACTACCTGGCCCCCCAGAAGTGCTTCGCCTCCGACGGGGGCCTGTGGCTGGCACTCATGTCCCCGGCGGCCGTCGAACGGATCGCCGCCTCAGAGCGTTGGGTGCCGGCCTTCTTGGACCTCAAGATCGCCCTGGATAATTCGCGTCTGGACCAGACGTACAACACCCCCTCGCTCACCACGTTGTTCCTCCTGGCCGAGCAGATTGACTGGATGCTGGCCGGCGGCGGGCTCGAGTGGACGGCGGGACGGTGCGACCGCTCGGCCGAGATCCTCTACACGTGGGCCGAGGCGTCGGACTTCGCCCGTCCCTTCGTCGAGAACCCGTCCGAGCGCAGCCACGTCGTGGGCACCGTCGACCTGTCCGACGACGTCGACGCGGCCACTGTCGCCGCTGTCCTCCGGGCGAACGGCGTCGTCGACACCGAGCCCTACCGCAAGCTGGGCCGCAACCAGCTGCGCATCGCCATGTTCCCGGCCATCGACTCCGAGGACGTGGCGGCCCTGTGCGCCTGCATCAACTACGTCGTCGGGGCGATGTGACCGATCTGGTCCTGGTCCACGGCCTCGGGAGCTCGTCCACGTACTGGGACAACATCCGCCCGGCCCTGGAGAAGGAGTTCGACGTCGTCGCCGTCACACTCCCCGGGCACGGGCCCGGCGCCGAGAGGCTCAGCCCCGCCGAAGCCCACCCGCGCCAACTGGCGACGGCCGTGATCGCCACACTGGCGGCTCGGGATATCCACGACGCCCACCTGGTCGGGATCTCACTCGGGGGCTGGGTGGTCCTGGAGATGGCGGCTCTCGGTCACGCCGCCAGCGTGGTGGCGCTGGCCCCGGCCGGGTTCTGGACCACCAGAGGCCGGCGCGAGTACGAGGAGCTCCTGGCCCGCCCGGCGCTCCGGCTCTTGGATTGGGCACTGCCGGCGATCGCCCGCGTTCCCCTGGTGAAGCACGTCGGCCTGATGACGAACGTGAAGCATCCTTCCCGGGTGACCGACGCCCAATTCGTCGCTGCCGCCCGGGCCCTCGAGCAGTCCAAGGGCTTCACCGCCTGCGACGTCCAAGCCGTCCGGCACCGATTCGAGGGCGCCGCCAGCGTCCGGGTCCCCACGACCGTGGCCTTCGGCGACGCCGACCGGGTCCTGCCCCCGTCGACCAGCCAGGATCGTTCCCTGGCTCCGCCCGGCGCCGAGTGGGTGACCGTCCCGGACTGCGGCCACGCCATGACCTGGGACCAGCCCGAGGCGTGCCTGGACCTCATCCGCCGGGCCGGCGCTCAGCCGCCCGAAGCGTCCTGAACCCGCTGCTTCCCCGCCGAGATGAAGGGCATCATGGCCCTGAGCTCGGCCCCCACCTTCTCGATCTGGTGCTGGCGCCCCTGTTCTTGGAGCTTGTGGAAGTTCGGCCGGCCGGCCCGGTTCTCGGCGATCCACTCCTCGGCGAAGGACCCGTCGCGGATGTCGCTCAGGATGCGCTCCATGGTGGCCCGGACCTCGTCGCTGATCACCCGGGGCCCACGGGTCAGGTCGCCGTACTCGGCGGTGTCGGAGATCGAGTAGCGCATCCCGGCGATCCCCTGCTCGTACATGAGGTCGACGATCAGCTTGAGCTCGTGCAGGCACTCGAAGTAGGCCGACTCGGGCTGGTAGCCGGCTGCCACCAGGGTCTCGAACCCGGCGGTGGCCAGAGCGGTGAGCCCCCCGCATAGCACCACCTGCTCGCCGAACAGGTCGGTCTCGGTCTCCTCGGCGAACGTCGTGTCCAGCACCCCGGCCCGGGTGGCCCCGATGCCGTGGGCGTACGAGAGGGCCAGCGCCCGCGCGCCACCGGTGGCGTCCTGGTGCACGGCGATGAGCGAGGGCACGCCACCGCCTTCGGTGTACGTGCGGCGTACCAGGTGGCCGGGGCCCTTGGGTGCCACCATGGCCACGTCCACGCCCTCGGGGGGGACGATCTGCCCAAACCGGATGTTGAACCCGTGGGCGAACATGAGGCAGTCGCCGGCCTCCAGGTGCGGGGCGATCCAGGTGTCGTAGACGTCCTTCTGCTCGGTGTCGGGCAGCAGGATCATGATGACGTCGGCCTCGGTCGCGGCCTGCTCGACCGAGGTGACGCGCAGGCCCGCCTCCTCGGCTTTGGCCGCGCTGGACGAGCCGTCCCGCAGCCCCACCCGCACGTCCACGCCCGACTCCGAGAGGTTCAACGCGTGGGCGTGCCCCTGGGAGCCGTATCCGAGGATCGCCACCTTGCGCCCCTGGATCAAGGAAGGATCAGCGTCGGACTCGTAGTACAGCGTGGCCATCATGCCTCCTCAGGTATGAAGCTTGGGGAGGGCGACCCTCCCGGTGCGCTGGAGCTCTTCGACCTTGTACCCCTCCAACAGGC
>JAJYWF010000074.1 GCA_021791635.1 Actinomycetes bacterium
GAACGCCCACGACAGCCCGAGCAGGAGCAGCAAGGAGGGGCTCACGAATGCGACGACCGACACCAACCCGCCCTGGATTCCACGGAGGCGGTAGCCGATGTAGGTGATGAGGTCCACCATGATCGCGCCGGGGTACAGCTGGACGAGGCCCATGCCCTCGTCGATGTCCTCCTGCGACATCCAGCCGCGCTGGACCGGAACCGTCCGGATGGCCTGCATGATGCCCAGCCCCACCGCACTCACCCCGACCACCAGGAACGTCGTGAACAGGTCGAGCAGGCTCGGCCGACCGGTGCTCGAGGGTGAGCCGTCGTCGAGAGCCTGCACTTTCCGAGCCTACGGCGACGGGTCTGCAGGCGCGGACGAACCGGCGGCCGGTCCCACGGCGCTTCGGATGTCGGCCAGGCGCTCCTCGCAGATGCGATAGATGACCCAGCTGCCGCGCCGCTCCCTGGTGACGAGCCCGGCCTCGTGGAGTATCCGTACGTGGTAGCTCACGCTCGGCTGGGAGATGCCGAGTGGGCCGGTGAGGTCATAACCGCACTCGCCGCCCGGCCTGGCCCGGAGCAACCCGAGGAGCTGAACCCTGGTCGGGTCGGCCAGGGCCTTGAAGAGCTTGGCGATCCGTTCGGCCTCGTCACGTGCGACGGCCTGGTCGAGCGTCGGATAGGCGCTGGCGTCCTCGGACCGCAGCGGGATCGGAGCTGGACCTTTTCGGGAGCCCGGCATATCCAGATATTGACATTTATCGAATAGCTGTGCAACTCTGGTGCGATCGTCGACTCCGAACTCCGAACGCCGAACCCTGAACCCCCAACGGAGGCCGGCATGTACCTGCGTCGCAGTCCTCGGTGCGGGACCTGTCGGCCAAGCCGATCCAGGCCACGGCACCACCGCCGGCGTCCCGTTCACCGTTCTCGAGTCGGGGGGCTCGCCCGCCACCGTCGTGCGCGCCTGGGGTCCTGTGTGCCTGCTCTCCCCGTGATCGGTGAACCTGGACCATCTGGCCACCGGCCTGCTCTCGGTTCGGGGTTGGGAGCCATCCCCTCCAGCGAGGTCCCGGCCGGACAGCAGCTCGTGGCCCACGCCCTCGAGTCCCTCGCCCGGCTTCCGGGGCTCTCGGCGAACTTCCGCATCGGTGCCCGTGTGACCGCGGTGTCACGCCGTGGGCACCACCTGGTGCACAGCAACGAACGGGACGGGGAACCGTTTGTCGTCCGCCACGTCCGTGACGTCAGCCACCGTGACCTCGTGGGGGCCGAGCGGTACCGCTACCCGGGGTGCATGATCCGCGTGCCCGGTAGCGGGCGCTCTACTGCTGAGGTGCTCACGGAGCTTGCCGAGCCGGTGGAGTCCGAGCCGCGCACCGCCGTGACCTCGCTGGTCCGCGGGGAGGACCTGCAGCGCTTCGTGCGGGGTAATGAGCCCCACCAGGTGCTCGATCGCCAGAACCACGGTCCTGCAGTGGCTGGACTGGTGAGCTTGGGCGCCGTGCACCTCGAGGCGGGTTTCCGGATCGGCTCGGTCACCGTCGGTGCCGGCGGCGTCACGGTCTACGACGGCGCCCGCAGGAACGGCCTCTACGTCCCGCCTCACGCTGCCGAGGTGCTCGCCCATACCGAAGCAAGGTTCTACCTGGTAGGGATGAAGAGCTTCGGCCGGGCACCGACGTTCCTCCTCCAGACCGGCTACGGACAGCTCCGATCGGTGGTGGCTGCCATAGCCGGCGCCCCCTCCGTCGATGCAGCGGAGGACGGGGCCCAGTCCTTGGCCGGCGCAGTCCGATGACCGGCGCGGTGGTGGCCTACCGGCATCCCGAGGCCCTGGCCTCGACGCAGTGGCTCGCCGACCGTCTCGATGACCCATCGGTCCGGGTGGTCGATGCACGCTTCGACCTACGCGCCACCGCCGGGGGAGCGCTGGAGGGCGTCGCCGAGCGTGACGCGTACCGTGAGGCCCACATCCCCGGTGCGGTGTTCGTCGACGTCATGAGCGACCTGTCCGATCTCGACGACCCCGTCGTGGTCGTATCCCCGGACCGGTTCGAGGCGCTCATGGGCCGTCTCGGGATCGCCAACGACAGCACTGTCGTCGTGTACGACGACAGGGGCGGCACCTGGGCGGCCCGCCTCTGGTGGGTGCTCCGCTACTACGGCCACGACGCGGTGAAGCTTCTGGATGGCGGTTTCACTCGCTGGGAGGCAGAGGGACGGGCCGTAGAGCAACAGGTTCCCGAGCCCTTGCCGGCGAACTTCAAGGCACTGATCCGACCTGCCTTGCGGGTGGATGCCGACCAGGTGATGGACGCCATCGGTCGTGACGACGTCTGCATCGTCGACGCCCTGCCAGAACCGTTCTTCACCGGGAGAGCCTGCCTCTATCCAAACCACCGAGCCGGTCACATCCCAACCGCGCACAACATCCCGGCGCCGGCCAACGTCGATCCGGCTACCCACACGCTCCTACCGGCTGCGGACCTGGCCCGCCTCTGGGCGCCGGTGGCGCTGGAGCCCTCTCTCCGTGTCATCACCTACTGCGGTGGGGGCGTGTTCGGGGCCTTCGCACTTTTCGCGCTCTACGTGATGGGGCACGAGAACGCCGCCCTCTACGACGCCTCGTGGATGGAGTGGGGTGCCGACCCCTGCCGCCCGGTGGAAGCCGGCCCGAGAGGTGAGACAAGCCATCGTCATGGATCAAGTGAACCACCGCAAGTACCGAGGAGGAAGTAATGGCACGAGTGAAGTTGATCGATCCCGCGCAGGCCGAGGGACGCACCCACGAGGTCTTCGAACGGGTGAAGGCGTACTACAAGATGGTTCCCGGACTGCAGCAGGCATTGAACTACCTGCCCGAGACGACGGACGCCTTGTGGACCCTGAGCCTGAACACGGCGACGGAGGGGAGCATCCGCGAGGAGCTAAAGCGGGTGTTCTTCGCAGTCACCGCCTACGAGGTTGAGTGCGAGTACTGCACCGCCGCTCACATGATCGCCCTGATGGGGAAGAAGTGGAGTCGTCAGGAGTGCGTGGACCTCATCGAAGGTCAGCCGTCGCCCCGCCTGACCGAGAAGGAGAACGCCGCCGTAGACTTCGCACGGGCCGTCGGCCGGCGGCCTGCAGGGGTCACCGACGAGATGACCGACAAGCTCCGCAGGCTGGGGTGGACCGACGCCGACATCGTGGAGATCGTGGCCTCGGTGGCCCTGATGCGTTACACGACGACCGTGGCCAGTGCCCTCGACGTGCCACTCGAAGAAGCAATGGAAGGCGTCGGGGTGAGCTGCGGGGTCCCGCTCGACCGGCTGGAGCGCTGAAAAGGTTCGCAGCCTCCGCAGAACGAGCCTCCATCCAACGAGCCTTCGATCCGCCCAGTCCCTGGGCCTCCCACCGTCCCGCGTTGGAAGACGCGCCTGAAACATATGTGTTACACCTATACTGGGTACATGCCGAAGGGAGATCGCCAGCCACGGTGCCGCTGCCGCCTCGGACCCGGCCATTTCGAGGTCAGGGCCCGAGTGGAACGGTTCGTCGAGCCCGCGGTGCTGCTGTTGCTGGCCGAAGGGCCGAGCCACGGCTACGAGTTGGCCGATGCGCTCGAAAAGGTCCTTCAGGAGGGCAAGGTCGACTTCGGAAACCTCTACCGGCTCCTGCGCTCCCTCGAGGCCGATGGACTCGTGGCGTCGGCGTGGAACGAGGACGCCCCGGGCCCGCTCAAGCGCACTTACGAGCTCACCATCGAGGGCAAGGCGCTACTTGGCACCTGGGCCGGATCGCTCCGGGTCAGCCAGGAGAAGGTTGCCGCGTTTCTGCGGCGCTACGACGATCTCACGAAAGGTCTGCACGAAGAGAACGGCACGGCCCACGTGGGCTACGAAGGAAGGGAAGCAACATGAGAACGAAGGACAGAGACGAAACCGAAATGAACGACATCGAGCGAAACCCCAGGGGCCGCGGGCACGGTTGTGGCGGTGGATCGGGCTGTTGCGGTGGCCACGATCACGGCCACGGCAGGCGGTGGAACCGAGATGACGAGCCGGCAAGCCTGCGTGCCGCCCTCGAAGAGCGTCGGCGGGACCTCGAGCAAGAGCTGGCCGATGTCACCGATCAGCTCGACGGCCTTCGGACCGAGCGGACTCAGCCCCGTACCGTGGTGTAGGGGACCTCGACCACCATGGCCGCAGGGCGGACACCCGACTGGCCCTCCGCCACGGCTTCAACGACCGCACCAGTCGTCTCCGCGGTGTGCAGGCGGTTGCGCACCAAAAGGAGCGGGCGTAGGGCATGAGGGTGTCCGCACGATGAGCGGCGCCCCCGGACGATGAAGACGCGATGACACCGCCCGGCCTCGCGAACAAGGCGCCAGTAGCCCGACCAAAGCGCCATGACCGCCGTGCACGTCTGACAGCTCGCCGACGGAACCTCGATGTTGCGACCTTGTGTCGCGTAGGCATCGACGGAGGACGGGCAAGCCCGTACGATGGCCATCGGTGGAAACACCGCCTTGGGCCCCTCCTGCGCCTCAGCGACGAAGTGTGGCAGGAGGGTCCCTCGCTTTCAGGGACGCCACATCCTCCTGCTATCAGGTCTCGCTCGTGAACCTCGGCGGGATCGGTCCACAAAGAACGCCGCCGATCCGCCCAGGGTGGGATCGGGGAGTCATGCCGCCAACAATTCGCAGGCCGAAGTGAACGGGATCCGCCGACCGGTAAGCTCGACACACTGTGGATCGATTGAATCCAGCGGTCTTCCACGCCCAGCGGCCTTGGGGCGACCCTCGCCACCGCTCACGGAGCTGGAGATGATCACAGGGGTGCCCACGTCGCTACTGGCGGTGTTCGGCGTCCTCGCCCTACTGGCGCTGGTCCCGATCATCTGGGCCATCGTCGACGTGGTTCGCCGTCCGACCTGGCAGTTCTCGCCTACCCGCAAGGTCCTCTGGGTCGTCACCCTGGTCGTGGGTTGGGTGATCCTGTGGCCGATCGCCCTCATCTCCTCGGTCTTGTACCTCACGGTCTACCGGCGTCGCCTGTCGGTGCCCATGGCCCCACTGCCCATGGCCACGTGGGACCCGTACTCCACTGAGACCGGGGGACGACCGGAGCACCTCCCGCCGGCGGGTTGGTACCCGGATCCTGGGGGAGGTCCGAACCGGCGCTGGTGGGATGGAAAGGGCTGGAGCGAGCACCTCGAGCACGGAACTGAGAGCTCGGACCGAGACGGCTGAGTCCATCCATCCTGAGGGGGTCCGAGGGCCTCTGCCTCCTCGGGCTCGGCGTTGATCGCACCCCATGAGCTGGCCACCTCGTGCCGTCCGCCCACGCCTCCAGTGGAACGACGATCGTGAGCGGCGCGCTTCATCCTCCCGCTGCTGCCGACACGATCTCGAGATGCTGACCTGCCGTCACCACGGTCGAGGACCAGAGCGACCGCGGCACCACGTTGCGGTCGAGCGCTACCGCCACCCCCCGGTCACTGACACACCGAAGCCGCACGACGTCGGCCACGGTCGTGCCCTCGGCCAGGTCGACCGGAGTCCCGTTCACGATCGCTCTTAGAGCAGACATCACGCCCCGGTACGGGCCACATCGCTTCGGGACCGAGCCCGTCCTCTGGCCGCGCCGGGTCGGAAGAAGTCGAAGGGAAGCAGGGCGTCGGGGAGTGGGTCGCCGGTAAGCAGGCACTCGACGGCATGAGCCGTGATCGGAGTGAGCAGGATCCCGTTCCGGTAGTGCCCCGTGGCCACGGCCAGCCCCGGGGCTCCGGTCCAACCCACGATCGGCCCGTTGTCCGGGGAGGCCGGGCGCAGCCCGACCGAGCACTCCGCCAACTCGAATTCGTCGATTCCCGGGACGAGCGTGCGGGCGTCGTCCAGCAACCCATGCACGGCTCCGGCTCGAACAGTCGTCTCGAACCCCCTCTCCTCCGACGTCGCACCGACCACTACCGAGCCGTCAGCACGAGGCACGATGTAACAGGGCCGACCGTGGACGACTCCCCGGATGGTCCGGGCCACGTCCGGCGATCCGGGAGTCGGACGAAGGCGGAGCACCTGGCCCATCACCGGTCGAACGTCGGGTGATGCCTCAACCGGGACACCACCGATGGCGCCACACTCGGCTCCGGCGGTCATGACCACGACGTCGGCATCGACGAGCTCGCCGCTCCCGAGGAACGCTCCTCGCACAGCTCCGTCGTGACCAAAGACCACCCGCGCCACACGATCTCGGACAAAGCTGACCGATACGTTCGTACAGGATTCGATGAGCGCTTCGACCAGCCTCCGATTGTCCACGTGGTGATCGTCGGGAAGCTCGACTCCGCCCCGGATCCCCGGCGAAAGTGATGGCACCAGCGCTCGGCACGCACTTGCCGAGAGGTGCTTCACCGCGTAGCCGAGATCGTGGTGCAATGAGGCCAAGTCCTCGACGACGAGCTGATCCGACGAGTCGACGGCCACCATGATGCTCCCCGTCATCGAGTACCCGATGTCCATCCCGGTCGTACGCACGAGGTCGGCAGCGAAGTCCGGCCACCAACCAGCACCGGCGATCCGGAGCCGAGTGATCGCTGTCTCGCTGTGCTCCGCCTCACCCAGGGGCGCGATCATCCCGGCCGCCACCCACGATGCCCCGCGTCCGGGGGTGGGATCGATAACGGTGACGCCCCATCCACGAGACGCCATCCGCCAGGCCGAAGCCAGCCCGATGACGCCGCCTCCCACGAACGCGACCTTCCGGGCCATCGACTTCATCCTAGGAGCGGCGCGACATCCAAAGGCGACTACGTACGCGCTCGCGGCAGGGGACCACCCCCAAGGCACCAGAGCCGGAGCCGAGAGCCAGGCGCCAGATGAGGGTCCCGGGCATGAACGAGGGTCGGACGCGCTGTCCTGTGGAGACGCACCGTGCTGTAGCATGGAGGACCTGCTCCAGGGCCAGCGTCGTCCCGGGTGGCAGACCTCTACGGAGGAACGACGGGACCGCCAAAGTGCCTGTGCGGCGGCCACGAGCCCGGAAGGACGACCCATGGTCAGATTGGACCCTGGTGGCCGTACAGCCTCCAGCGCCCGAAGCACATACCCAGCACCCTACGGCCTCTACACACCGGCCTTCGAGCACGACGCGTGCGGGGTGGGGATGGTCGCCGACCTCCACGGTCGCAAGAGCCACGAGATCGTGGCCAAGGCGATCACCGTGCTGGAGCGGTTGGCCCACCGCGGTGCGTCAGGGGCCGAGGTTGCAACCGGAGACGGTTCAGGGATCCTGGTGCAGGTACCACACCGCTTCCTGGCGCACGTGACGGCTGAGGAGGGGATCATCCTTCCAGAAGCCGGCTCCTACGCCACCGGTATGGCTTTCCTCCCCACCGATGCCGACGACGCGGCGAAGGTCCGAGCGCAGGTGGATGCTCTGGCTGCCGAAGAGGGATTGAGCGTCCTGGGGTGGCGCACCGTACCGGTCGACCCCAGTTCCCTCGGAGCGACGGCACTGAGGTCACAACCACGCATCGAGCAAGTCTTCGTGTCCGCAGCACCCGGCGCACCGGCCCTCACCGGAATCGCGCTCGATCGCGTTGCGTACGTGCTCCGCAAGCGGGTCGAGCACGCAATCGAGACCGTGTACTTCCCGTCGCTGTCGTCCCGCACCATCGTGTACAAGGGCATGCTGACCTCACACCAGCTTGCGGAGTACTTCCCGGATCTGGCTGACGAGAGGATGGAGAGTGCAGTCGCGCTGGTCCATTCACGGTTCTCGACCAACACCTTCCCAAGCTGGGCCTTGGCGCACCCGTACCGTTTCCTGGCCCATAACGGCGAGATCAACACGTTGGCGGGGAACCGCAACTGGATGAGAGCACGCGAAGCGTTGCTGGAGACCGATCTCATCCCGGGTGATCTGGCACGGATCTTCCCCATCTGCACCCCGGGAGCCAGCGACTCGGCGTCGTTCGACGAAGTACTCGAGCTGCTGCACATGGGCGGACGGAGCCTGGCCCACTCGGTGCTGATGATGATCCCCGAAGCCTGGGAGAACCACGCGACGATGGACGAGGGTCGCCGAGCCTTCTACCGCTACCACGCATCATTGATGGAGCCGTGGGACGGCCCTGCGGCCGTCGCTTTCACTGATGGCACGGTGGTGGGTGCCGTTCTCGATCGGAACGGTCTCCGACCGGCTCGGTACTGGGTGACCGACGATGGCCTGGTGGTCCTGGCCAGCGAAGTCGGTGTCCTCGACTTGGACCCGGCGACGGTCATCCGCAAGGGACGTCTGCAGCCAGGTCGTATGTTCCTCGTCGACACGGCGACGCACCGGATCGTCGACGACGACGAGATCAAGTCTGAGCTCGCCGCCGAGCACCCCTACGCCGAGTGGCTGGCGAAGGACCAGGTCCGACTGGAAGACCTCCCTCCACGCTCGATGCTCACGCCCCAGCACGCCAGCGTCGTCACCCACCAGCGTCTCTTCGGCTACACCACCGAAGAGCTCCGTCTCATCGTCGCGCCCATGGCCCGTACCGGTGGAGAGCCGATCGGGTCGATGGGCTCAGATGCCGCCATCGCCGTCCTCTCGGATCGTCCAAGGCTCCTCTACGACTACTTCACCCAGCTGTTCGCCCAGGTGACTAATCCACCGCTCGACGCCATCCGAGAGGAGCTGGTGACGTCACTGGCGGCCACCGTCGGCCCCGAAGGCAATCTCCTCCAGGCGACCCAGGGTTCTTGCCGCCAGATCGTCCTTCCTCAGCCAGTCATCGAGCGAGACGACCTGGCCAAGCTCATGTACGTGAACGAGTACGGGGAGACTCCGGGGTTCAAGGCTCATACCATCGATGGACTGTTCCCCATCGCCACGGCTGGCGAAGCAGGTGCCCCGACCCCCGAAGGCGGAAGGGCACTTGCGGCGGCGATCGAGTCCGTCCGGACGCGCATATCTGCCGCTGTCGCCGAAGGCGCGAACATCATTATCCTCTCCGACCGGAATTCGACGTCTGAATTGGCCCCCATACCATCGCTCCTATTGACGGCGGCAGCCCATCATCACCTCGTACGCGAGAAGAGCCGCACCAAGGTCGGATTGGTGGTCGAGACTGGAGACGCCCGCGAGGTCCACCACATGGCCCTCCTGATCGGATACGGCGCGGCCGCGGTCAACCCCTACATGGCACTCGACTCGGTCGACGACATGATCGCCCACGGGCAGCTCGACGGTGTGTCACCACGTCAGGCCCATCACAACTATGTAAAAGCGGCATGCAAGGGCGTGCTCAAAGTCATGTCCAAGATGGGCATCTCGACCGTGGCGTCATACACCGGTGCCCAAGTGTTCGAAGCCGTCGGTCTCCACTCCGAGGTGGTCGACGAGTACTTCACCGGGACGGCGTGTCGCATCGGCGGTGTCGGTCTCGATGTCCTAGCCGCCGAAGTGGCGTCCCGTCACCGGCTCGCCCACCTCGAGCGGCCGACGGAGTGGGCCTACCGTGAACTGGAGGTCGGTGGGGAGTACCAGTGGCGGCGGGAGGGTGAGCACCACCTCTTCAATCCCAAGACGGTGTTCAAGCTCCAGCACGCCACGCGGTCGAAGCGGTACGAGATCTTCAAGGAGTACACCTCGGCCGTGAACGACCAGGCGGAGAGGCTGGCGACGCTACGGGGGCTGTTCCGCCTGGTCCCAGCTCCCGGGGGACCGATCCCGATCGACGAGGTAGAGCCGGTGTCGGAGATCATGAAACGCTTTTCCACCGGTGCGATGTCCTACGGTTCCATCTCGGCCGAGGCGCACGAGAACCTGGCCATCGCCATGAACCGCATCGGCGCACGTTCGAACACCGGCGAAGGCGGTGAGGACCCCGAGCGTTTCCACCCTGATGCCAACGGAGACTCACGGAGGAGCGCCATCAAGCAGGTGGCATCGGGTCGCTTCGGTGTAACCGGAGAGTTCCTGGCCAACGCCGACGACATCCAGATCAAGATCTCCCAGGGCGCCAAACCCGGGGAGGGTGGGCAGCTCCCGGGCCACAAGGTGTACCCCTGGATTGCCCGCACCCGATACTCGACCCCAGGTGTCGGGCTGATCTCACCGCCACCGCACCATGACATCTATTCCATAGAGGACATCGCCCAGCTCATCCACGACCTCAAGTCGGCAAACCCGAGGGCCAGAGTGCACGTGAAGCTCGTTGCCGAAGTGGGAGTGGGAACGGTGGCAGCCGGGGTGGCCAAAGCTCACTCCGACGTGGTCCTCATCTCGGGGCATGACGGTGGCACCGGCGCGGCTCCGCTGACCTCGTTGAAGCATGCTGGCATTCCCTGGGAGATGGGCCTGGCGGAGACGCAGCAGACCCTCCTCACGAACGGCCTGCGAGACCGCATCGTGGTGCAGGTGGACGGCCAGATGAAGACCGGCCGAGATGTCATCGTGGGGGCCTTGCTTGGGGCCGAAGAGTACGGCTTCGCCACGGCCCCACTCGTGGTGTCGGGGTGCATCATGATGAGGGTCTGCCACCTCGACACGTGCCCCGTGGGCATCGCCACGCAGAATCCGACGCTACGGGCGCGGTTCAACGGTCGGCCCGAATTCGTGACGACGTTCTTCGAATTCATTGCCGAGGAAGTCCGAGAGCACCTGGCCGCTCTCGGGCTACGGAGCCTGCAGGACGCCGTCGGGAGGGTCGATCTCCTCGATACCGAACCCGCTGTCCGCCACTGGAAGGCCACTGGGCTAGACCTGTCATCAGTCCTGGCCGTTCCGGAGAACCCCTACCGGCAGACCTTGCACTGCACTCGTCCACAGGACCACGGGCTGGAGAGGGCCCTGGACCAAAAGTTTCTCCCCGACTGCCGCCCGGCCATCGAGCAGGGGACCCCGGTCGCGCTCGAGCTGCCCATCTCGAACGTCGACCGTACCGTCGGGACCCTGCTCGGTGCCGAGATCAGCCGCTTGCGAGGCGGGGCGGGTCTGCCCGACGGCACCATCACACTCACTTTCCGAGGCTCGGCCGGGCAGAGCTTCGGTGCCTTCCTGCCCCGGGGCGTCACCATGCGCCTGATCGGCGATGCCAACGACTACTTCGGCAAGGGCCTCTGCGGGGGTCGGCTCATCCTTCGTCCTCCTGAGACGTCACCGTTCGTCGCCGAAGAGCAGATCATCTCGGGGAACGTGATCCTGTACGGAGCGACGGCCGGCGAGGTGTTCATCCGTGGGCAGGTCGGCGAGCGCTTCTGCGTACGGAACTCGGGCGCGATCGCCGTAGTGGAAGGTGTCGGTGACCACGCATGCGAGTACATGACCGGTGGGAGAGCCGTCATCTTGGGTCCGACGGGCCGGAACTTCGGGGCCGGTATGTCAGGCGGGGTCGCGTACGTCTACGACCCCGATCGGAAGTTCTCTGAGAACGTGAATTCCGAGCTCGTCGACTCGGAGTCCCTCGAGCCTGAAGACCAGGAGTGGCTGGCGGAGATCGTGTCGCAGCATCTCCGTGAGACCGGTTCGGCCGTCGCTGCCGCCCTCCTGGATTCCTGGGGAGACAGCG
>JAJYWF010000075.1 GCA_021791635.1 Actinomycetes bacterium
CCCACGGTGACGACCATCATCGTCGAACACCGGGACCGCTTCGCCAGGTTCGGGGCAGAGTACATGGCTGGTGCCCTGGATGCCGGGAATCGCCGCATGGTGATCGTCGATGACGGAGAAGTGGACGGCGACCTGGTGCGGGACATGACTGAGCTGATGACCTCGCTGTGCGCCCGCCTCTACGGCCGGCGTTCGGCCGCGCACCGGGCGGCCAAGGCTGTCGAAGTGGCCACGAGCGGCGGTGGTCACGATGGCTGAGGTGGTGGCGCTCAACGGAACAGCGGCCGAGGTGGCAAGCCCGCCCCAGAAACGCTCCCCTGGGGGGAAGTTCGCCATCCTTGATGGATGGATCGCCCGTGGCTTCACCTTCGAGGTGACATGGCCCACGGCCCCCGAGGCCGCCTCCCGGGTCCGCTCGCACTTCGGTGCCCGCCGCTTCGCCTACAACTGGGCGCTCGGCCAGGTGAAGGCCGACATGGACGCCAAGGGGGCAGACCCCACCCACGAGTCGGTGCCCTGGAACCTCTACGCCCTGCGCAAGCGGTTCAACGCCGAGAAGACGACCGTCGCCCCGTGGTGGGGTGAGAACTCGAAGGAGGCGTACGCAACCGGCATCGCCGACCTGTGTACCGCGCTCAAGAACTGGTCCGAGGCCAAGTGGGGCAAGCGCAAGGGACCCAAGGTTGGGTTCCCCGTGTTCAAGTCCCGCCGGAAAGACCAGGCCAGGGTGCGCTTTTCGACCGGGACCATTCGGGTGACACCCGACCGGCGGACCATCACCCTGCCGGTGGTGGGCCCCTTGCGCTCGAAGGAGAACACCCGGCGCCTGGAGCGATTGGTGGGTGCGGGCAAGGCCCGCATCCTCTCGGCCACGCTCACTGAGCGTTGGGGGCGGCTGTTCGTCTCTTTCTCCTGCATCGTCCAAGCCCACCCCTACCAGGCACCGGCCACGGGTGGCCGGGCCGGCGTGGATCTCGGGCTCCGGGTGCTCGCCACCGTGGCCGACGACTCGGGCACCATCACCCACGTCCAGAACCCCGCACCCCTGCGGGCCACGCTCTCTGAGCGCCGCCGGGTGGGACGACAGCTCTCTCGACGCATCCCCGGCTCACAAGGCCACCGGGCGGCGAAAGCCAAGCTTGCCCGTCTGGACCGAAGGGTCGTGCACCTGCGCCGAGACGCCCATCACCAGCTCACGAGCTGGCTGGTGGGCACCTACCGCGAGGTCGTGATCGAAGACCTCGATCTCGCGGCCATAAAGAAGAGCATGGGACGCCGGGCTTTCCGGCGTGCTGTGTCCGACGCTGCGTTGGGTGCGATCAGGCCTCAGCTCACCTACAAGATGGAATGGAGAGGATCGACCCTCACGGTCGCCGACCGCTGGTTCGCCTCGTCCAAGATCCACCACGGGTGCGGCTGCCGCCTGATCGAGCGCAAGAGGCTGGACAAACAGCTCGTCTGTGCCCGCACGGGCGAGCCGGTCGACCGGGACATCAACGCAGCGAAGAACCTCCGTGACTGGCCGGACACTGCCAGTTGTGGCTCAGTTGGAGCCACGGCCTCGAAGCCCAGCAGTCCCACCGGCAGCGGTGGGGGACTCGGCTCCGACGCCGGATCATCCGGTGCCGGAGGAGGGGACGTAAGACCTCTGCAATCCTGGGAGGCCGTCCCCGGTGAGGCCAGAACCGACCCTGACAACAGGAGAGGAACCCCGAGAAGGGGTGCAGCGTGAGTGATCACTATCGCTCACTCGGCTGCAACGGCTGGCCGGCGTCCTCACCACCATGGCCCTGCGACGGCGACCCGTCGAGCGGTTCGCCACCGTCGACCGGTTCGACGGTCCACCTCTCAGCGCCTGAGGACCGGCTGCCGACCACCCCTGTGGCCTGGTCTCCGACCCGCCTACGCCGTGCGGGCCACCAGGACATGGCACGGGGCCCGGTGGACCACCCCCTCGGGCACCGACTGGTGCGCCTGGCTCGAGCCGAACACGCCACGATTGCCCACCACGATGAGGTCGGCGCCGACCCTGGCGGCCACCGACACGATGGCTTCGGACGCCGAGCCGTCCACGGTGTGACCTTCGGTGGGGAGGCCCGCCAGCACCGGGTCTTCCAGCACACCGTCGAGCACTGCCCGCCCGGCCTCGTGCCAGCGGCTCGAACCACTCGAGCGCGGCCCGCCGCTGCCGGCCGAGGGGTCGTGGAAGGCGTGGACCACGTGCACCTGGGCGCCACACTGCCGGGCCAGCTCGGCGGCCACCGACAGCGCCCGCCTGGCCGTCGGAGACCCGTCGGTCCCCACCACGATCGTGGTGAACATGGCTGCCCCTCCTCAGCTCACGACGTCTTACGCCCCTCTGCGGCGTCGACGCCCTCGGCCCTGAACCTAGCGTGCTCGAACCGGCGACGGTTCGCTTGAGCCGTGCTCCTGGCGTTCGACCTCTCGACACCGGTCCCTAAGCTCGCCGCCACAGTGGCACCAACATCCGAACCCGAGAGCGTTGGTCGAGCGACCCCGGTCGCCATGCACGAGCTGAGCCGGCGCCGGCGGATCGGCATCCTGCTCATCTGCTCGATGAGCCTGCTCATCGTCGGCCTCGACATCACCATCGTGAACGTGGCCCTCCCGGCCATCGGGAGGAGCCTCCATTCCAGCGTGAGCGGACTGCAGTGGGTCATCGACGCCTACACGTTGGTCCTGGCCAGCTTCCTCATGCTCTCGGGCTCCACCGCCGACCGGCTGGGTCGACGTCGGACCTTCGTCCTCGGGCTGGCGGTCTTCGTGAGCGGATCGTTTCTCTGCAGCCTGGCCCCCAACCTCCAGCTCCTCGTCGTGTTCCGCATCGTCCAGGCGCTCGGGGGCTCCATGCTCAACCCGGTCGCCATGTCCATCATCACCAACACCTTCACCGAACGCCGGGAGCGGGCTCAGGCCATCGGCGTGTGGGGAGCGGTGATCGGCATCAGCATGGCGTTGGGCCCGGTGGTCGGCGGCATCCTGGTGACCTCCGTCGGCTGGCAGTCCATCTTCTGGATCAACATCCCCATCGGCATTGCCGCGGCCGTCCTCACCCTCAGGTACATCCCCGAGTCCCGTGCCGCGCTGGCCCGGGCCGTGGACCCGCCGGGGCAGGTCATGGTCATCGTCCTGCTGGCCTCGCTCACCTACGTCATCATCGAGCTCCCCAACGCCGGGTGGGCCGCGGTCCGCATCGTCGTGCCCCTCTGCCTCGCCGTCGTGTCGCTCGTCGGCATCCTCTTCTTCGAGCCGCGCCGCCACGAGCCCCTGATCGACCTTCGGTTCTTCCGCTCCCTCCCGTTCTCGGGCGCCACCCTGGTGGCCGTGACGGCGTTCGCCGCGCTGGGTGGGTTCTTGTTCTTGAACACCTTGTACCTCCAAGAGACCCGCGGCCTGTCGGCCCTGGACGCCGGCCTCGACACCCTTCCCATGGCCGCCATGGCCATGATCTGGCCCCCGCTGTCGGGTCGGATCGTCGGACGCCACGGCTCCCGGATCCCCTTGCTGGCGGCCGGGGCCTTCCTCACCGTCGGCACCCTCATGCTCGTGGGCATCTCGGACACGACGTCGTTCGCCTGGCTCTTCGCCGCCTACGCCATCTTCGGCACCGGGTACGGGCTCGTGAACGCTCCCATCACCAACACCGCGGTGACCGGCATGCCGAGGGACCAGGCCGGCGTCGCCGCCGGGATCGCCTCGACGTCCCGTCAGATCGGACAGACCTTCGGCGTCGCCGTGGTCGGTTCCCTCGTGACCTCCCACCTCACCGGTTCCCTCGCCGCCCAGCTGCCGGCGGCCAGCCGGGCCGGTTGGTGGGTGCTGTCGGCGTGCGGCCTCGCGGTCCTGGTCCTGGGGCTGGTCAGCACCTCACGTCACGCCCGGGCCAGTGCCCAGAGGACGGCGAGCCTCCTCAACCCCGAGGCCCTGGCCCATCAACGCTCACTCTGAACGCCGGATCGACGATCAGAGGGGCGGTCAACCAGGACCCCTGGATTGCAGATCCCGGCCGGATCCCACGTCGCCTTCACCGCGGCGAGGGCGGACCCGAACAGGTCGGGCCGTTGGCGCAGGTACCAGGGGCGGTGGACCCGCCCGACGGCGTGATGGTGGGTGATCGTCCCCCCGGCCGCCATGATCGCCTCGGAGGCCAGCAACTTGAGCTGGTCCCACTGGTCGATCTCGCTGCCGGCCCGAGCCCGGCCGATGACCGTGAAGTAGGGGGCCGCGCCGTCGGGGTAGGCGTGGGTGATCCGGCAGGTCACGTGACCCCCCTCCACACCGACCCGGGACAGCCCGGCCCCGACCTCGGACATCACCGCCTCGTGCAGCTCGTCGACCCGGTCCCAGGTCACCGCGGTCTCGAAGGTCTCGGTGAGCATGCCCAGGCGCACGAGCGCGTCACGAAGGTAGGGGGCCCGCAGGAACGTCCGGCGCCACGCCCGGGCCCCGCCCCCGCTCGCGGCCTCCCCGTCCTCCGAGCGGTCCCGATCCCCGCCGACACCGTCGTCCCGGCACCCCCAGTCCGGCCCCAGAACCCCGCCGTGGGCACCCGCGATCTCCCCGGCCCGGGCCAGCTCGGCGTCCAACGGGAACTCGGCCGACTCGAAGCCCACCAGGACCAGCGCGTGCCGGCCGTCCCCGGCGCCGGTGAGCCGGGCCTCCCGGGCATCGACGAGCCGGCAGTTCGCCGGAGCCAGACCCGACTGCGCCAGGTCGCGCACCGCGGCCAGGCCGTCCGACCACTGACCGAACAGCACCGTG
The DNA here is from genome assembly GCA_021791635.1 of Actinomycetes bacterium. Taxonomy (GTDB): domain Bacteria; phylum Actinomycetota; class Acidimicrobiia; order Acidimicrobiales; family RAAP-2; genus JAJYWF01. The sequence continues at coordinate 4,783 of JAJYWF010000075.1, forward strand.
CCGCCCGATCGCCAGCGCGGCCGGCGCACCACCCGGACCCAGGCCTCGGTCACCACGCCGAGCGCCCCCTCGGATCCGAGGAGGAGCCGGTCCGGGGACGGCCCGGCGCCCGAGCCCGGGAGGCGGCGGGACGTGACGGTCCCCGAAGGGGTGACGGCGGTCACCGACTCCACCAGGTCGTCGACGTGGGTGCGCCCCGTGGCGAAGTGCCCCCCGGCACGGGTGGCGATCCACCCACCCAGGGTCGAGCACTCGAAGCTCTGGGGGAAGTGCCGGAGGGTGAGACCATGGGGGCGAAGGTGATCTTCGATCACCGGACCGAGGGTGCCGGCGGCAATCCTGGCCGCCCGTGACACCGGGTCCAGCTCGAGCACCCCCGAGAGCAGTTCGAGGTCCAGGCTGACCACCCCGGCAAACCCGTCACCGACGTCGGGCTCGACCCCGCCCACCACGCTGGTCCCCCCGCCGAACGGGACCACGGCCACGTTCGCCTCCTGACCCCATTCGAGCACCGCCGCCACCTCTCGGGCGTCGGCGGGCCGGACGACCAGGTCGGGTGGGTGGTCCACCTGACCGCAGAGGGCCCGGACCACGTCGCGGTAGCTGCATCCGAAGGCGTGCCGGGCCCTGTCCTCGGCGTCGGCCGAGCACCGCTCACCCAACACCCCCGGAGGCGGGGCCACCCGTGCCGGGCGCAGGCCGAGGCCGCTTACCGGCGGCGGGTCGATCCGGGCGGCGGGGACCATACCGGGGCTGCCGGCCAGCACCGCCCCCAGGGCGTCGACCTGACCGTCGTCGAAGGCCTCGTCGACGTAGCCCCACCCCCACCAGGACCGGCGCCGGGCCGGGGCCACCTCAGCCCACCGCGGCGTTCCGACGGTCACCGACGACGCCCGCGGACTCGAGGTCGACCAAGGCGGCCTTCAGCTCCGTCCCCCCGGCGTACCCCCCCAGCCCTCCCCCAGTCGCCACCACCCGGTGGCACGGCACCACGATCGGCAACGGGTTGGCGCCGAGGGCGCCCCCCACGGCACGGAAGGCCGTGGGCCGGCCGATCATCGCCGCCACGTCGGCGTACGTCACGGTGCTGCCGTAGCCGACGGTCGCCAGGGCGTCCCAGACCTCGAGTTGGAACGGAGTCCCGGTCAGGTGCCGCGGGAGCTCGAACTCCGAGCGCCTTCGATTCAGGTAGTCGGTGAGCTGGTCGGCGGCCGCGTCCAGGCACGACGGCACATGGGACGGCCCGGCCCCGGAGGAGCCCGCCCCAGCCGGCCCACCGGGCAGCACCAGGCGCGTGAGCCCCCACTCGTCCCCTTCGACGGCGAAGCGGCCGAAACGGCTCGGCACCTCGATCCAGGAGAGCACCGCACCTTCGTCCTCGGCCATTCGTGCCTCCTCTCGAGATCGGTTCGGGACCACACTACGCACCGGCGCAGGTGACGGGACGACCTCGATCCGGCCCGGTAGTAGACATGACCCGATGGTCCTGCCCGATGCGGCCTACACCCGGCTCCTCGCCCTTCGGACCGGGTTGCGCCGCTTCGAGCACTGGAGCGCCGGGCAGGCCCGAGCGGCCGGTCTCACGCCGATGCAGCACCAGCTCCTGCTGGCCGTGAGGGGCCACGGTGGGGAGAGGGGACCCACCGTCGGCGACGTGGCCGACTCCCTGCTGATCCGGCACCACAGTGCCGTCGGCCTCGTGGATCGGGCGGCCGATGCCGGGTTGATCACCAGGGTCCGTGACCCCGAGGACCACCGCCTGGTGCGCCTCCGGCTCACGGCCCGCGGCGCCCGACGTCTCGAAGCGCTGTCGACCCTCCATCTCGAAGAGCTCTCCCGCCTGGCGGCCGAGCTCCCACGGGCCTGGGAGGACTTGGCCCCCCGGCCACCGGACCGCCCGGGGAGCCAGGTCACCGTGGCGCGCGCCTACGACCCCGCCCCCGATGGGCCCGGGGGGCGTATCCTGGTCGACCGGCTCTGGCCCCGGGGACTGGCCCGCCAAGACGCTCCCTTCGAGTCCTGGACACGCGACGTCGCTCCGAGCACCTCCCTGCGCAAGTGGTACGGCCACGTGCCCGAACGTTTCGCCGAGTTCGCCGACCGCTACCGTGACGAGCTGGCGACCGGTCCCGCTCGTGCTGCCTTCGAGCGCCTGGCCCGGCGGGCCGCATCCGGTCCGCTGGTGCTGGTGACCGCCACCCGCGACGTGGACCACTCGGGCGCCGCCGTGCTCTGCGACCTGCTGAACAGGTCGTAAGCCTCAGCCGACGCCGGGGCCCGGGGGCCGGGGGGATCCCTCGGGGCCGCCGACCGGACGCCGACGGGCTTCCACCACGGCGGGGTCGGGCCAGCGCACTTCGGTGGCGGCGCCCATCCACTCGAGGATCCGGATCAGCCGGGCGCTCGAATCGAGCTGGCCGGGGTCCACTCCGTGGCGGGCCAGGGCCGGCAGCGAGTGATGGAGGTTGTGCCAGTTGTCCCCCATGGACAAGATGGCCAGGGGGGCGAAGTTGGTCGACCGGTCGCTGCGGCGGGTGGTGAAGGGCCGCGTGCCCCAGATGTGGCAGGCCGAATTCACGGCGAACGTGGTCTGGTGCAAGAAGAAGACCCGGACCAGTCCCCCCCACACGAAGCCCCCGACGGCCCCGGCCAACGTCCCGGTGACCGCCCATCCGATGGCAGCCGGCAGGGCCAGGGAGACCACGCACAGGACCGGGAACAGATTGCTGATGAGCACGAGGTCGGGGTCGGACAGAAGGTCCGGAGCCCACCGTGCCTCGTCGGTCGCCTGTCCCTGGAACAGCCAACCGGTGTGGGCATGGAACAGACCCCGGGTCAGCTGGCGCCGCGATGTCCCGTACGCGTACGGTGAGTGCGGATCGCCTTTTCGATCGGTGTAGGCGTGGTGCCGGCGGTGGTTCGCCACCCAACCGATGACACTTCCTTCGAAGGCCATGGAGCCGGCCACGGCCAGCGCGATCTTCACCCACCGTGCTGGCTTGAACGACCGGTGGCTGAAGAGGCGGTGGAACCCGGTGCTCAGCCCGTGCCCGGTGACGGCGAAGAGGACCACCGCCAGCACCAGGTCGGTCACGCTCACCCCGCGGCCGAAAAGGGCCATGGCACCGACCACCACCCCGGCGAGGGGACCGAACACCACCAGGGCGGTGAAGGCGCGTTCGGGGAGGCGCTGATGGGGGGCCGGTTCGGGCACCTGAGCTCGGCTCGGGCGGTCCGGGGCGAGCGACGGCGCACTCGGGGTCTGCACGCTTCCCGACACCCACCACCGTCCTGGTTCCTGCCGGGCAAGGCGGCCCGAGTGCCGAGAACCTCCCTCGTGGAGGTGACCCCCAGACTACAGCCACCGTCCCCTCCGGGGGCGTCACCCACCAGCGCCTTCGGGCAGCCGGGCCGTCGAGCAGCGAGGTGGGCGGTGCCCTACGGTGTGGCGTTCGGAGAGGAGGGTTCGCATGTCAGGAGACGAGGAAGTGGGTGCCGCGGAGAAAGAGCGCGTCGTCAACCTGCTGGCCCGGGAGTGGACAGGCCTGGTCCGGCTGCTCGCCCAGCTCGACCAGTCCACATGGGATCGACCCGCGCTCCCAGGATGGGACGTCCACGACGTCGTGGCCCACCTGGTGGGGGCCGAGCGCATGCTGGCTGGCGCCCCCGCGCCCGAAGTGCCTCCCGAAGCCACCACCGCCGGTCACGTGACCAACGGCATCGCCCGCCTGAACGAGGCCTGGATCGTCACCTTGCGCCAGCGCAGCCACTCCGAGCTCCTAGAGGACTTCTCGACCGTGACCACCCAACGGCTGGCCGCCCTGAGGGCGATGACCGCCGACGACTTCGCCGCCCCCTCGTGGACGCCGGTCGGTGACGCCACGTACGGGCGGTTCATGGAGGTGCGGGTGTTCGACACCTGGATGCACGAGCAGGACATCCGCGAAGCCGTCGGTGTGGCCGGGCACGATTCGGGGCCGGTGGTCGAACAGTCCGTGGACGAGGTGGTCACCGCCCTCGGGTACATCGTCGGGAAGAAGGCCGCGGCCCCGCCCGGGTCGACGGTCACCTTCGAGCTCACCGGTCCGGTGCACCGGAACGTCCACGTCCAGGTGGGAGAGCGGGCGGTCGTGGTGCCCTCGATCGGCGCACCGGCGACGGCGGTCCTCTCCCTCCCCTCGTCGCTGTTCATGCGCATGGCCGGCGGTCGGGTCGACCCCGAAGGTGTGCTGGGCTCGGTCACCATCACCGGCGACCAGCTCCTCGGCCGTCGGGTGGCGACCAGTCTGGCCTACACCATCTGAGCCGGTGCCGGGCGGACCGGTCGCTCTTCGGCCATGACCGGCCTACGCCAGCCGGTCACCATCTCGGCGATCGGCCCGGCGGCCAGCACCACTAGGAGCACCAGGGCCACCAGGCCGTAGGCATCGGTGAGGGCCGCGGCCACGGGGGTCGGAAGGTGCACCAGCCCCGGGTGGTGATCGAGGTTCGGGACTTGGAACACGAGGGCGGCGAGACCGACCAGTGCCACCGCCGCCCGCCACCACGAGCGCCCGTCGGCCACCACCAGGCCGAGGGCCGGCAAGATCCACACGTCCCCGTGGATCCACGTCACCGGCGACACCAGCGTCCACACCAGCCCGACGATGACGACCGCCCGGGCCAGGTCCCGTCGATCGACGTACGCCGCCGCGGCGAGGCCGGCGACCGCGATCGCGGCCAGTCCGAGGACCAGGAGCGGAGTGTGCCAGAGCCCCAGTGTGGCTCGGGCCGTGATCCCCCAGAGGGACTGGTTGGAGAAGTAGGCGACGTTCCCGACGCGGTTGGACTCGAACAGGAGCTTCGTGAAGAACCGGACCGAGGGACCGGGCATGACGATCGCTCCGAGCAGCGTCGCCCCGGCGGCGGTCGCCAAGGCCACCCAGAAGGTGCGCCACCTCCTCGACACCAGCAGGTAGACGGCGAAGATCGCCGGCGCGACCTGGATCGCCGCCGCCAGCCCGATGAGCATGCCCCGCGGCCAGCGGGGCCGCCGCACCAGGAGGTCGGCCATGCAGGCGGCCATCAGCAAGATGTCGATCTGTCCGTCGCCCAAGTTGTCCTGGACCGGTCGGGACCACACGAGCACGACCAAGACGACGCCGTAGGCCAGCGGCGCCCAGCGACCGGCCCTGGCCACCAGCGGACGGTAGAAGGGCAGGAGCACCGCCCCCAGCGTCCCCACCAGGACCACGTCCCACACCCAGGCCAAGGGAAGGATCGGCACCAGGGCCAGGGGCACAGCCAGGAGGGCGGCGAACGGCGGGTAGGTGAAGGGCAGGGGATAGCCCAGGTGGCGGCCGAACCGGGCGGCGTAGGGCGAGTAGCCGTCGAGTACCCACCGTCCGGCGTCGCGGTAGACGGCGAGGTCGACCGTGTTCTTGGCCCCCGGCCCGATCCGGGCCGAGATGACGTGGTAGGCGACGGCGACCACCAGGGCCGATCCGAGGACCGCCGCCACCCGGGTGGCCGTCGAGGCCTGGGTCCAGCGAGTGCGCAGATCGCCGATCGCGGGCCACTCCCCGGTCCTCCCGGCATCCGACGATGTCCCGGCGGCCATCTCGCAACGCTACCAACCGCCGGGTGACGCGATGCTAGAAAGTCCCGGATGACCGACCCGCCACCGCGCCCTCGCCGGTGGCCCCGACTCCCCTGGCCAGCGCGCCCCGCTCTGTGGATCCCGTCGGTCTTCTGCCTACTGGCCTTCGCCGTCTGGGGAATCCCGGCGGCCCTGGGCCACCCCATCCTGAGGAACTCGAACCTCATCCAGAACTTCCCGCTGCGCGTCCTGGTCGGGAGCGACCTGGCCCACGGGCACCTGCCGCTGTGGGACCCGTACATCTGGTCCGGGACGCCCCTGCTGGCCGGCTTCAACGCCGGTGCCGCCTACCCCCTGACGTGGCTGTTCACCGTCCTGCCCCGGGACCTGGCCTGGGTGATCAACCAGGGATCGGGCCAGGCCATCGGCGCCTGCGGGCTGCTCGTGCTCTCCCGCTGCCGCGGGCGCTCGTGGCCGGCGGCGGCGCTGGCCGGGTTGGCCTACGGCTTCGGCGGCTTCCTCGTGGCCCAGAACCTGCACATCGACCTGGTGCTGGCCGCCGGGTGGCTCCCGTGGTGCCTGGTGGGACTGGACCGGCTGGCGAACCGCCCGGCGGACCGCTCGCCGGCCCCGTGGGTGGCGCTGCTGGCCGCCGCTGCGGCCCTGCTCGTCCTCACCGGCTCCCCCGAGCCCATCCTGGACGGGTCCCTGCTCATCGGGGCCTTCGCCGTATTCCTCGCCTGGACGACCCCCGAACGGCGCCGGCAGATCCTCGTCGGGCTGGTGGCGGCGGCCGGGGTCGGAGCCCTGGCCTCGGCGGCGCAGTGGCTGCCCGGGGCCCTGTTCCAGGTCCACTCCCAGCGGGCGGGAGCGTCCTACGGCTACTTCACCTCGGGCTCGCTCGGCTGGGGATCGCTCTTGGCCGGCGTCGACCCGGCCCTCTTCGGCACCAGCCACCCGAGCGTCGTCGGGTACGTGGGCCCCAACGGACTCAGCTCGATCCCGGAGATCTCCTGGTACCTGGGCGCCGGGTTCCTCGTGGCCGCATGCGCCCTGCTGGCCCGGGTCCACCGGCGGAGCGCCGCCGGGAGGGAACGGTGGTTCTGGTACGGCGTGGTGGTGGTCGGGCTCATCCTGGCCCTCGGAGGCTCCACCCCCC
>JAJYWF010000076.1 GCA_021791635.1 Actinomycetes bacterium
ACCGAGGAGACCACCACCGGCGTCCACCGGCTCTACGAGATGCACCGCAACGGCGAGCTGCTCTTCCCGGCCATCAACGTGAACGACTCGGTGACCAAGTCCAAATTCGACAACACCTACGGCTGCCGGCACTCCCTGGTGGACGGGATCAACCGGGCCACCGACGTGCTCATAGGCGGCAAGCTGGCGGTGGTGTGCGGCTACGGCGACGTGGGCAAGGGGTGCGCCGAGTCGCTCCGGGCACAGGGAGCACGGGTGATCGTCACCGAGATCGACCCCATCTGCGCCCTACAGGCGGCGATGGAGGGATTCCAGGTCGACACCCTGGAGAACGTCGTGGGCGAAGCGGACATCTTCATCACGGCCACGGGGAACCGCGACATCATCACCGCCGGGCATATGGCTCGCATGAAGCACCAGGCGATCGTCGGCAACATAGGGCACTTCGACAACGAGATCGACATGGCCGGCCTGACGGCCACTCCGGGGATCGAGCGGGTCAACATCAAGCCCCAGGTGGACAAGTGGGTGTACCCCGACGGTCACGCCATCATCGTGCTGTCCGAAGGACGGCTGCTGAACCTTGGCAACGCCACCGGCCACCCCAGCTTCGTGATGTCGAACTCCTTCACGAACCAGACCATGGCCCAGCTCGAGCTGTACACCCGGTCAGAGCAGTACGAGACCAAGGTCTACGTCCTCCCCAAGCACCTCGACGAGAAGGTGGCCCGCCTGCACCTCGATGCCCTCGGTGTGCGCCTCACCACCCTCAGCCCGTCCCAGGCCGCGTACATCGGGGTGTCCGTGGAGGGTCCCTATAAGCCCGACACGTACCGGTACTGACCGACTCGACCGTGACGGGCATCCAGAGTGGACGGCGGCTCCGGATACCATGAGTGATCACCCAAGAACCGGCCCACTCCGACTCAGGTCCCGGCTCACGTCCTGACCTGTCCTCGGAGGACCCCGCGGATCAAGGCCGGGCGAAGCAGCCCGGACAGCATCGCTCTGGAGCCCGACCTGATAGGTCGCCCGGATCTCGGGCAAGTTCACTTCGCTCGGTGCTGACCGCCGGGGGCCGGGACAATCCGTGGCCCGTGAACCTGGTCGTGTGGCTCGGTGCCGCCCTGGTACTGGCGTCGGCCGCGGTGCACCTGCACCTGTGGTCCACCGGGTACCGCCACATCGCCACCATCGGACCACTGTTCCTCCTCCAGGGCATCGCCGGCATCGTCCTGGCGTTCGTCCTCGCCGTCACCAGACGGGTGTGGAGCATCGTGGCCGCGGCCGGGTTCCTCGCCGGGACCGTGGCCGGGTTCCTCCTCTCGGTGAACGTCGGCCTCTTCGGTTTTCAGGACACTTGGGTCGCTCCCACAGCGAAGTCCGCCTTCGCCATCGAAGTCGCCGGGTTCGCGGTCCTGGCTGTCGGCGCCGTGCTGTGCCTCACCCGCCGCCGGGAGTCCCCCCGGGGCTGAACCGGACCCGGCGGGTCGGCCGACCGAGCAGGCCGCGGTCGGGCCCAGGGACGGCCTGTCCCCTCACCCCTTGCTCCGCCCGGGCGACCCGGGCGGCCCGGGCGGCCCCGGCGACCCCGGCAGGGGCTCCGCCGCGGGCGGGGGCTCTACCGCCGGCGGGGGCTCTGCTGCGGGCGGCAGCTGCACCGCGGGCGGCAGCTGCACCGCGGGCGGTGGCTCGTGTCGGACCGGTCTGGACCCGACGTCGATCACCTGCCAGCGACCCGGACCGGCCCGCTGCACGCCACGAGCGATCCGATGTCCCGACATACGGATCAGCAGATGGCGCACCGGACCCACCATGAGCAGGAGGCCGAACGCATCCCCGATGAAGCCGGGCACGCAGATCATCACCCCCCCGATGAGCACGACGAGCCCGTCGAGCAGCTCCCGGGTGGGCACCTCGCCCTGCTCCAGTCGCTCCCGGGTGTGGGCCAGGATGCCTACGCCCACGCGGCGCACGACGAAAGGTCCCAGCGCGCTCACCGCCACCAGCAGCACGAGCGCCAGAACGAAGCCGATCTGCCCGGCCACCGTGACGAAGGCGACGATCTCGGCGGCGACGAGCAAGAGCACGCCGAGCAAGATCACGCTCCAGGGTAACTGGCGGGATCGTCCCGTGTCCCGGCGCGCCCTGCCGGACCGGTTCCTTCCCAGCACTGGGAAGTAGGATCGAGTCGTGGAGCTGGTTGGAGGGCTCGACTCGGCGTTCCTTTCGTGCGAGACGCCCACGATGCACATGCACGTGTGCGGGCTCTTGATCCTCGACGTGACCGGCATGGCGGCCGACGAGCCCTACCGGCGGCTGTGTGACCTGCTGGCCTCCCGCATGCCCCAAATTGCTCCGATGCGGCGCCGCCTCGTCCCGGTTCCCTTCAATGTCGGGCGACCACGGTGGGTCGACTCCGAGGTCGACATCGACGACCATCTCCGCCGGGTGGTCGCGCCGGCACCCGGTGACGAGCGGGCCCTGGCCGAGCTGGCCGGTGCGTTCGCCGGGACCCAGGTCCGCCGGGACCGTCCCCTATGGGAGATGCTGCTGGTGGAAGGGCTCTCCGGCGATCGGGTAGCTCTCTTGGTGAAGATGCACCACTCCACGATCGACGGCATCTCCGGGGCGAACCTCATGGGCGAGCTCTTCTCGCTCGACGCCGACACGCCGCCCGAGTCGTCCCTCGCCCCGTCACCTCCCGAGCCCGTGCCCGGACCGACCGCGCTCCTCGCCGGCGCCGTGGTCGAGCGGTTCACCCGACCGGTCGAAGCGGCCAAGTTGCTCCCCGCCACCGCAGCCCGGGTGGGATCGGCCCTTTGGAGGGGGGCGCGGGGCGACCTGCAGGCCACGATGCCCTTCACCGCGCCGCGCACGTCGTTCAACTCCTCGGTCACGGCACGCCGTTCGGTGGCCTTCACCTCGGTGTCCCTTCCCGACGTGAAGGCGGTCAAGGGGGCCCACGGCGTCACGGTCAACGACGTGCTCACCGCCGTGGTCGGTACGGCCCTGCGTCACTACCTCCTCGCGAGGGGGGAGCTGCCCGACCGGTCACTCATCGCCGCCGAGCCGGTTTCGGTCCACGAGCAGGCCAAGGGGCTTGCCGGGACCACGAAGGTGTCGGTCATGTTCACCTCGATCGGCACCGATGTCGCCGATCCGGTCGAGCGTCTCGAAGCCATTGCCGAGTCGAACTCCCGGGCGAAGGCCTTCCACTCGATGGTCGGAGCCGACACCCTCCTCGGGTGGGCCGAGCACTTCTCGTTCAACGGGTTCGCCCTGGGGGCCCGCCTCTACTCCCGGCTCCACGGTGCCGATCACCATCCGGTGATCCACAACCTGATCCTCTCGAACGTCCCGGGCCCGCCAATCCCCCTCTACCTGGCCGGCGCCCGCCTGGTGGGCATCTATCCCCTGGGCCCGGTCCTCGACGGAGCCGGGCTGAACGTGACCGTCCTCTCCCAGGAGGATCGCGTCGGCTTCGGGATCATCTCGTGTGCCGAGCTGGTCCCCGATCCGTGGGAGATCGCCGCGGCCATCCCCGCGGCGCTGGACGAGCTCAGGAGCGCCGGGAACCGGGAAAGGAAGATTCCAGAGCATCTGCAGTGAAGCCCTTCACGGCCCCGGACCAGAAGAAGCCCACGTGGCCTCCGTGGTAGGCGGCCAGCGCAGGACGATCCCAGTGCAGCCAGAGGCGGTGGGCCTGGCCGAACGATGACATCCGATCGGCCAGGCCACCGAATATGTAGCGGCGCTCGAACGGGACGGCGCAGGGCATGGCCAGCGGGGACACCACCCGGTGCACGTCGTCGGCGACGCTCCCCAGGGCCCCGAACTCCGCTGCCCGCCGGGCGATGTCCGGCGGGCTGTGCCGACGAAACACGTCGGGCAGGTCGACCACCGGCACCCCGGCGATCACGCAGGCCAGACCGCCGTCGAGCGAGGCCGCCAGCGAGCACACCAGCGCGCCGAGGGACTGCCCGCTGACACCTACTTCATTGGCCCCATACCGGTCTCGGATCCAGCGGATGAGGCGTCGCAGGTCCCACGTCGCCTGAGCCATCCCGTGCATGCTGTCGACCAGGTCGATGGTCATGAGATCCTCGCCACGCACCCGACCCGACGCCCGCGGTCCGTGCAGCGGCAGCACCAGTACGGCGACGCCGATCCCCCGACGCTGCAGGTCGGCCGCCCGGAAGGAGCGGAGGTCGACCCAGGGGCGTTGGCCCATCCCGAACCCGTGGACGCAGACGAGCCAGGACGCTCGGCTGCCACCGGGGGCCGGTGAGACCCACGCATGGACCGTGCGGTTGGCGACGTGCTCCAGCCAGCGGGCCCTCCCCGGCTCGTCCGAGTAGGGCTCCCAACCACTCGCGAACGTCACGTGCTCGAAGCCATGGCCGGCGACGGCGTGGACGTCGTCGGGCGGCGGTGGGTCTTGGTGGTAATCGGTCGGTCGTTCCAGCCAACCCCGCTCTTCGAAGAGGGCGCGCGCCGCTTGGAGGTCGGCCGAAGCCGGCGCGTAGTCCTCCTCGGAGGGCAGCAGATCGGGATGGCGGAGCGCCGCGATCAACACCTCGTCCAGCAAGGCCTGAGCCGCAAGGCCGGGGGTCGTGCGTACGGCGATGACGTGGTCGTCGGGTGCCATACCGGCAGTCCGGCGGCGGCTCCGGAGCAGGAATCCGGCGACACGGGGCCCGGCCCGGGCCACCCCCAGGATCCGGGGATCGATCGAGAGCCCCCACGGGAGACCGGACCGGGCACCACCCGGCACGCCGCCGGAGCCGGCGCCGGGGATCCGATCCGGTGCCGCGGGATCCGGGTCAGGCCAGCCCGGCAAAGAGGTCCTCCTCGGGCAACCCCGCCCCGGTCCGATCCCGAGCCCGGACGTAGTGCTCGACCGAGAAGATCTCCGAGTACAGCGGGAGACCCAGGTCGATGAAGAAGGCGATGTCCTCCTGGCTCCGGTGGGCGCCCAGGGCGGCGAACTTCGTGGCCACCACCTCCGAACAGTCCACACCGGCGGCGATCAGGGCATCCTCGGTGCCCAGCTCGGAGGCCCCCTCCAGCCATCCGGGCAGGGCCACGCCGTACGACGAGGCCAGCTCCACGAACCCGGCCAGGGCCGAACGGGGGACCGTCACGTAGTAGAGCTTGGAAGGGATCCCCGTGGCGTCGGTGGCGGCCACGGTGATCCGGTGGGCTTGGACGTGGTCGGGGTGCCCGTAGAAGCCGTCGGCGTCGTACGTCACCACGACGTCAGGACGGTAGAGCTCCATCAGCTCACCGAGCCGGGTCGACGCCTCGGCCGTCGGGACGGAGGCGAAGGCGCCCGGTGCACTGTTCTGCGGCCACCCGGTCATGCCCGAGTCGTGGTAGCCGAGCCGCTCGAGGTGCGTCACCCCGAGGATCCGGCAGCTCTCTTCCAGGTCTCGGCGGCGGATCCGGGCCACCTCACCCGGATCGTGACCAGGTTCTCCCGGGGTCACTCCTCGGGGCCCGAACCCCAGCTCGCCACCCGTGCACGTCACCACGACGGTCTCGATCCCCCGTGCCGCGCATCGGGCCAGCACCCCGCCGGTGAACAGCGCCTCGTCGTCGGGGTGGGCGTGGACCGCCATCAGGGTGAGCTCGCCCTTCACGGGCCCAGGTTATGCGGACCCGGCCCCGGATCGGCGGGCCCTGAACAGGACAAGGTGGGAGTACCGTGGCCCTGTGGCCGAGCGAGCCGATGCGCCCCGAGGGGGGGGATGGGGATGGGGTGCGGCCACCGTGGCCGTGGCCTCGGCGGTGGTAGTGGCCGCGCTGATCGCCGCCGGACCCGTCGGCGGCGGGGGAAGCGCCCGACGCGCCGGACCCGCCCCGCTGGACCGGTCGGCGCGACCGGTCGGGTCAGGCACCGCACCGGCCCGGGCGCGACCGACGCCGGCGCCCGCCGGGAGCCGGCTGGTAGCCGTAGGGGCCGCACCGTCAATCCCCGCCGGTGCCACGGCCATCGGCCCCCTCCCCTCGTCGGCCGCCGTCGACCTCGAGGTGGTCCTCCGCCCCCGGAACCCCGGTGCGCTGGCCCGGTTCGTGGCCGCGGTGTCGACCCCCTCGTCCCGCTCGTACCGCCACTACTTGGCCCGAGGGGCCTTCGCCCGTCGGTTCGGCCCGACACGTTCGGCCGTCTCGGGAGTCCGGTCGGTCCTGGCCGCCTCGGGGTTGCGCGTCGGGCCGGTCTCGCCCGACGGCCTGCTGCTCGGCGCCCAGGGGTCGGCCGGGCGGGTGGCGGCCGCCCTCCACGTCGCCTTCGAGCGCTACCGGCTGCCCGGCGGGCGGGTGGCCTACGCCGCCGAGCGGGCTCCGAGCCTCCCGGCGGCGGTGGCCGATCACGTGGTCGCCGTGAGCGGGATGAGCGACATCGCCCGGGACACCCCGATGCTGTCCAAGCCGGGCGGCGCGAGGCCGGCCTCGCCCGGCATAGACGGGTCCACGACCGGGTCCGTTGTCGGTTCGACGGTGGGTCCCGCGGCCCGGTCCACGGTGGGGTCAACGGCCGTCCCCGGGGCGACGGGCCCCACGGCGTGCGCCACAGCGTCCACCACGGCCTCGAACGACAGCTCGTACACCTGGACACAGCTGGCCGCCGCCTACGGGTTCACCACCGCCTACAGCGCCGGTCACCTCGGGGCCGGCGAGACCGTCGGGCTGTTCGAGCTGGCGCCCTACACACCCTCGTTCGTCGCCACGTTCGAGAGCTGCTACGCACTGCCGGCGGGCGACAGCTACGCCCCGGTGACCAACGTCGCCGTAGACGGTGGGCCCGGCGCCGGAACGGGGACAGACGAAGCCATCTTGGACATCCAAGACGTCCTGGGACTCGCCCCGCTGGCCCACGTCGTGGTTTACGGCGCACCCAACACCAACACCGGGCTCCTCGACACCTACGACCGCATGGCCACCGACGACACCGTGGACGTCATGAGCACCAGCTGGGGCGAGTGCGAGCTGGACGAGACATCGGGGGTGGCGCTGGGCGAGAACGAGATCTTCGCCGAGGCCGCGGCCCAGGGCCAGACCGTGTTCGCCGCCTCGGGGGACCAGGGTTCGGACAGCTGCTACACATCGACCCACAACACAACGAAGCTGGCCGTCGACGATCCGGCCAGCCAGCCCTACGTGACCGGCGTCGGTGGCACCTCGCTCACCACACTTGGCGCCCCTCCCACCACCGCCCCGACCGAGTCGGTCTGGAACGAGGGCGGCGGCGCCGGCGGCGGCGGCGTGTCGGTGCGGTGGGCCAAGCCGGCGTGGCAGGACGTCGCCGGATCGGCCCCGCCCACACCCGGCACCTGCTCGGTGTCCCCGGGCACGTCGGCCACCACCACCTCGTGCCGCCAGGTTCCCGACGTGTCGGCGTCGGCCAACCCGTACCACGGCGACATCATCTACCACAACGGGTGGACCCCCATCGGGGGCACGAGCGCCGCCGCACCGCTCTGGGCCGCGCTGGCCGCTCTGGGCGACGAGACCTGCGGGGGGAGTGGGCGGGGATGGGGGTTTGCCAACCCGATGCTGTACTCCCTTGGGACGTCGGGGGGAGGTGACTACTACGACATCACTTCGGGGAACAACGACCTGAACGGCACCCACGGTACGCTCTACACCGCCGGGGTGGGTTGGGACAACGCATCGGGCTGGGGCGCGCCTGACGGCACCAAGCTCCTGGCGGCGGCGTGCCAGCCCTCGGTGCTCACACCCGGTGTCGCCGCCTCGCCGGCGGCCGCCGGGGCGACCGGGGCCACGTACTCGATCGGGTTCACGACCTCGTCGGGCGGGGGCTTGTCCCCCGGCGAGATGGTCACCGTGGCCGCACCTCCGGGCACCACCCTCCCGACCACAGCGTCGGACTACACCCTGGACGCCCCGGCCGGCACCCCGGTGGCCGTGACCGGGGTCTCGGTGTTGCGCACCGCCGGCTCGTCCACCACAAACACCGCCGTGGTCACCGTGGGAGCGAGCGTGGCGGGGTCCACGGCGGTGGAGCTGAGGGTGACCGGGGTGACGAACACCACCCGTGCCGGGTCGGCGACCCTCTCGGTCGCCACCACCACCGACGGCGTCCCGGCCACCGCCGACTACACCATCGTTCCCGGCCCGGTCGACGCCGCGACGTCCTCGATCGCGGCCGCCGCGCCGTCGGTCACGGCCGGTGGTTCGGCGACCGGGACCGTGACCGTCGTGCTCCACGACGCTTGGGGGAACCCGGTGGGCGGGGCGACAGTGACCCTCACCGCCCCGCCGGGGACCTCGGCCAAGGTGAGCCCTCCGAGCACCACCACGACGTCGGGGGGTGGTGCGGTCGGTTCGGCGACGTTCACCGTGAGCGACGTCGTGAGCGAAGCGGTCCCCTTCTCGGCGACGGTCACCTCCGACGCCGACCTCGCCGTGGGCTCGTCCACCGTGGACTTCACCGCCCTCACCGCCGCGTCGGCCGACGCCAGCCCAGCCGTGGCCGGCGGTTCCAGCACCATCACCGCCTCGGCGACGCTGCCGGCGGCCGGAGGGCTGGACCCCGGGTCGACCCTCACCGTCCTGGCGCCGGCCGGGACCTCGCTCCCGACGACGCCCACCGACTACACAGTGACCGTCTCGGGCACGCCGATCGCGCTGGCCTCGGTCCTGGCCGCTCCGGGCGGTGCCGGCGCCTCCACCGACAAGGCCACGCTCACCCTGGGCTCGAACCCGGTCGCCGGTGGTGCCGTCGTCACCGTCAAGGTGACCGGGGCCGTCCTTCCCTCCACCGGCGCGGGCCTGAGTTCGGGCGGGGCGGCCCCGTTCCTGGCCCTGGCCACGTCGTCGGACCCGGTACCGGTCTCGGCTCTCCTCACCATCGGCACCGGCCCGCCGGCGACCTCGTGCTCGGAGGTGGTGCCGACTTCTATGTCGGCGCCCGCCGACGGTGTCACCACTGACAGGGTGACCGTGACCCTCTGCAACGCCGGGGGGAACCCTGTAGCGCGCCGCGACGTGGCCCTCGTGGTCTCAGGTGCGGCGGTCGTCTCGCCAGCCACGGCGGTGACCGGGACAACGACCGGTCAAGCGTCCTTCACACTGACCGACGCCACAGCCCAACAGGTGACCCTGGCTGCTGACGACACCACCGACGGCGTCACCATCGGCGGCCCGGTCATCTCGTTCACCGACATGAGCGGGGTCTCCTACACACTCTCGTCCCCGGTGGCCGGGGCGACAGGAGTCACCGTGGTCGCAGGCTGCAACCTTTCGGGAGGCATTCCCTCCGGTGGCACGCTCGTCCTCAGCGCCCTCACCGGCACGGCGCTCCCGACCGCGACCGGTGACTACGTGGTGACCAACGAAGTCACCGGGACACCGGTGGCCGTGAGCTCGGTCACGACGTCCGCCGGCCCAGGAAGCTCAACCGCCAACGTGGCAACGATCTCGTTGGGCACGTCGTCGCTGGGGGCCGGGGGCATCGTCGGCGTCACGGTGAACGGCACGCGGAACCCGGTCCACGCCGGGGCGGCCGACGGCGCCCTGAGCGCTTCGGGCAGCGGGAACGCAGTGCCGGCATGGTCGTCCCCGGTGACGATCGTGGCCGGACCGGCCACAGCTTCGGTGTCCACCGTGTCGGCGTCCCCGTCGGAGGTCGTGGCGAACGGTGTGTCGACGTCAGTGGTCACCGTCGGCGTCGTCGACCGGCTCGGGAACCCGGTGGTCGGCGCCTCGGTGTCGCTCGCCCAGTCCGCCGGGGGCCGCTCGAAGGTCAGCGCTGGACCGGTCCTGACGTCGTCCACCGGTCTCGCCCGGTTCAGCGTCTCCGACGCCACAGCCCAGAGCGTCACCTACACGGCCAGTGCGGTGGCGGGCACGAGCACCACCGTCGTGAACGCCAAGGCCACCGTGGACTTCACGGCACCCAGCCAGGTGACGGGTGTCTCGGCAGCACCCTCCCCGTCGTCTGCCGGAACCCCGGCCACGACCCTCTCGGTGGACTTCACCACCTCGGCCACCGGGGCGCTCGACGGGGGACCGGCCGGCATCCCAACGGTGACGGTGAGCGCCCCGGCCTTCGGACCCCTACCGCTCGCCTCGAGCGAGTACCAGGTGACGGACGCCGCTTCGGGGAGCGACGTGGTCCAAGGGGTGACGGTCACCGGGACCGACGCCACCCTGGTGCTCGGCGACGCGGACATCGGGCCCGGCGACCAGGTCACGGTGCGGGTCACCGGGCTCAGCGACCCCGCGAATCCCGGCACCTACCCGGTCACGGTGGACACTTCGGCCGACACGGTGCCAGCCGGGGGCACGGCCTCGGTGACCGCGCCACTCCCGGACCCCACACGGTCCTCGGTGACCGCCACACCTGGCTCGGCCCCGGCCACCGGGAGCGCCGACATCTCCGTCAAGGTCACCGAAGTCAGCGCACAGGGATTGAGAGTCGCCGGCGACACGGTCACCCTCACCCCCACAACACACACCCACGCCACGGTCACCCCGGCGTCCGCGGTCACGACGTCGACAGGCATCGCCACGTTCGCCGTGGCCGACGGGACCGTCGAAGCCGTCACGCTCGTCGCCCACGACACCACCGCCGGCGTGACCGTCGGAACAGCCAAGGTGACGTTCACCACGCCGCCGGGTGCCACCTCGGTCAGCGGGGTGAGCGTATCGCCGGGCACAGGGGGCGCGGACCTGGTCGCCGGCGCCGGCTCCACGTACGACGTGACCTTCACCACGTCGAGCCACGGGGCCCTGACCGCAGGTTCGACCATGACCTTCGTCGTACCGACCGGCACCGCCCTGCCGTCCGCTCCGGGGGACTACTCAGTGAAGGGCACGTCCGGGCACACCGCGGCCACGGCATCGGATGTCTCGGGCACCGGGTCCCAGACGACACCGGCGGTGATAACCCTGGGCCCGACATCGGACGTGCCGGACGGAGCCGCCGAGGTCCTGGTCGTGACCGGGGTCATCAACCCGTCGCGGGTCACATCGACACTCACCGTGCAGCTCTCCACCTCAGCCGATACCGCACCGGTCGCTTCGAGCCCCTATGCCGTCGTCGCCGGGCCACCGGCTCCGGCGCCGCCGGCCTCCACCGTCGCGGTCTCGGCTGGGTCCGCCCACGTCGGGGCGGTGGTCACAGTCATCGTCACGGTCACCAACGGCCACGGGTTCCCGATCGCCGGAGCCCCCGCCACTCTCAGCCAGAGCTCCGGCGGCTCGGCGACCGTCAACCCGCCGAGCACCACCACCTCGAGCACCGGGGTGGCCCGGTTCACCCTCACCGACGCCACCCCTCAGACCGTCACCGTCAGCGCCACCGTGGCCCAGACCCTCCTCACCGAGCACCCCGAAGTCACCTTCTTCGGCACACCCCCACCCGCACCGCCCCCCTCCCCCCGGGCCACCGGGTACGA
>JAJYWF010000077.1 GCA_021791635.1 Actinomycetes bacterium
TGTCTCCCAGAAGTACCTGGGCAAGGCGGCCGACATCGAGGCGGCCGTGAACGGGGCCACGGCCATGCCCGATGCCGTCGAGCATCGGCGCTTCGGCGATGTGGCCGCGGTGTGGTCGATGATCGAGCGCCTGGGCGTGGCGGGGATCGTCGACGACGTCGTGGGCCGACGCCGATCGGATGCGGCGGCGTCCGTCGGGACGTACTTCGCGCTGGCGGTGTTGAACCGGGTGGCCACCCCGTGCTCGAAGCTCGCCTTCTCGGACTGGTGGGCCACGACGTGCGGTGGCCGGATCGTCAAGCTCCCGACGTCCGCCCTCGACCACCGGAGATTCTGGGACGCGATGGACTCGGTCACCGAGGACCAGCTGGTCGAGATCGAGCGCCTGATCGTGGCCCGGATGGTGGAGTCCTTCGGCATCGACTGCTCGGGGCTCGTGCTCGACATGACCAACTTCGCCACCTACATCGACTCTGCGAACGACCGGGCCCCGATCGCCCAGCGGGGCCACGCCAAGCAAAAGCGCACGGACCTGCGCCTGGTCGGTCTCGGACTCGTGGTGTCCACCGACTTTGGCGTGCCGCTGGTCAGCCACGCCTATGCCGGCAACCGGCCCGACGTCACCCAGTTTCCCGAGGTAGTGGCCGAGTTGATGGAGCGCTTTGGGCCCCTGGCCGAGTCCGGCGCTGAACTGACCCTCGTCTACGACGCCGGCCAGGACTCGTCGGACAACCAAGAGCTGATGGAGGAGAGCCCGCTTCACTTCATCGGATCACTGCCGCCCTCTGACCATCTCGACCTGCTGGCCGTCCCCCTGCGTCGCTATCGCAAGGTCGACGAGGAGCGCTTCCCGGGACTGCGGGCCTTCGAGTCGCGCGCCGATGTGTTCGGCGTGGACCGCCGGGTCGTGGTCACTCATTCGCAGAACCTTTACGACAAGCAGGTGCGCGGCTTCGAGCAGACCATGGGCAAGGCCCGCCGCCAGTTGGCCGAGGTCTCGGCGCGCCTAAAACGCGGCAGAGGCCGCAAGTCCAAAGAGCAGGTCGAGGCCGAGGTCGCCCAGATCCTCAAGCCCCGCTGGCTCAACCGCGTCATCTCGAGCACCATCACCGGCGAGGAGCCCGCCGAGCTGCGCCTCGTGTTCCGCACCAAGCCCAAGGCCCTCGCCGATCTCCACGCCAAATTGTTCGGCAAGCGCATCTTGTTCACCGACCGCGACGAGTGGGGCATCGCCGAGGTGGTGGCCGGCTACCGCTCGCAGTCAGGCGTCGAGGCGGACTTCCGCCAGATGAAGGACCCCAAGGTGGTGTCCTTCTCGCCGATGTTCCATTGGACCGATCAAAAGATCCGCGTGCACGTCGCCCACTGCGTGCTCGCCCTCATGACGGCGCGCCTCATGGTGCGCGAGGCGAACCAGGCCGGGATGCCCATGAGCGTGCGCGAGATCCTCTCGACGCTGGCGGGGATCGAGGAGTCGGTGATGCTGTTCCAAGGCGAACGCGGCCGGCCGCGGGCCCGGCGCATGCTCACCGAGATGGACCCCGCCCAGACTCGCCTCTACGACCTGTTCGGCCTCGACGCCTACGCTCCGAAAGCGTGAGTTAGGTACTACACCGCGTTTGCCGAAACACCGCCCCTGAACTGGGACAATGTTGACTCTTCATGGGATAGCCCGGAAACTCCCGCTAGCGGTTCCGAGAGCTTTGCGTGCGAGGGTTCGGAGAAATGGAGCCCCCGGCGGTGCGCCGGTCGACGGTCATCGTTTAGGTTCGAGACGAAGGCGGGAGCGTGCCGTAGGGGCACGCCGGATGAGGAGCGGTGGTGGACGTCGACGCGCTGATCGAGCGGATGACGCTCGACGAGAAGCTGGCCCAGCTCGGTGGGGTGTGGATCACGTCGCTCCTCGGCTCGTCGGGATTCGACGTTGCCGCCGCACGCACGGTCATGCCGCACGGCATCGGGCACGTGACCCGTATCGGATCCACGACGGGCCTGCTCCCCGAGGAGAGTGCGACCCTCATGAACGAGATCCAGCGCTTTGCCGTCGAAGAGACCAGGCTGGGCATCCCCATCCTCGTTCACGAGGAGTCTACGGGTGGCTACTGTGCGCGAGGGGCAACGGTGTTCCCCCAGGCTCTCGGTCTCGCCTCCACCTGGGATGAGGATCTGCTCGCGGAGGTGGCCGACGTCATCCGAGCGCAGATGATGGCCGTCGGAGCGCGCCAGGCGCTTGCCCCGGTCCTCGACGTTGCACGAGACCCCCGCTGGGGACGGGTGGAGGAGACCTACGGAGAGGACCCGTACCTCGTTGGACGACTGGGCACTGCGTACGTTCAGGGACTCCAGGGGTCCTTGCGCGACGGAGTGCTCGCCACCGCCAAGCACTTTCTCGCCTACGGGCTCTCCGAGGGAGGTATGAACCACGCTCCGGTCCAGCTCGGCCCCCGAGAGCTGCGCGAGGTCTTCGCTGAGCCGTTCGCCGCAGCGATCCGCGATGCCGACCTCCAGTCGGTAATGAATTCGTACGCGTCGGTGGACGGGATCCCGTGCGCGGGCGACCCGTCGATCCTCACCGGCTTACTGCGCGGCGAGCTCGGCTTCGACGGTGTGGTGGTGGCGGACTATTTCTCCGTCATGTTGCTCGCGACCCATCACCACGTCGCAACTGACGCCGGCGATGCGGGAGCGCTTGCACTCAGCGCCGGGATGGACGTCGAGCTGCCGTCGGTCGAGTGCTTCGGCGAACCATTGAAAGACCAGGTCGAGGACGGGTCGGTCTCGATGGACCTGGTCGATCGGGCGGTGCGGCGAGCGCTCGTCGCCAAGGACCGCTTGGGCCTCTTCGACCGCCCCTACGTGGACGCTGCGTCGGCGGCCGCGGTGTTCGATACCCCGGCGCAACGGTCGCTGGCCCGGCGCGCGGCCTGCGAATCGGTCGTCGTCCTCACCAACGACGGCACCCTCCCAGTCGACCCGTCAATTGGCTCGCTCGCGGTTATCGGACCCTCCGCCGATTCCGCCAGACTTCTTCAGGGCGACTACCACTACCCGGCGCACGCGGAGATCGTCTACGAGGGGCCCGAGGTGCACCTGCTCCCCGGAGCTCTCGGGACCGATGGAATCGGGGGGAGATTGCAGGCTGGGCCGTACTACACCCCCCACGTCACCCCACTTGAAGCACTCCGCAGCCGCTACGGCGATCGCGTCGTGCACGAACCAGGCTGCGCGGTCAACGGGGACGACACCTCAGGTATCCCCGCGGCGGCCGCTGCGGCGTCAGCCTGCGCGCTGGCCCTCGTTTTCGTGGGGGGCGAGTCCGGTCTCCAGCCGCACTCCACGGTCGGCGAGGCGCGCGACGCCACCAGTCTCGCACTGACCGGCGTCCAGCAGCAGCTCGTGGAGGCGGTGCTCGCGACTGAAACGCCCACGGTCGTCGTGGTCGTGAGCGGGCGTGTCCATGCTCTCCCCGAGATCGCCGAACGCGCCGCGGCTCTCGTTCAGGTGTGGCCCCCGGGGGAGGAGGGCGGCAACGGCATCGTCGATGTGCTCGCGGGTGTGGTGGACGCCACCGGACGCCTCCCGGTCAGCATGCCGAGGAACGTCGGCCAGGTGCCTGTGTACGCCTCACCGCGAGCGGGGGGTGGTAAAAGCCTCTTCTACGGGGACTACAGTGACTCGCCCTCGACGCCGCTATTCCCGTTCGGTCACGGGCTCTCCTACGCGTCGTTCGAGCGCACCGCGCCGGTGGTCGCGTCGAGTGGAACCACGACTGAGCCGATCACGCTCTCACTCGCCACGACTAACACGAGCGATCGTCATGGTGTCGACGTGGTCCAGCTTTTCGTGACCGACGAGGTGGCGTCGGTCGCCCGCCACCGGGATTCCCTCTGTGGGTTCGCCCGAGTCGTGCTCGATCCTGGACAGACGCGGACCGTGACTTTCACCGTCGACCCGAGTCGTCTCGCGTTCTTCGATCCCCAGATGCGCTTCGTGGTGGAGCCCGGTACCTTCACCTTCCGGGTCGATGCCCATGAGGTCGGAGTGGACGTCCGTGGCGACATCGTCCCGCTCAGCCAACGTGACGTCATCCCGACCCAGGTGGTCGTCGGCGCCTGACGTCCGGGCCCGATCCCTCGGTCGCCTCGGGTACCGAGGTATCGCAGCAGCTCTAGGACCCGGCGATCGTACGTGGACGACGGCGACAGGTTGAGATTGGAGAATGTGCCGGCGATGTGCTTGTCCGCGGCCATTGCGGTACGAGCGGGTCCCAGGCGATGGACGCGTTGGTCCTCCCCTTCTCCACGTGCACCTGGCGCGGTCGTGTTCCCATTGGCCCTGCGACCCTGCGAACTGCGAGCCTGCGAACTGCGAGCTTGCGGGAATGCGAGGTCCGAGCCGAGAGAGGTTGTGATGTGGCAACCGCTGTCCTTGAGTTCGCTGCGCGCAGGCACCGCTCGATCAGGACGCGGGTGGCAGAGAAGAGAGCCCGGTGGGTCTCGCTCGAGTGGACACATGGGGCTCCGATGTGAGCATCGTGGAGGCCCGGTGCATCGGATGCGACCCGCCACCCTCAGTGTCTCATACCGCCGCACCGCCAAGAGAGCAGTGGGTCGATGTCCCACGGCCACTCCGACGACGCGCCCAAACCACCAAAGAGGGGATGGCCTCCGGCGATGCCGGGGAACACTGCTCTCGCCATCCGGCTCACCATCTCGGCGGTCAAGGCATGCGGAGGGCGTTTGCCACCTCAGCGCCCGACGACCGGCGTGTCCTTACGAGGACTGGCACTGAGAGGAGGTGCAGACACGCACGCGGCGGGGTGGGGTCGGGTGCATAGGAACGGGCCGGGAGCACTTGCGGACGCGGCTGGAGGCAAGGAGTCCACCCCGGCGGCCGACAGCCGTTTCGACGGGGAGCGGGTCATCTGCTCCCAGGTCCGACGGGTAGATGAAGATCCCCGCAGCGGGGTTTGGGGATACCGGTGAGGTAGTGATCAAGGCCGTGGTGGCGGTAGGAATTTTGCTCATGGCCGTGGCCCCTTCGGCGCCTTCGGACGCGGCTGCTCCAGGCTCCACCACCGCTGGAATGATGGCACCAGCGAAGACCGCCTCGGCGGCGGCCGCCCCGGCGTTGGCGCTCGCCGCGGTGTCGTGCCCGTCAGCTTCCACATGCTTCGCAGTCGGAGGGATGGGCGGGCTCATCGTAAGCCACGACGGCGGGGAGTCCTGGGTGGACGCCGGCGTGCCGACTGGCCACCTACTCTACGGCATCTCGTGCGCAAACCCGTCGTGGTGTGCGGCGGTAGGCGACGGCGGGGCGATCGTGGTGCCCTCCGACGGTGGAGCGAGCTGGACGGCAGTGGCGTCGGGGACCGCAGCGACCCTCGACGCGGTGTCCTGTCCCGCACCCAACCGCTGCATGGCTGCCGGTGCCGTTGTCGTGGTCACGACGACCACAGGGTTCTCTTGGCGCGTGGCCGCCTCGACCGCCGGCACGACGTACTCGGCTGTGACGTGCGCCACAACCGGTACATGCCAGGCTTCGGACTTCGCCGCCAACACGTACTCCACCTCAGACTTCGGCGCTTCTTGGCGAGTTGACCCGACCGAAGTGTCGCCGCTGCTCGGCATCAACTCACTCTCCTGCCCGACCTTGTCGGCGTGCTGGGTGATTGGGCAGATGCGCACCATCGAGTCGACCACCGACGGTGGTGACGCCTGGGCGTCTGAGTCCGGACCACTCCAGGTGGATCTCCACGGTCTTGCATGTCCGGCGGTGACGATGTGTGTGGCGGTCGGCGACCAGGGCGGGATCGAACGGACCACCAGCGGGGGCGCCGTGTGGCAGTCCGTCTCATCGGGGACGGGCCAGACCCTCGACGCCGTGAGCTGCTCGGACCCAACCCACTGCGTAGCGGTCGGAGCCGGCGGGACCGTCGTGACCACGACCGACGGAGGCGCGACATGGGTGGCTCGAACGGGACCACCCGCGTCGAGCTCGCCGCTCAGGGTCCTCGTGGCCGGTGATTCGGTGGCCGGCTCACTTGCGCTCGGCCTCGACAAGAACGCCACCGCCTATGGCATGGTCCTGCGCAATGTGGGCCTCGACGGTTGCAGCCTCGCCGAGGGCGGTCCGATCGTCGTGCACGGTACACAGTGCCCGGTCACTGGAGCATGTGCGTCGGCGACAGGCTGGCAGTCTATATACGCGGGTGCGGTGTCGAGCTTCCAGCCCGATATCTCGATGCTCCTGGTGGGCGCATGGGACGTGGCGACACGGTGGTATGACGGCGCGTGGCGGGCGCCGGGGGACCCAGTCTTCGACGCGTACCTGGCCGCTCAGATGCAGGCTGCCGTGTCGATCCTCTTCTCCGACGGCGGAAAGGTGATACTGCTCACCACTCCGTACTTCCAGCCGGCCGACGTCGCGCCGCCGTCGGGTGCCGGATTCGACGTTTGCGGTACGGGACCATACCAGTGGTGCGAGCAGGAGCCCAGCCGTGTCGACGCCTACAACACGCTGCTACGCCAAGTCGCCGCGGCAAACCCGGCCACGGTCGATCTGATCGACCTCAATGCCAGGCTCGATCCAGGAGGTGACTGCGCCGCGGTCATCGACGGCGTGCGCGAGAGCGGCGGACGGAGATCACATTGCCTACCCCGGCGCGGACTGGCCCGCACCCTGGCTCATGCCCCAGCTCACTACCTACTGCAACGCCACCCGTATTCGGCGACGCGGTGTTCGACGGGTCGATGGGTGGAGCGCGCCTCGACGCGCCGGTCGTGGGCATCATGAGGACCTGAGTGACTGTTCCGAACAGCCGCTCTGGCTGATGACCGAATAGCCCGCTGGTAGTGGCGTGATTCCCTGACCACGCCAGAGCGGCTTTCGGCAGATCCTCTTTGAGGACGTCGATGGGCACGGGATTAGCCGGGCTGGGCTGTTGACGGTGAGGATGGGGGGTCCTAGAAGGAGAGGGATCCCTCCCGCTGCAGTGGACTGCTGGCCTACGGAAGGGGTCCAAGGTGGTGTTGCCACCGATGGCCATCTGTGGCCTTGCGCCCTGCCCGTCGACACCTACGCCGCGAGCAGCATGGATGTGGAGGTCCCGCCGGGTTCGTGCCCGGAAGCGACGTATGCCGTTGGTTCGTAAGCCGGCTACGGCTACTCAACCGACGGCTGGTCAACCTCGGAGTTGGCCCAGCTCGTGGCCGACATAGTGCTTGGCGGGAAGGGGTGGTGCCGTGGGGCAACTCGGCAGAGCCCAGGTGTCCAGTTGTGAAATTGCGTAAGGTCACATAGAGAACTCCGGCCCGAGTCGAGCTTTCGGAGCCGGCTTCAGGAGAGGAGGGCCGCAATGCGTGGGAACGAGAATGTGGCACCGACCGCGGAAGACATTCAGGGGTTTCACTCGCCGTCGACGGCTTCGTCCGCGTCGGAGCCGGGGCGTCCGCTCGCCGACCAAGGATTTCGCCGAGTCGAGGCACGCGCTCTTCGGGGCCTACGGGCGTTGCTCGCCACCGTACTGGTGAGCGGTGGTGCCACCCTCCTGGCCTCGGGATGGAGCATGGACGGTGCCCGGGCATTGGCCGGGGCGTCGGTGGGCTCGGAGCTCTCCAGGCCCATGGTGTTCGTCGGGAACCACGCCAATACGAAGCTGAACGCCTTCGCCCTTTCGGCCGTGGGGAACATAAAGCCCACAGTGGCCCTCACAGTTGCCCCGACATCAGGTCATCTGGCCATCGCCTTCGACGGGCACGGGGACCTCTGGGCCGGCAACGGGTACACAAGCCATACGATGACCGAATTCACCCCGGCCCAGCTGGCGGCCGGCGGGAGCCAGAAGGCACAGGTGGCGATCACATCGCTCGACGTCGCCGGGGTGGCGTTCACCGGCAGCGGCGACCTGTGGGCCGCCGACCACCAGACAAGCGTTCTCAGCCTCTACACGCCGACACAGCTGGCTGTGAGCGGTGATCCGGCTCCTGCAGTGAAGATCACGTCCGACGCCGGGGTTCCGGCGAGCCTCGACGGCCCGGAGAACTTGGCGGTCGACCCATCGGGCGACCTGTGGGTGGCCAACGCATTGAACGACACGATCGTGGAGTTCACCCCCACACAGCTCGCAGTGACGGGAAGCCCGACGCCCAAAGTGATCATCTCGAGCCTTGCGACAAGCCTGAGATATCCGGTGGGGCTGGCGTTCAGTCCGGGCGGGGATCTGTGGGTGTCGAACAAGACACCGGTCAAGACAACGACCAGTAGCACTCTGGTGGAGTACACGCCGACACAGCTCGCCGCAGGCGGTGCCGTCGCTCCGGCGACGGTTGTTGGGAATGTCGGGAAGACACCGTGGTCCATCGGATTTACACCCGGCGGCAGCCTCTGGATGACGTTGATCAGCGGCTCCGTCGAGCGCTTCAGCCCGTCGGCGCTCGTGTCCGGAGGTACGCCCACCGCCACCATCGCCGGAGCGACAACGCTCGTTACATTTCCCCACAGCTTGGCCTTTGAGGCACCACCGGTCGTCACGTCGGTTTCTCCTTCGTCTGGAGCGGCCATCGGGGCAACGTCAGTCACGATCCGGGGTTCAGGGTTCACTTCGGACACCACCGTGAAGTTCGGCGATGAGGCGGCCTCGACAGTGAAGGTGGTGAGCCCGTTCGTCCTGACGGCGTCGGTGCCTCCGGGGACCGGGACGGTCGAGGTCACCGCGACCACGTACGGAGGTACTTCAGCGACAACCCAGGCGGCTTCATTCGAGTACCTGGGCGCCACAGGCCGCGGCTACTGGCAGGTCGCCGCCGACGGCGGGATCTTCTCCTTCACAGCCCCGTTCCACGGGTCGATGGGGGGCAAGCCACTGAACTCACCCGTCGTCGGGATGGCCGAGGATCCGGCCACCGGGGGCTACTGGCTGGTCGCCGCCGACGGCGGGATCTTCTCCTTCACAGCCCCGTTCCACGGCTCGATGGGGGGCAAGCCACTGAACTCTCCCGTCGTCGGGATGGCGGCGACCCCGACAGGCGGGGGCTACTGGCTGGTCGCCGCCGACGGCGGGATCTTCTCCTTCACAGCCGCGTTCCATGGCTCGATGGGGGGCAAGCCACTGAACTCTCCCGTCGTCGGGATGGCGTCGACCCCGACAGGCGGTGGCTACTGGTTGGTCGCCGCCGACGGTGGGATCTTCTCTTTCGGCAAAGCCGCGTTCCATGGCTCGATGGGGGGCAAACCGCTGAACTCTCCCGTCGTCGGAATGGCCGAGGATCCGGCCACCGGGGGCTACTGGTTGGTCGCCGCCGACGGCGGGATCTTCTCCTTCACAGCCCCGTTCCACGGCTCGATGGGGGGCAAACCCCTGAATTCAGGGGTGGTGGGGATCGGCGTGGCGTGAGCCGGGGTCGGGGCCGGTGAACCCGGGGCCGGTGAACCCGGGGCCAGTGGGCCCCGGCCGACGCGGCGCCCAGGGCTGACACGCCGGACGACGTTCCACAGCACGAGGGCCAGGATCAGAAGCCAGCCGAGCACCGAGGCGGCCAGCGCCACGTCGTCGGCCCGGGGTCGGTAGGTGAAGGTCACGACCGAGGACCCGGCGGGGACACGGATCGCCTGGAGCACCCCCCACGTGGTCGCCGCCTTGGTGCTGGTCGCCGCCTTGGTGGCGGTCGATTCCCCGGTCGACCGCCCGTTCTGAGAGCGCGGGCCGGCACGTCCACCCGGCACGTGTCGCACCGTGGCGACCCAACCCGACGCGCTCACCTCGGAGCGCACCAACAGTGCCGGCAGGGTGCTGGTGACGCGGAAGGTGACCGTCCCGTCGGCTGTCGAGCCGGTAAGGGTCACCGATCCCGGCGAAGGTCGCCCGGTTGGACCGGTCACCAAGAACCCGGCACCCGAGGGCGACGAGTTCTGGTACACACCGAACGGGCCCAGGGTGCTCGACGGGTGCCACTGGGGTGGGGTCACGGTGTCGACCAACGGACCGGCCAGCCGGAAGGCGCCTGTGCCGGGAGTGCCGAGGATGGCCTGGCCGACGGAGGCTGGATGGCCGGACTGGGCTCGGGCCACGACGCCGACGGCGTCGACCGGAGTCGTGAGGTGAACGGTGATCTGGCCCCGACCGGGTCCCCTTCGGGCCGGGCCCACGAAGCTCGGGGTGAGCCAGCGGACGTCTGACCCGTTCCCGGGTCCGGGCGAGGCCACCAAGACGCCGATTCGCACCCTGGGCGTGGTGTGTGGCGTAGAGGGGATACCGGTGACGGGGACCTCGAGGCTGTCGATCCGGACCTGGCCGCCGGTGTACCACGTGCGCGTGCCGGTGCCCAGCAGCAGGGTTGTCGGTGGGGGAGGAGCTGTCGCCGGGTAGGCCGTGGGTGTCGACGGGAGTGCCTGTCCGTTCTGGTACTGGACCGGCTGGAGGAAGCCGGTCTGGGCGGCCACGAGCAGTCCGATGTCGAGATGGTCGGCGAGCGGGCCCGCCAGGGCTTCGGGGAGTATGTGGAGCTGGGCCTGGGCGCCGGTGAGGTTCTCGTACGCTCCCGAGACCAGCGCCCCGTTCCCGTTTACCGAGGTGACGCCGCGCAGGATGGTGAGGTCGGGCTGGCCCAGAAGGTCCATTGTGTCGGCGTGTGTGATGACCGGGTCGAAGAAGGCCACCCTCGACGGAGACGCCGTCGGCGAACGGGCGGCCGTGCTCTGGACCCGGTCGGCCAACGCCGTGGCCAGCGCCGCGTCGTGCTTCGACGTGGCATTGGGGAGGGGCGGTGGCGTGGCGATCATGCCGAAGAACCCCAGGTCCACCACGCAGAGGCCGGCCATGACGAAGCTGAGCCGTCGTCGCGCCCAACGGCGCGGCCGCCACGCCAGCCACGCCCAGCAGGCGGCCAGGGCCAGGGCGACGAGCGTGAGCGCGAAGATGGGCCACGTCGCCGCCCGGGACACCGGGTACGGGGCTCCGAGCAGGTCGAGGAGGCCGGGGCCGTCGGCCGCCAGTGCCACCGCCAGCACCCCGATGACGGTCACCGGGACGAGGACCAGCCGGCGCTCGGCGCGTCCGGCCACGCGATGACCCGACAGGACGACGTCGAGCCAGTCGGCGAAGATGACGGCGAGGGCGATGTCGACCTCGAGCAGGTTGCGGACGAGCATCCGCTGGCCGTTGTAGACCGGGATGAGCACTTCTACGTGGGCGAGGGGGGTGGAGCCTCCGAGGGCCAGGATGAGCCCGACCACCACCACGCCGTACCAGAACCACCGTTCCCTCCCGGCGGCGCTCCGCCGGTGGACCCGGGCCAGCAGGGCGCATGCGGCCACGAGGACCCCGGCGCCCAGGTACCAGGAGATCTCCG
>JAJYWF010000078.1 GCA_021791635.1 Actinomycetes bacterium
TGGTCGATCTCGTCGCTGAGGTGGTGCGCCAGGAGATGAGCGCTTTCGACCTGCACCCGTAGCGAGAGGGCCAGGGTAGGACCCCTGCTTGCCGATCTCCGGCGGTTTCGGCCAAGCTGCCTGGCCGGCAGCGGCGTAGCTCGCCGGACCGCGATCGACAGGAGGAGACCATGGGACTGCTCGACGGCAAAGTCGCCATCGTCACCGGCGCCGGTCGGGGGATCGGGCGTGAAGAAGCGTTGCTGCTGGCATCGGAAGGAGCCACGGTGGTGGTGAACGACGTGGGGGCGTCGGTCGAGGGCCAAGGCGGCGACGTCCACCCGGCCCAGGAAGTTGTCGACCTCATCACCTCGTCGGGGGGCAGGGCCAGCGTGAACGGTGACGACATCAGCTCGTGGAGCGGGGCCAAGAGCGTCGTCGACCAAGCGATCGACACGTACGGTTCCCTCGACATCCTGGTGAACAACGCCGGCATCCTCCGAGACAAGATGTCGTTCAACATGGACGAGTCCGACTGGGACGACGTCATCCGCGTCCACTTGAAGGGCCACTTCGCCCCGTCCCACCACGCCGCCGTCTACTGGCGGTCGAAGTCCAAGGCCGGTGAGGCCACGTCGGGCCGCATCATCAACACCTCGTCCGAAGCCGGCCTCTACGGCAACGCCGGCCAGGCCAACTACTCCGCCGCCAAGGCTGGCATCGCGTCGATGACGTGGGTCCTGGCCCGCGAGCTCGAGCGCTACGGGGTGACGGTGAACGCCATCGCCCCCCGGGCCCGGACCC
The DNA here is from genome assembly GCA_021791635.1 of Actinomycetes bacterium. Classification (GTDB taxonomy): domain Bacteria; phylum Actinomycetota; class Acidimicrobiia; order Acidimicrobiales; family RAAP-2; genus JAJYWF01. The sequence goes on from JAJYWF010000078.1 coordinate 784, forward strand.
GCATGACCGAGAACCTCTTCGGACAGCTGGCGGCGAAGAAGGAGGACTCCTTCGACGAGTGGGACCCGAGGAACGTCGCCCAGCTCATCGGGTTCCTCGCCTCCGACGAGGCGGCCGACGTGAACGGTCAGGTGTTCGTGGTGTTCGGCGGGAACATCTGGGCCATGGGCGGTTTCCACCCCGTGGGTGAAGTCCACCGCGACCACGCGTGGACCCCGAGCGAGCTGGTGGCGGCCAAATCCGAGCTGTTCAAGGGGGTCGACTCGGGCATCCCCAAGTTCAGCTTCTTCTGAGAAGCCGGCGCGCACGGCTCGCTCGGTCGACAGGTGACGTCGGTGGTCGACCCGGAGCAGGCGGTGAGGGCCTGGGAAGCCGAGGGCGTCTATCGGGACCTCACAGTGGGTGACCCACCGCGTCGGCAGAGGTTCTTCACCGTCGACCGGGCCGCCGGGCGTTCCCAGATGCTCGAGCCGCTGGTGGTGATCCACGGGTTCCCCACGTCGTCGTTCGACTTCCACCTGGTGATCGACGAGCTGTCGCGGGACCGGCGGGTGCTCCTCATCGACCTCCTCGGGTACGGCTTCTCGGACAAGCCGGACCTGGCGTACACCATCGACGTCCAGGCCGACGCCGTCGCCGCCTTCGTCGCCGAGCTCGGTGTCGAAGAGCTGGCGCTGCTCACCCATGACCTGGGTGACACCGTGGGCGGCGAGCTCCTGGCCCGCCAGATGGAAGGCCGGTGGCCGGTGAGGGTGAGCCGGCGGTTGGTGACGAACGGCAGCATCTACATCGACATGGCTCGACTCAGCACCGGCCAGGAGCTTCTCTTGTCGCTGCCCGACGAGCGGCTGGGTCCCGATGCCCCGATCAACGCCGACGGCATGACTGCGAGCCTGTCGGCCACCTTCAGCCCGGAACACGCGGTCGACCCTGGTGAGCTGACCGCCTTGTGGACGTTGGTGGCCCGTGCCGAAGGTCACCGGAACCTTCCTCGGCTCATCCGCTACATCGAGGAACGACGGAGGAATGAGCGGAGGTTCACCGGCGCCATCGAAGGACATCCGTCACCGTTGTCCGTCGTCTGGGGGATCGACGACCCCATCGCCGTCTCCCCCATGGCCGATGAGCTGTGCCGGCGGCGCCCCGACGCCTCGCTGACCCGGCTGGAGGGAGTGGGCCACTACCCCATGATCGAAGCGCCGGTGCGCTTCGCCGCAGCGGTGGAGCCGGCACTGGGCTGACGACCGTTACATCGGGGCACGGTGCCGAAGGGCGCCCGGCCGGTGTCGTTAGGATCACATCCTGAATGGAGGCTCGGTGACCTCGGAGGCCCATCAGGACGCCAACTCGTCCCGCCGGGAGCGAAAGAAGGCCGAGACGCGTGCCCGTATCGTCGAGAGCGCGACGGCGCTGTTCTTGGAGCGGGGCTACGACGCCACCACCCTTCAGGACATCACGGAGCGGGCCGACGTGGCCCCCCGGACGTTCTACCTGCACTTCCGTTCCAAGGCCGACGTGGCACTGGCCCGCTACCTGAACTGGTTCGAAGACTTCATGGTGGCCATCGAGGCCTCACCGGAAGGGGTGGGGCTGGCAGAGCTTCTGGAGCAGACGCTCGAGCGCCTTCGAATGAAGGGGTACGCCAGCGGGATCCGGCTACGCAACTCTGACGGACGTCCCATCCCCCCGGTGGTGGCGGCGATGCTCCTCAGCGAGTCCCACGCCGAGGTGGCCGGCCGCTTCCAGCAGCTCAAAGTGGAGTCCCTCCACCGGCTGGCCGCATTCTTCAAAGACCGGTACCGCTACGAGGACAACCGGTTCGAGCCCTACATCATCGCGTCCGCGCTCATCGCGGCCTGGACAGCCGCGGTGTACGGGTTCGGCTTCCTGGCCGGGGCGACCGACGACCCACCGGCACCTGACGAGCTGGCCCTGCAGAGCCTCGGCGCGTACCTCAGCGGCCTCGGGTCGCTGGTCCGGGACCAGGCCAGCTGAGATCGGACCACCCACCGTGGTCGGTGCGGAGCCGGCCCGGAATGCCACAGGGCCGGCCTCTCGGCCGGCCCTGGGCTTCTCGTGATGTTTCGGTCGCCGGGAACCCGCCCGACTCACTCGACGATTGCGTGTGAGGGGTCGACGTCAGTCCACCGTGCTCCCAGCGCCGGGCGTCGGGGACACGGAACCTCGTCGGCCTCGATGAGCGCCGGTCCGGGTGGGCTCTCGGCTACAACTCGCCACCGAACGGTGGCTGTCTCCGACCCGGCGGCTCGCCCTCCTCGGTAGAACCCGTCGATCGCATCGGCAAGCTCCTTTCCGTCGTCCTGGACCCGGCACGCACCTGCGCTCCGTTCCCTCTCCCCATTCTCCTCCTTCTGTCCGAAGATGCCAAGGGGTTTGGCCTGGGACTTCAGCCCCGGGAGCGCCGTGGTCGTCCCCACGGGGTGTCGTCGAGGTCCGCGCTCTACCATGCTGTCATGACCATTCCCGCCCCCGGCCCCCGCTCCACCTGCCTCGTGACCGGGGCGTCGTCGGGCATCGGCGCCGAGATCGCCCGGGTGCTGGCCCGACGCGGGCGCAACGTGGCCCTGGTCGCCCGCCGCGAACCTCTCCTGCGGAGCCTGGCCGACGAGCTCTCCTCCACCCACGGCATACGAGCCGACGTGCTCCCCGCCGACCTCACCGACCCCGACGCCCGCTCGGGCTTGGTAGACGAGCTGGCCGGGAGGGGCCTCGTGGTGGATGTCCTCGTGAACAACGCCGGTCTGAGCACCATGGGGCCCGTCTACCGAGCCGACCGGTCGGCCGAGTTGAACATGATCCGGGCCGATGTCGAGGCCGTCGTCGACATGTGCGTCCTCTTCACGCCGGGGATGGCCAGCCGGCGGCGGGGAAGCGTGCTGAACACGGCATCAACGGCTGCCTTCCAACCCCTCCCAGGACAGAGCGGCTACGGCGCCTGTAAAGCGTTCGTACTCTCCTACTCGCTGGCTCTCCGGGCCGAGCTCCGTCCGGTGGGGGTCTCGGTCACCGCCCTGTGCCCTGGGCCGGTCCACACCGGGTTCGGCGAGGCCGCCGGCATCACCGACGACGACGCGGCTCAGGCCCTCCCCAAGGTCATGTGGGTTCCGGTGTCCGACGTGGCCCGGGCCGCGGTAGATGGCATGGACCGTGGTCGCGACGTGGTCATCCCCGGGCTGGCCAACCGAGTGGGTGCCTTCGCAGCCCGCCACGCCCCTCGCGGCCCGGTGCTGTCGCTCGTCGCTCGCAAGCACCCCGGACTGGCGCCCCCACGGCCATAAAGGTCAGGACAGCCCGGCCAGGCGGTCAGGACCGGGACGGCACCTCGGCGGTGGCTTCGCCCACCACCTTCTCCTCGCCGTCCTGGTTCACCAAGCGCACGTCGAGGTCCACCAGGTGCCGACCGTCCTCGACCCTCTTGCCCGAGACGACGACCTTCGTCGTGAGCTCCTCATCCGGCCAGGTCTGCCGGGCGAAACGCACCTTGTACCGGGTCAGGTTCCCCACGCCGACGAAGTCGGTGATGGCCGTTCCCAGAAGGCCCATAGAGAACATCCCGTGGCCGAAGACGCTGGGCTGTCCGGCTGCCTTGGCCTTCACCTCGTCGTGGTGCATGGGATTGAAGTCCCCCGATGCCCCGGCGTAGCGGACGAGATCGGTCCGGGTGAGGGTGTGCGACCGCGCCGGGCCCTCGTCCCCCTCGCTCACCTCTTCGTACACCAGCTTCCGCTCACCCACGGACACCCTCCCCTTCCCCATCATCGGCGTGCTCGGCTGGCAGCATGGCGACCAGCTCTGCCGTTGTCAAGCCAGCGAGCGGGGCCCCGATCCGCACCGTCATGCCCGATGGATGACGTTGAAGCGGGCGGTCACCACCGGATCACCGGTCTTGGCGTCGACCCAGGTGGTCTCGGTGACCACGAAGGTCATGGTCTTCCCCTTCGACTCCTTCCGGTAGGCGTCCACCACCTTGCCATCACCCACGAGCTGGTCACCGACCAGCACTGGTCGGTGGTAGATGAACTCTTCTTCCCCGTGGAGGATCAGGCCGCCCTTCGCCATCAAGGGTCCCAGGATCTTCAGGAGGGGACTCCCCGACGGGGCGTCTTCGGGTTGGAGCTCGGCGAACTTGCCCCAGGCCTCCATGGCGATGGGGAACGTCGGAGGTGCCGGGATGGCCGGCAGCCCAGCGGCCTGGGCAGCGGCGGGATCCTTGTAGATGGGATTGGGGTCGACCACGGCGTCGGCGAAGAACGACACCGGTCCCCGCTCCACTACGACGGTCGACCTCCCCGTGGGCTGTCCGATGATGCTCTCGAGCAACTCCTTGTCGACGCTGGCGTCTGCGCTCACTCACCCTCCCCTGACACTCCGGGCCCCGGCGTCCGCCGGACGGACGCCGCCTGAGGGCGTCTCGGCAGCCGACACCGTAGCGCCCTCGGCCACCGCGGACCAGCCCCAGCGTCACCGGCAGGCGGGACGGTATCGTGTCGCCGTGGCCGACCTGGAGACCATCACCTACGAGGCGCACGAAGGCGTCGCCTGGGTGACCCTCAACCGCCCCGAGGTGCACAACGCCTTCAACGCCGTCATGCAGCACGAGCTCCAGACGGTATGGCGATGGTTGCGCCGGGACGACAGCGTTCGGGCCGTGGTCCTCACCGGAGCCGGCGAACGGGCCTTCTGCACTGGGATCGACCGGAGCGAAGTCCTGGGAGACGCCCGCGAGACCAACGCCGGCGCAGCAGGTGGATCGGGAAGCAGACCGGACCCCGGAGCCGGCCCGGAGCCGGTTCACGTGGGCTCGGGAACGACCCCCTTCATGTTCGACGACCCCGGAGAACGGCTCGGGCCCAAGTCCAACGACCTGTGGAAGCCGGTGATCGCCGCAGTGAACGGCATGGCCTGCGGCGGCGCCTTCTACATGCTCGGTGAAGTCGACATCATCGTGGCCGCCGACCATGCCACGTTCTTCGACCCGCACGTCTCCTACGGCATGGCCGCCGGCTTCGAGCCGCTGCAGCTCCTGCCCAAGATGCCGTTCGGTGAGATCGTTCGCCTCACCCTCCTCGGCAACGCCGAGCGGATGTCGGCCGAGCGGGCCCACCAGATCGGCCTAGTGTCCGAGGTCTGCCCCGTAGCCGAGCTTCGTGAGCGTGCCGGGTGGGTAGCCGAGCAGATCGCACGTGCCCCGGCCCTGGCCGTCCAGGGCACGCTCCGGGCGCTGTGGGCCGGTCGGGAGCTGTCGCGGGGACAGGCCCTCGGACTGGGGTGGGCCTTCGTGGGGCTCGGGACGGACCAGGAGAGCCTGGCCGAGGGCCAGGCGACGTTCGCCTCGGGTGTCCGGACGACGCCGAGGATCCGATGAACCCCACCCCGCACGCAGTCGACCTCGCCCTGCTCGTCCTCCGGCTGGGCCTCGGTGCGGTGTTCCTGGCCCACGGGATCAACCACATCTTCGGTGGCGGGAAGATCCCGGGCACCGGACGGTGGTTCGAGAGCCTCGGGATGAAGCCCGGTGTCCTGCACGCCTGGACGGCCAGCCTGACCGAGATCGGAGCCGGTGCGCTCTTGGTGCTGGGCTTCCTCACCCCGCTGGGAGGGGCCGGAGTGGTCGGGGTCATGCTCGTGGCCTGGATCACCAACCACCTGAAGAACGGGTTCTTCATCTTCCGTCCCGGCGAGGGCTGGGAGTACGTGATGACCCTCACGCTCCTGGGGATCGTGGTGGCCACGCTCGGGCCGGGTTCGTGGAGCATCGACGGGCACGTCTCCGCCCTCCAGAACCTGTGGGGCTGGACCGGATTGGCGATCGCCGTCGGCGCCGGCGGCGGCGGGGCAGCCCTCCTGCTGGTGACGTTCTGGCGCCCCGAGAAGCCCGGTCAACCAGACCCCGAGTCCCCCGAGGCCTGACCCTCAGTGGCAGGGGCGGGAGCGGGGGCGGGAGCGCCGTCGGGCGGCTGGTCGGCCAACAGCTCGACCAGCTGATCGGCGAGGGCCCGGAAGGCCCGGCCCCGATGCGAGACGGCATGCTTGTCCTCCGCCGGCATCTCGGCGAACGTCAATCCCCCACCTTCATCAGGTACGAACACCGGGTCGTAACCGAACCCTTCGCTCCCGCGCGTCTCATAGGCGATGGTGCCGTCCACGGAACCTTCGGAGACCAGCTCCCTCCCGTCGGGGAAGGCGGCGAGGGCCACGGTGACGAAGCGGGCCCGGCGCTGGCCAGCGGCTTCCCGGAGAGCTCCGAGCTCTCTTAGGAGCTTGGCTACGTTGTCGGCGTAGGTGGCGTCGGGACCGGCGTACCGTGCCGAGTACACCCCCGGCTCCCCGCCGAGCGCCTCGACCTCCAGCCCGGTGTCGTCGGCCACCGCAGCGCACCCGGTGAACCCGACCAGGGCCGACGCCTTGAGCCGGGCGTTCTCCACCAGCGTGGCGCCGGTCTCTTCCACGTCGGGCATACCGGGCGGACGGGGCAGGAGCTCCACCACGCCCGAGGGCCCCAGGATGTCCGCAATCTCAGCCGCCTTATCCGGGTTGGCGGTGGCCAGCACGAGGCGCAGCCGGTGACCAGGCTCCCCCTTCACCGTGGGGGAGGTGGCTCGGCCAGGACCGCCGCCTGGGCGCCGAGCAACCGTGCGATGCCGGTCTCGGCCAGGGCCAGAAGGCTGTCCAGCTCTCCCCGGCTGAACGCCTGGCCCTCGGCCGTTCCCTGGACTTCCACGAAACGCCCACTCCCAGTCATCACGACGTTCATGTCCACTTCGGCCCGTGAGTCCTCCTCGTATGGGAGATCCAGCATCGGCACACCGTCGACGATGCCGACCGACACCGCGGCCACCGCGTCGGTGATCGGATGGCCCGAGAGCTGACCTCGGGCCTGCATGCGGGTGAACGCGTCGTGGAGAGCCACGTAGGCCCCGCAGATCGAGGCCGTCCTGGTCCCCCCATCGGCCTGGAGCACGTCGCAGTCCACCGTGACCTGGATCTCCCCGAGCGCCACCAGATCGCAGACCGAGCGCAGGGAGCGGGCGATCAACCGCTGGATCTCCTGGGTCCGGCCGGACTGCTTGCCCTTGGCCGCTTCACGACCGGCACGCTCGGCCGTGGATCCCGGGAGCATCGAGTACTCGGCCGTCACCCACCCCCGGCCCCGGCCGCGCAACCATGGCGGGATCCGATCCTCCACCGAAGCCGTGCACAAGACCTTCGTCCTCCCCATCGACACCAGGACAGATCCGGGGGCGAACACGGTGAAGTCCCGCTGGAACGACACCGGCCGGAGCTCGTCGAGCACCCGTCCGTCGGCCCGCCGTACCAGCTGGTCAGCGTGATCCGCTCCGGTGGTCGCGTCCATCTTCTCTCCTCCTCGGTTCTTCGGGTGTGCCGATCGGGTCGATCTCGGCGATCGCGCCAAACCGTGCACCGGCGGACACCGTACGTCAGAAGTAGATGATCGAGGCGGCCCGTTCGACCACGGTGTCGAGATCGTCGGTCCACGCCCCGGTCGACAGGTACTTCCACCCGTCGTCGGCCGAGATCACCACGATGACCGCTTGCCCGTCCTCGGGGACCTCGCCGGCGCATTTGACGGCGCCAGCCATCGCCGCTCCCGAGGAGATCCCTACGAACAGGCCGACCTCGGCCAGCCGGCGGGTCCACTCGATGGACTCCCGGGGTCGGACCACGGTCTTGCGATCGAGAAGGGAGGAGCCACCGAGCTCCTCGAAGATGGGCGGGATGTAGCCGTCGTCGAGATTGCGCAGGCCGTCCACCATCTCCCCGGCCGGCGGCTCCACGGCCCACACCTTCACGTCGGGGTTCTGGTCCTTCAGGTAGCGCCCCGCCCCGAGGAGGGTCCCCGACGTGCCCAGCCCAGCGACAAAGTGGGTCACTTCGGGGCAGTCCCGCCAGATCTCCGGACCGGTCCCCTCGTAGTGGGCCGCTGGATTGGCCAAATTGGCGTACTGGTACAGAAAGACCCACTCGGGGTGGGCGGCGGCCAGCTGGCGGGCCATCCGCACCGCTCCGTTGGACCCCTCGGAGCCCGGGGACTCGATGATCTCGGCTCCCCAGAGCTCGAGGAGCTGTCGGCGCTCGACGGACACGTTGGTGGGGAGGACCACCTTCAAGTGGTACCCCTTCACCCGGCACACCAGCGCCAGACCGATCCCGGTGTTCCCCGACGTGGGCTCGATGAGGACCTGACCCTCCCGACCGGGTTCGAGGATCCCGTCCTTCTCGGCCTGCTCCACCAATGCCAGGGCGACCCGGTCCTTCACCGAACCACCGGGGTTCCGGCCCTCCAGCTTCATGAAGATCCGGGCCCGAGGGTTCGGGCTGAGCCGGCTCACCTCCACCATGGGGGTGTTGCCGATGAGATCGAGGATGGAATCGTAGGGGGCCATAGGGAGCTGGTCGGAGCTCGGGTCGAGCGCTCTTTGGAAATTCCTCAGCCGCCGGCCACTGCCGGGAGGATCGACACCTCGTCACCGGGCTTCACCGGGGTGTCGAGCAGATCCAGGTAGCGGACGTCGTCGTCGTTCACGTACACGTTCACGAACCGGTGGAGGGTGCCGTCCTCGTTGAGGAGCTGGCCTCCCATGCCCGGGTACTGGGCCACCAGCTCGTTCAGGATGTCACCGATGGTCTTCCCCTCGACCGAGACCGTCGAGCGGCCACCGGTCTGAGAACGCAGGAGAGTCGGCAGGCGGACATCGACGGGCACTGAAGCCTCCTCGGGTTCTGGGATGGGGCATCGGGGACACGTCCACCGGTCGACCTCACCTCCCCGGGTTGCTTCGAAGCGAACCGGGGAAACGGGTCGAGGGCGGCCTGACCGATGGGAATGTTGACTGTTCTGGTCCGGATTCTATCGGGAAATGTCCACCGTGGGACCTTCGGCGCTCGACCCGACTGATTGGCCTCCAGAGAGCCGGTGGCGGGCGCGGTGTGCGGGGCGCCAGCGAGGTCAGCAGGTCACCGGCGAGGTCAGCCGGGGACCAGCGCGTCGTTCAACACCACCACAGACTCCTCTTCCACCTCACCGTCGACGATCGTGTAGCTCCGCACGACCGGGTGCGTGTCCCGAAGTGAGACGATCACGTAGTGCCACCCGGGGTCTGGAGCCTGGTCCACGTCGGTGGGTGACGGGTAGGCGTCGGTGTGGGTGTGGGAGTGGAACACACCGATGATCTCGATCCCGCGGGACTCGGCGTCCTTGTCGGCCTGCAGCATGTCACGGGGGTCGACGGTGTAGACCTTCGCCGACTTCGCCGCATTGCGAGCGGGATAGCAGATCGACACCTCGCCGGCCTCGGCATCGCCGGCCAGCAGTCCGCAAGCCTCGTCAGGCAGGCCGACCAGGCAGTGGGCGACCATCTCTGCATGGAGATCACTGGGAATCCACAGCATCGCAACGGGATTGTAACGGGGGCCGGGTTTGCTGGCGCGGATGGTGGTGACGGTGATCGGGTAGTGCAGCACTTCGAATCACGGACACGAAAAGATGACCGTGACCAGCACGGGTAGCCTCGGCGATCGTGGCACGCGCCAAGAGAACGGTCGCCAAGAGGGCGGCGGCCAAAGAAGCAGCGGGCAGGTCCGGCGACCGGACCGTGGCGTCTAACCGGCGGGCCCGGCACGACTACGACATCGTGGACACGTACGAATGCGGGATCGTGCTCCAGGGCAGCGAGGTCAAGTCGCTTCGGGAGGGAAAGGCCCAGCTCTCCGACTCCTACGCCCGGGTGTCGGACGGCGAGCTGTGGCTCTTCGGAGTGCACATACCTCCGTGGCAGTTCGCCACCGGCTTCGGTGCCCATGATCCCGATCGACGGCGAAAGCTCCTCCTCCACCGTCGCGAGATCGACGAGTTGTTGGGCCTGACCCAACAACAGGCCCTCACCCTGGTCCCGCTCTCGCTCTACTTCCGGGACGGCAAGGCGAAAGTGCAGTTGGCGTTGGCTCGGGGGCGCAAGCTCCACGACAAGCGTCAAGCGATCCTCACGAGGGAGGCCGACCGCGAAGCGGCTCGAGCGGCCCGAAACGCACAGCGGTGGACCCGGTCGGAGTGGTGACGACAGGAAGGGTCAACGCGCCGACGCGACGGCGTCCCGCAACCACGACTGGCTTCCAGCCTGGTGACCCGCTGGCCGAAAGGACCTGGTGGAGAGGTCGGCTGAGGGCAACCGCTGAGCGAATGACACCGCCATCGGACAGGTACGATGGTGTGGCCTCCCAATTGGGAGGCCCTTACGAAGCACGAAATCCCCAAGGGGGTGAATGGTCTCGACTCTGGTTGTCGATGTGGGAGAAGCGAGCCGTGGTCTCCGGAACCACGTAAAAGAGCCGGAACCAAAAACAAACGCCGAGCCTCAGCTCGCGTTCGCTGCCTAAACACCAGCGACGTCCGCCC
>JAJYWF010000079.1 GCA_021791635.1 Actinomycetes bacterium
CTGGCCGCCCATCGAGCCGGAGAACTGGGCCGACCCGAAGGCGAAGATCCCCCCGTCGGCGGCCACCTCCCAGTAGCCCTTGCCTGTGGGGGCGGCAGCCAGACCGACCACCGGGGCGTTGAGGGCCTGGCCGCCCATGGATCCATAGAACTGGGCCGACCCGAAGGCGAAGATCCCCCCGTCGGCGGCCACCTCCCAGTAACCCTTGCCTGTGGGGGCGGCAGCCAGACCGACCACCGGGGCGTTGAGGGCCTGGCCGCCCATGGAGCCGTAGTAGGTCGCGGTCCCGTAGGAAGTGACCTGGCCCAGTGAGTTCACCATCCAGTACCCACTGCCGCCCGGTGCCGGGGCCATGGCCACCACCGGATGCAGGGGGGAGAGTGAAGGCTCGGACCCGGCTGAGACCGACAGCGTGAACGCCTGCGAGGCGCTCGTCGACCCGTTGGCGGCCTGCAAGGTGAGATGGTACGTACCGGCTGATCCGGGCGCCGGGGTACCGACAATTGTCGCCGTGCCGTCGCTGTGGTCCACGAAGCTCACCCCCGAGGGGAGGCCACCCGTCTCGTCGATCGAGCCGGGGGTGGGGTTCCCACCGGTGGTCACGTGGAAGCTCCCAGGAGCGCCAACGACGAAGGCAGCGCTCTGAGCGCTGGTGAAGAACACCGGGAGCCCGGTCCCAGTCGGATCGGTGCCGGCCAGGAGCGCTTCGATGGTGACGATGGGCGCCGTGGAGTTCACGAGCCCGAGGGAAGGGAAGACCCCCGAGAAGTTGTAGATCCCCGTTGTTGCGTCCCGGTAGTCCTTCTGGGCCGTGTCGACGTAGTTCTGAGCCTCGTCGACGAACGCCGGATCCGGCTCAACCGAGTTCAACAGGAGAAGGTTGCGGAAGTAGATGGAGTTGAATGGAGTGTCCTGGGCGTAGAGCCGCTGGGAGGTGCTTGTTCCCTCTCCGTAGTAGGCAACCGACGCCCGTGCCGTCTGAAGGGCCTGATCCAGGTAGGTCACGTCACCGGTGGCCTGGTAGAGGAGGACCCCCGCACCGATCATCGTTCCCTGGTTGTAGCTCCACAACGACTTTGTCACCGATCCTGTCGGTTCGACATGGTCCTCGTACATGCCCCCGGAGTTGACCAGGCAGCCACGGACCCACTGGTAGATCTTCTCGGCCCATGTGAGATCGCCGGCGTTCCCGGTGAGCTGGTAGAGCTCGGCGGCAGCTTCGGCCGAGGGCCCGTTGGACACCGTGTTCCGGCTCCGCCCGGTGGACGAGTCGATCCAGTAGATCCCCCCGGGGCACGGCTCGGAGGGTGTCGTCGACCAACCGCTCTCCAAGAAGGACAGCTCACTCTCTGCCGTCGACAGGTACCCGGGATTCCCGGTCTGGCGGTAGGCATGGATGAGGTCGAGGGCCACCCAGGCGTTGTCGTCGAAGTACGTGTAGCCGCCGATCCCCAGCGGAGCCGGGACGGCCGACTGGAACGCCGGAGGCTGGGCCGCGCCTGTGGGAGCTACCTCGTGTGTGTCCCGATAGTGGAGGAGCCCGAACATTTCGGCGTTGACGTCCGGCACGGCCGCTTCGGCAGCACTGCCGACACTGGTGCCGCCACCGGCCAGCCCGACCACGTCTTCGGTCGCGGCGACGGCGTTGGTGAATGTCCAGAGCGCCCCGAACAGGTTGTCTCCCCCTTGGTACAGGTCGTCGGCGGGGTAGAAGAGGAAGGACTGCATCGCTTGAAAGGTGGAGACAGCGTCGGCACCGTCCACCGCGGCCTGCGCCGTCGGTGGCGCCGGTGTGGCCGACGGCACCACCACGGCCGAGGGCGGCGACGCCGGTGAGGTTCCTACCCCATTGACTGCCGCCACGTCGAAGCGGTACGACGTGCCGTCGTTCAGTCCGGCGAGGGCCGCCGAGAATGACCCGGCAGCCCCGGCCACTGTCGCCGGCACGGACGAGGTCGCCACCGGTGTCCCGGTGCAGCCTGTGGCCGAGCAGCCGGCCGGAGGGTACGCGGCCAGGAGGTACGAGGTAATTGTCGACCCGTGGTCTGTGGGTGCTGTCCAGGTGAGGACCGCCGACGCCGCTCCGGCGATCGCCGTGACCGACGCAGGAGCCGACGGCGCGGCGACACCCGCTCGCACCGCGACCGACGGCGTCGAGGCCGGCGACACTCCCACGGCGTTGGTCGCCGTCACCACGAAGGAGTACAGGTCTCCTATGCCGAGGCCGGTCACTGTCGCCGTGGTCGTTGTCGAGGTGACGGTGACGCTGGGCGTACCGGCGCAGAGCGCGGCGGTGCACTGGTCCGGGGCGAAAGCCTCCACGGTGTAATCGGTGATGGGGGAGCCGTCGCTTGTCGGGCTCGTCCATGAGACCTTCGCCGCCCCCGTAGCGGGTGTGGCGGCGACGTTGGTCGGAGCGAGCGGCGCCGATGCCGGCGGTGTCGAAGTGACCGAGCTGATCTCCACGCCAACGGTGGCTCGCTCGGTCGAGTCGGATGCTTCGAGGGTCAAGGAGAAGGGGTAACCGCCCGTGGTCTCCTCGGCGGAGGATATCGGGATGGCCCCCTGAAGCACCCCTGTGGCGTTGACCGAGAAGTTCCCGGCGTCGGAGTCGGCGCCCCCGCCACCGCTCCACGTGAGGGACCCGGCCGTGAGCCCCGGGAGCCAGTCGGTCCCGGTCACCTCCAGTACCCGGGAGCCACTCGAAGGGATCGCATAGGGGCCGGCGGTGGCCACCGATAGCGTCGGCGCCACCACCTGGGACGAGGCGATGGTCAGCGGGGAGGGGGCGTTCGAGCACGGCGCTGTACCCAAGTCGGTTCCGGCGATGGTGAGGTTCTCCATCGTGTCCGTGCCCGGGGTATCGAGGACCAGGGAACCGCTCGTATCCCCGGCGGTGAACGGCGGCACGCTGGCGGTCGCTGTGACCGGCACGCCCGATGTCGGGACTGTGAGGGGCACCGTGACCGAGAACGGGATGCGCACCGCCTGGCTGGTGGGCGTCGCCCCGGAGGCCACCACCGAGGTCACGAGCGTTCCTGACGCCACCTTCCCTTCGAAGAGGCTGGCCACCGCTTTGGGAAGCACGAGATGGAGGCCGTACCCGGCGAGGGTCACCTGGCTCCCGGTCCCCACCGTGGCCGGGAGGGTTCCCGTGGTCCGGGTGCCCGTGAAACCGAGCGCACCGACATCCTTTACGGTGCACGTCATGGTGTAGGCGCTGGTCGTGGCCCCGGCCGGCAGCGCGTTCCCGAGAACGGTCAGGGTCGACAAGGTGGTCGCGAAGACCACCAGGCCCGCCAACCCTGCCACCAGCATCCGTCGTACCGGTCCCATATGCGCTCCTCCTCGTTCAAATCATCCGGCGCGTGTCACTTTTCGAGATCGGAGAGGTCGTCCACTTCGACGTCAACTTGAGCTGGCGCTCATTCGCCATGTTCGACCACCGGGGAGATATCGAGTTCGAGCAGGTCGACCGTGGAACGGCCGTCGCGCAACTGGGCGAACATGCGCTCTTCCTTCTCGGCGCGCGCCCTGCCGGCCGTGATCACCTCTGTCAACCGTCCCCTTGGGATGGCGACGACCCCGTCGCCATCGCCAACGATCCAGTCACCGAACGACACGGGGGCGCCCCCGACGCGCACCGCCCCGGCATTGGCCCCCGGCAGAATCTTGGTGGCGCCCCGAAGTGCCACCATCGTGGCGAAGACCGGGAAACCGTGCGCTTCGAGGGCCGCCGAGTCCCGCACCCCGCCGTCGATCACCAGTCCGGCCAGGCCCCGCGATTCGGCCGCGGTGGTGAGCACCTCACCCCAGTAGCCCCGCTCGGCGATGTTCCCGACATCCACCACCAGGACGTGGCCGGCCGGCGCTCGGGTGACCGCGGCGTGGATTGCCAGATTGTCCCCCGGGGTGCAACGAACCGTGTAGGCCGGGGACGCCACCGTCGCGCCGGGCCAAACCGGCCGCACGCGCTGGTGCATCGTGAGGGCCCCGGACTCTCCGAGCGTGGCCGAACCGAGCCCGGCCAGGGTCTTGGCCACCTGCGCGCTGTCCATCGATGCCCACACCCCTTTCCCGCATGCCCGCCCGGCGCAGGACACGCCCCCACCATAGAACCGGCAGTCGGATCCTCGGGCTCGACGAGAGAATGCCGGCCTACGATGGCGCCGACGGGGGGCCGGTGGACGTTGCCCGGGTGCCGACACCCCGTCGGGTGCGATGGCTCGGGAGCGCGCAGGGAGCGCGAGGGGCACGGGAGGTGGCGTGGGATCGACGGCGCAGGCGATGCTGGTGGTCACCCAGGTGGCCCCGTACGTTCACGGCCCGGCGGGGGTGCACGGCGTCCTGACCCAGGCCGAGGTGGCACTCTGCGAGCTGGGGGCCATGTCCGGGCTGGTGCCCAGTGCCGTCCGCGACGTGCGTACCGTGGACGCCTCCGTGCTGGCTTCGGGAGCTCCCGATCATCCCGTCGTGCTGGCGCTGTTCACCATCGGCGAGACGCCGTTCACGACCGCCCAGCGCCAGGCCATCACGTCGGCATGGCGCACCGGGGCGCTCCGCGTTCTCGGCGTCCACTCCGCCACCGACGCCTGCCACACCTGGGGGACATACGGCGGGCTCCTGGGAGGCCGGTTCGCCGGTCACCCCTGGACCCGTGACTTCGCCATCGAGGTAGCCGACCCTGTCCACCCGTCCACCGCCCACGTGGCGCCCACGTGGGACTGGCACGACGAGATCTACCTGTTCTCCGACCTCCGCCCTGATGCCCGGATCCTCCTCCGCCTGGCGCCGGGCCAGGTGGAGCCGCCGGACGGCACCGCCGCGCCCGAGTGCGGCTACCCCCTGGCGTGGTGCGTGCAGGACGGTCGCGCCCGCACCTTCTACACGGCACTCGGCCACTTCCCTACGGCCTGGGAGTCGACGGCGTACCTGGGCCACCTGTCCGGAGGGCTCTCCTGGCTCCTGGGCGACGGGAATCCGGTCCCTGCTGGTAGCGTGCAGTGATGACCGCCGCCCGTCGATGGACCTACGTCGGCGCGGCGGCACTGGTCGTCGGCGCCGTGACCGCGGCGATCCTGATCCCCACGCTGGCCGGGTCGTCGTCGAAGCACCACGGCACCCCGAGCACCTCCGCCGTCTCCAAAGGGGCCAAGAGCGGCAGCGCCAAACGTAGGTCGGCGTCACCCAGTCCGGCCACCCTGCTGTCGGACTCCGTGAAGGCGGCCGATCGTCAGCGCTCGGTCCACTTCGTCGCCACCAGCTCCCTGGCCACAAAGTCGATCGTCATCGTGGCCAATGCCGGCACGGCGTCGGGGACACAGACCATCACCATGCGGGTGGGCAAGAGCACCGGCCACGTCACCGGCCGGTACACGGGGAACACGGTGTACTTCCGAGGTGACACGGTCGGGTTGGTGAGCTACCTCGGCATGCCTTCCTCGATCGCCCCGAAGTACGCCAATCGCTGGATCTCGTTCATCTCGTCGGACCAGGGGTACAGCCAGATCGCCGGGTCCATGACGTTGCAGAGCGCAGTCAGTCAGATCTCACTGACAGCGCCGGTCACCGGCGGCAACCGGGCCCGGGTGAACGGCACCAACGTCTTCGTGGTCAGAGGAACCACCACGAGCTTGTCGGCCAAAGGACAGCACGGAGATGCAGTCCTGGACGTGGACGCCACCGGGGCCCACCTTCCGGTTCGCTACCAGGGGACCGGCCACCAGAAGAGCGAGACGACCCGAGGGCAGGTGTCCTTCAGCCGTTGGGGACTTCGGGTGAACCCGAGCGCGCCGTCCGGCGCCGTGCCGGCTTCGTCGATCACCGTGCCTTCGAGCGGATCGAGCAGCGGATCGAGCTCGGGCGGCTGACCCGCGTCGGAGGTTCGCGGCGCTCACGGGGCGTCTATGGCCACCGTCACCTCGACCTCCACTGCCCCACCCCGGGGGAGTGCGGCCACGCCCACCGCCGAGCGGGTGTGGCGACCGGCGTCACCGAACACCGCGGCCAGAACCCGGCTGGCCCCGTCGACGACCGCCGGCTGCTGGTGGAAGTCCGGGGTCGAGGCCACGTACCCGGTGACCGTGAGCACCCGCTGCACCCGGTCGAGCGTCCCCAGCTCCGCTTCCAGCACGGCCAAGGCGTTCAGCGCGCACACCTCGGCCGCCCGCGCACCGTCGGGGACGCTGACGTCGTCGCCGAGGCGCCCGGTACAGGTCAACGCTCCGTCGATCCTCGGAAGCTGCCCGGACGTCCGGGCCGTCCCCTGGTGGACCACCACGGCGTCGAGCGGATCGTGGGGCGGGTGCGGACCGTAGAGGGTGAGCCCGAGCTCGGCCAGACGGGCCCGGACCCGTCCGCCGCCCAGGTCGGACCCGGTCAACTGTTGGCCCGGAGGTACTCGTAGACGCTGGCGAAGCTGGCGTCGACCTTCTCGGGGAGGTGGTGGACCTCGCCGAGCTGGCTGGCCCCCCAGACGATCTGGGCGGTGCGCTCGACCAGGGCGGTGATGTGCATGGCCTTGTCCGGCGTTGGCGCCACGGCCACCATGCCGTGGTTGGCGATGAGCGCCGCCCCCCGGCCCTGGAGAGCCTTGACCGCCTGCTCCCCCAGCTCGTCAGTCCCGCTCATGGCGTACTCGGTGCAGCGGACGTCACCGCCGATGTACACCGAGAACTCGTCGATGCATGCCGGCACCGGCCGGTGGGCCACGGCGAACATCGAGGCGTAGACCGCATGGGAGTGGATGACCGAGGCGATGTCGTCGAAGGCCGCCATGCAGGCCAGGTGCAGCAGCTTCTCCGACGACGGCGAGCGGTGGCCGGACACCACTTCCCCGGTCGGTGAGATGACCACGAGGTCGTCCAAGGTCATCTCCCGGTAGTCGAGTGACGACGGGGTGATGCAGATCGTGCCGTCTTCCTGGCGGGCCGAGATGTTGCCGGCCGTCCCCTCGACCAGTCCCTTGGCCAGGAGCTCCTTGGCTGCCGACAGCACCTGCCGGGGGGCGTCTTCCACGTAACGGGCCATGGCACCGGTCCTCCTGCTGCAGTCTCTCGCGCACCTCCGGCCACCGGCCGCAGGCACCCGTCCGGGAGGGGCCCGGCTCCGACGCCCGATGGTAGTGCCCCACGGTCGGGTACGCCTGACGCCGGTGTCAGGGAAGTGCCGCCGGATATGCTCGCCCGATGGGACTTCTCGAGGAGCGGGTGGCGGTGGTGACCGGGGCGGGTCGCGGGATCGGGAGGGACATCGCCCTCTGCCTGGCGTCCGAAGGCGCCCGGGTGGTGGTGAACGACGTCGGCGTCTCGCTGAGCGGGGAGGCCGGCGGCGAGGATCCGGCGGCGGCGGTGTGCGAGGAGATCGCCGCCGGCGGGGGTCGGGCCGTTCCCGACCATCACTCGGTGAGCGACTTCACCGAAGCCGGCCAGATCGTCGCCACCGCGGTCGAGGCCTTCGGCCGGATCGACATCCTGGTCAACAACGCCGGGATCGTTCGGGACCGGACGCTCGTGAAGATGGACGAGGCCGACTACGACGCCGTGATCGCCGTCCACCAGAAGGGGACCTTCAACACCGCTCGGCACGCCGCGCCGCTCATGAAAGATGCCGGCTACGGCCGGATCATCAACATCACGTCGTCGGCCGGTCTGCGGGGGAACTTCGGCCAGACCAACTACGGCGCGGCCAAGGCGGCCATCATGGGAATGACCTTCGTGTGGGCGCTGGAGCTCGGACGCTACGGCATCACGGTGAACGCCGTGGCGCCGGCCGGGTTCACCCGGATGACCGAGGGTCTCTACCAGGGCGCCGAGCCGCCGCCCGACCAGGACCCCGCCCTCAACGCGCCGCTGGTGGCCTTCCTGGCCTCGGAGGGCGCGTCGTACGTGAACGGACAGGTTCTCGGGCGCACCGGCTTCGCCTACACCATGTTCCAGACGCCCCGTCAGGTGGCGGCCATGTGGCGGGAGGGCGGGTGGACGCCCGGGCAGGTGGCCGACCACTTCCACGACGTGCTGGGCCAGCACATCCAGCCGGTCGGCATGCCGTCCCACCCGCTGCTGGGCAAGAAGGGCTGACCCCGGAGGGCACCGACGGCCCGGCGCCGCTAACCTCGGACCTGCCGGGACACACCGGCGCGGTGGGGCGCAGCCGCCCCCAAAGGCCAAGGGAGCACGAGCATGGAAGTCCGGGACAAGATCTACATCGGGGGTGCCTGGGTGCCCTCCAGCGGAGCCGGGGTCCACGAGGTGGTGGACTCGAACACCGAAGAGGTCATCGGCAAGGTCCCCGAGGGCACGGCCGACGACGTGGACCGGGCGGTCGAAGCGGCAGCCGAAGCCTTCCCGGCGTGGGCGGCCACCCCGGCCGAAGAGCGCGGCAAGCTCCTGGCCCGGGTCGCCGACGGCATCGGGGCCCGGATGACCGACATCGCCACCACCATCTCTCGCGAGGTCGGCATGCCCATCTCGCTCTCGGGGCCCATCCAGGTGGGGCTGCCCCAGGCGGCGTTCGCCGAGGCCGGACAGCTGGTCGCCGACTTCCCGTGGGAGGAGGAGGTCGGGAACTCCCTGGTGGTCCGCGAGCCGGTCGGCGTCGTCGGCGCCATCACCCCTTGGAACTACCCGCTCTACCAGATCGCCCTCAAGGTGGCGCCGGCCATCGCCGCCGGTTGCACCGTGGTGCTGAAGCCGAGCGAGGTGGCCCCCCTGAACGCCTTCGCCCTGGCCGAGGTCATCGACGAAGTGGGGCTCCCCCCCGGGGTGTTCAACCTGGTCTGTGGCCCCGGTGCCATCGTGGGCGAGGCCATCGCTTCGCACCCCAAGGTCGACATGGTGTCCTTCACCGGGTCCACGAGGGCCGGCAAGCGGGTGATGCAGCTGGCCGCCGAGAGCGTCAAGCGGGTGGCCTTGGAGCTGGGAGGCAAGTCGGCGAACGTGATCCTCGAAGACGCCGATCTGGACGCCGCTGTCCCGTCGGGCATCTTCGGGTGCTACCTCAACTCCGGACAGACCTGCTCGGCCCTGACCCGCATGATCGTCCCCCGCTCGCGCTTGGCCGAAGTCGAGGAGAAGGCGGCCGCCGCGGCCGCCGGGTTCCCGCCGGGGAACTCCCTGGAGCCGGGCACCATGCTCGGTCCGTTGGTGTCCGCCGCCCAACGCGAGCGGGTACGCGGCTACATCAAGAAGGGGATGGAGGAGGGCGCCAAGCTGGTCACCGGGGGAGCCGAGCCTCCTGAGGGTCTGGATCGGGGGTACTTCGTCCAGCCGACGGTCTTCTCCGAGGTCACGTCGGACATGACCATCGCCCAGGAGGAGATCTTCGGCCCGGTGCTCTCGATCCTCCCGTACGACACCGAAGAGGAGGCGATCCGCATCGCCAACGACTCGGTCTACGGGCTGGCCGGCGCCGTATGGTCGGCCGATCCGGCTCACGCCGAGCAAGTGGCCCGGCGTCTCCGCACCGGTCAGGTCGACGTGAACGGTGGAGCGTTCAACCCGGCGGCTCCCTTCGGAGGGTACAAGCAGTCCGGCTTCGGGCGCGAGCGAGGGAAGTTCGGGCTCGAAGAGTACCTGGAGACCAAGTCGCTCCAGCGTTAGCCCTCGAACGGTCACCATGAGGCTTCGGGCGGGCAGTTCGGGGCGCCCGGACTGCCCGGGTCGCCCACGTTCGCTGGACGGTCTGGGCCGCCTGGGGCTTGTTCTCAGTGCCGTCGTGCTCGTGGTGGGAGCTACGGCGCTCGACCTCGGCGGCCCGTCCGTCGCCGGTGCCTCGACCACCGTCCGCTCCGGGGCGGGGTCCACCCCGTTCACCGGGGCCGGTTCGGGTCACCCACTACGGCGGGGCCCTGATCCCCTCCGTCGGGTCTCCCCGGGAGCCCTAGCCCCCAGGGGAGACGTAGGGACCGGGAGTGCCGCCGACGGGCACGAGGGGACAGGCAGGGCCAGCGGACCCCAGGCGTCGACACCCACATCGACACTGGGCCCGCTGTCGACGAACTGGTCGGGTGACGCGGTCACGGCACCGGGGTCCACCTCCTTCACCAGTGTCAGTGGCTCGTGGATCGTGCCGACGATCGCGTCGTCGGCGACGTTCGAGGCGTCGTCGGCCTGGATCGGCATCGACGGCTACGACAACACATATCTGATCCAGACCGGTACCACACAGACCGTCACACACGGCGTCACCCGGTACTCGGCCTGGTGGGAGATCCTTCCCACATCGGCGACGTCCATCGACCACCCCGTCTCCCCCGGTGACCACATGCAAGCAGCAATCACCGAGCAGTCGTCGGGCCGGTGGCGGCTCCAACTGTCCGACTCCACCGCCGACTGGACATTCACCAAGACACTGGCGTACAGCGGTCCCGGCTCCTCGGCCGAGTGGATCATGGAGTCACCCACATTTGGAGGGACGATCACCACTCTGGCCCACTACGGATCAATGGTGTTCAGTGGCGTGAAGGCCGACGGCAGCACGCCCTCGGCCACACAGATGAAGCCGCTCTACCTGGTGACAGGTCCCGGGAAGACAACGAATCCGAGGTCGGTCCCCGTCGTCTCCTACCCTTCCTCCTTCGACGGCACGACCGGTTCACTGGCCCTCACCTACGGCACGCCGCTCCCCACGGTGACCACGGTGTCGCCGGCCAAGGGGTCGGGCACCGGTGGGACAACGGTCACGGTATCGGGCGCCTTCATCTTCGCCAAATACGAGACCGCGGTCCACTTCGGCTCGGCACCGGCGCGCATCACCACCTCGAGCACAGGGGTGCTCACAGCCACCGCCCCCCGCGGCACACAGGGGGAGGTGAACGTGACGGTCACGAACCCTGACGGCACCAGCACGATCTCGGTCTCCGACACTTACACCTACACCTCGACCGGGCCCCCACCCACACCGCCCCCCTCCCCCCGGGCCACCGGGTACGACCTGGTGGCCTCCGACGGGGGGATCTTCAGCTTCGGGGCGGCCCGGTTCTACGGGTCCACCGGCTCGATCACCTTGAACAAGCCCATCGTGGGCATGGCCGCCACCCCGACAGGTGGGGGCTACTGGCTGGTGGCCTCCGACGGGGGGATCTTCAGCTTCGGGGCGGCCCGGTTCTACGGGTCCACCGGCTCGATCACCTTGAACAAGCCCATCGTGGGCATGGCCCCGGCGTGAGGCTCACCGGACTGCGGGG
>JAJYWF010000080.1 GCA_021791635.1 Actinomycetes bacterium
CTCGACGTGGAGGTGCTGGCCGTGGACGGGGCCCAGATCGAGATGCACGAGCTGGACGAGGACGTGTTCCGCACCGCCGAGGAGCTCGGCATCGACATCAGCCGTCCCGAGAGAGGGTCGGACGAAGAGGACGCGCGGCGTGCCGCGGAGAGGAGCTTTACCTGATGGCGCTGGACGTGAACACTTTCGACCAGCTCCGGATAGGCCTGGCTACCGGAGACTCCATCCGGGGCTGGTCGAACGGAGAGGTGAAGAAGCCCGAGACCATCAACTATCGAACTCTCCGTCCGGAGAAGGACGGCCTCTTCTGCGAGAAGATCTTCGGTCCCACCAAGGACTGGGAGTGCTACTGCGGCAAGTACAAGCGTGTGCGTTTCAAGGGGATCATCTGCGAGCGCTGCGGCGTGGAGGTCACGCGGTCGAAAGTCCGGCGCGAGCGTATGGGGCACATCGAGCTGGCGGCCCCGGTGGTGCACATCTGGTACCTGCGGGGCACGAGGAGCTGGCTGGCCTACCTCCTCATGGGGACCGAGGCGCGCGAGGAGCTGAAGGCCAAGCAGCTCGAGAAGGTCATCTACTTCGCCGCCAATCTCGTGACCTGGGTGGACGAGGACAAGCGGCACCAGGACCTGCCCAATCTGGAGGCCGAGCTCCTCGAAGAGGTGGCCGACATCGAACGCCGGCGGGATCTCGACATCGACCGCCGGTTCAAGGCCCTCGAGGAGGAGCTGAAGGGCCTCGAAGGCGAAGGCGCACGCGAGGCCGAGCTGAAGGCTCGCCAGAAAGCGGTCGAGAAAGAGATCGCCGCGATGCGCGAGCGGTCCGACGACGAGGTGGAGCTGGCCCGGCGAGCACTCGACGAGCTGCGCAACCTCCACGCTCGCAAGATCATCGAAGACGAGCTCCTCTGGCGTGAGCTCCGGCTGCGCTACGACGAGTACTTCGAGGGTGGTATGGGCGCCGAGGCCATCCAACAGCTCATCGATCGCATCGACCTCGACCAGGAGGAGATCAAGCTCCGGGAGATGATCGATGCCACCGACGGGCGACGTCCGCTGTCGTCACAGCGTCGGCAGAAGGCGATCAAGCGGCTCAAGATCGTCACGGCATTCAACCGCCGCGACGATCATGGCCGCCGGGTGAACGACCCCCGGGCCATGATCCTCGAAGCGGTCCCGGTGATCCCCCCCGACTTGCGACCGATGGTCCAGCTGGACGGTGGGCGGTTCGCCACCTCGGACCTGAACGACCTGTACCGCCGGGTCATCAACCGCAACATTCGTCTGAAGCGCCTCCTCGACCTCGGCGCCCCCGAGATCATCATCAACAACGAGAAGCGGATGCTCCAAGAGGCGGTCGACGCCCTGTTCGACAACGGCCGTCGGGGACGACCGGTGACCGGGCCGGGGAACCGGCCGCTCAAGAGCCTCTCGGACATGTTGAAGGGCAAGCAGGGGCGCTTCCGCCAGAACCTCCTCGGCAAGCGGGTCGACTACTCGGGTCGGTCGGTCATCGTGATCGGACCCACGCTCCAGCTCCACCAGTGCGGGCTCCCCAAGCTCATGGCCCTGGAGCTGTTCAAGCCGTTCGTCATGAAGAGGCTGGTGGACGCCGAGCTGGCGCAGAACATCAAGTCGGCCAAGCGGATGGTGGAGCGCCGCCGTCCCCAGGTCTGGGACGTGCTCGAAGGAGTCATCCGGGAGCACCCGGTCCTGCTGAACCGGGCCCCGACGCTGCACCGGTTGGGCATCCAGGCGTTCGAGCCGGTCCTGGTGGAGGGGAAGGCCATCCAGGTCCACCCGCTGGTGTGCACGGCTTTCAATGCCGACTTCGATGGCGACCAGATGGCGGTCCACCTGCCGCTGTCGGCGGAAGCTCAGGCCGAGGCTCGGGTGCTGATGCTCTCGGCCAACAACATCCTGTCGCCGGCGACCGGTCGACCGATCACCGTGCCGACCCAGGACATGGTGTTCGGCGCCTACTACCTCACCTTGGACGTTGAGGGCTCGACCGGGGAGAACCGCGTCTTCCGGCACTCCTACGAGGTCCAGGCGGCCTTCGACGGTGACGACGTGGACCTCCACGCCCGCATCACCATCCGCCCCCAGCCCGGCTCACCTCTGTGGACGCGGCTCGAGGCGGCCGGAATGGTCGCCGCTGAAGGCACGCCGCTGGAGCTGGAGACCACGCCGGGGCGGCTCTTCTTCAACGAAGCCCTTCCCGAAGGGTTCCGCTACGTGAACGACGTGGTGGGGAAGCGGAACACGCCCATCGGCTCCATCGTCGAAGAGCTGGCCGCCGGCTACCCGAAGCACGTGGTGGCGGCCAGTCTCGACCGGGTCAAGGCCCTCGGGTTCCGGTTCGCCGCCCAGTCCGGTCTCACGATCTCCATTGACGACGTCCGTACCCCGCCCGAGAAGCAGGCGATCCTCGATCGCTACGAGAAGGAGGCCGAGAAGGCCGAGAGCCAGTTCAAGCGGGGCATCATCACCGACGACGAACGGCGCCAGAAGGAGATCGAGATCTGGACCTCGGCCAACTCGGAGGTGGGGCGGGCGATGGAGCACGCGCTCGCCGGCCTCTCCTTCAACCCGTTGGACATGATGGTGGACTCCGGCGCCCGGGGCAATGCCCAGCAGATCCGTCAGATCGCCGGGATGAAGGGTCTGGTGTCGAACCCCCGCGGTGAGATGATCCCCCGACCGATCAAGTCGTCCTTCCGGGAAGGTCTGTCGGTCCTGGAGTACTTCATCTCGACCCACGGGGCCCGGAAGGGACTGGCCGACACGGCTCTGCGCACCGCCGACTCGGGCTACCTCACCCGGCGACTGGTCGACGTGGCCCAAGAGCTCATCGTCCGGCAGGAGGACTGCGGCACGGTTCGCGGCATCTGGATCGAGGGAATCGAACCGGACAGCCCGGGGAAGCGCTCCTACCTCGAGACCAGGGCGTACGGCCGCCTCCTGGTGGAACCGGTCGTCCTGGCCGACAAGACCAAGCTGGAGGTGGGAACCCTCCTCACCGACGAGGTGGTGGCCCTCTTGCGTGACGATCCCTCGGTCGAGCGGGTGCGGGTGCGCTCGGTGCTGACGTGCGAAGCCACGCACGGCGTATGCGGGGCGTGCTACGGACAGTCGCTGGCCACCGGGCGGATGATCGAGCTGGGCGAGGCCGTCGGGGTCATCGCCGCCCAGTCCATCGGCGAGCCTGGCACCCAGCTCACGATGCGGACCTTCCACACCGGCGGTGTGGTCGGCGAGGACATCACCCACGGTCTGCCTCGCGTGGTCGAGCTGTTCGAGGCCCGGACGCCCAAGGGCGCCGCGGTGCTGGCTCGCCACTCCGGAGTGGTCCGGATCGAGGAGGAGGAAGGTGGTCGACGGATCACCGTCGTCGCCGACGACGGCACCGAGGAGGTGTCGCTGATATCGGTGCGGGCCCACCTCGAGGTGGTCGACGGCCAGGAAGTGGTGGCCGGCGACGCACTGGTGGAGGGGCCCAAGGACCCGAAGGAGCTCTTGGAGGTCAAGGGCATCCGGGAGACCCAGCAGTACCTGGTGGAGGAAGTGCAGAAGGTCTACCGGGACCAGGGGGTCTCGATCCACGACAAGCACATCGAGCTCATCGTCCGCCAGATGTTGCGAAGGGTGCTGGTGGCCGAGCCCGGCGACGCCGCCTTCCTCCCGGGCGAGAGGGTCGACAGCCAGATCTACGCCGAGGTGAACCGTGCCCTGGTGGAGGAAGGGAAGCGGCCGGCCGAGGGCCGCCCCGAGCTCATGGGGATCACCAAGGCATCGCTGGCCACCGACAGCTGGCTGTCGGCGGCGTCGTTCCAGGAGACCACCAGGGTGCTCACCGAAGCCGCCATCGAAGGCAAGTCCGATCAGCTCTTCGGCCTCAAGGAGAACATCATCATCGGCAAGCTGATCCCGGCCGGATCGGGCATGGAGCACTACCGGAACATCCGCCTGGAGATGCCCGATGCCGAGGCCATGCCCTTCTGGGCCCAGCGTGCCGGCGACGACACCGACGATCTGGCCGCCTGGCTGCGGGACGTGGGCGGGGACGGCTTGGGGTTGGACAACATGGGCAACGAGCCCTTCGACCCCACCATCGACGCCAGCTGGCTGGGTGCCGCTCCGGGCGCTGAAGGCGACAGTGTGGCCGACGGTCCGGTGGCGGGCTCCGAGGAGAGGCCGGGAAGCGACGAAGGTCCCATGGAAGCCGGCCCGCTCCAGGCCGGGGCCTGAGCCGGAGAGCGCCGGAACGTGCGCTTGCCCATCGGCCCGAGGTGTCCTAACATTGCCCGGCTTCCCGGAATCACGGCGCGCCCTTACGGGCGTGCGAGCCGGCTGGCCCATCCGAAGTTCGATCCGCAGAGGTAGCGCGTGCCCACCATCGCCCAGCTGGTCCGTAAGGGACGGCAGGCCAAGACCACCAAGACCAAGACCCCGGCCCTCAAGGGCGCGCCCCAGCGTCGGGGGGTGTGCACCCGCGTCTACACCACGACCCCGAAGAAGCCGAACTCTGCGCTCCGTAAGGTGGCCCGAGTGCGCCTCACCAGCGGAGTCGAGATCACGGCGTACATCCCCGGGGTCGGGCACAACCTCCAGGAGCACTCGATCGTCCTGGTTCGTGGCGGGCGGGTGAAGGACCTGCCCGGCGTGCGCTACAAGGTCATCCGCGGTGCACTGGACACCTCGGGCGTCCGCGAGCGGAGCCAGGCTCGCAGCCGCTACGGAGCCAAGAAGGAGTCCTGAGATGCCCCGTAACGGGCCCGCCGCCCGCCGTGAACTGCAGCCTGACCCGGTCTACCACTCGGTGCTGGTGACCCAGTTCGTGAACAAGGTCCTCACCAGGGGCAAGCGGACCGTGGCCGAGCGCATCGTGTACGGAGCCCTGGCCCAGGTGGAAGAGCGGGCGGGTACGGACCCGGTCGGGGTCCTGAAGCGGGCGGTGGAGCACACCCGTCCCGAGCTTGAGGTGCGCAGCCGACGGGTCGGCGGCGCCACGTACCAGGTTCCCGTTGAAGTCCGCCCCCGCCGAGCGACCACCCTGGCGATCCGGTGGTTGACCGGTTACGCCCGTCAGCGCCGGGAGAAGACGATGGTCGAGCGCCTGGCGGCCGAGATCCTCGACGCGTCGAACGGCGTCGGTGCGGCGGTGAAGCGACGGGAAGACCTGCACAAGATGGCCGAGTCCAACAGGGCCTTCGCCCACTACCGCTGGTAGAGGGCTCTCTCGATCTGGAGCATCATGGCTGACCCCCTGCCCATCCGCGAATTCCCCCTGGCCCGGACCCGCAACATCGGGATCATGGCCCATATCGACGCGGGCAAGACCACGACCACCGAGCGGATCTTGTACTACACGGGTCGGAACTACAAGATCGGCGAGGTCCACGAGGGCGCCGCCACCATGGACTGGATGGTCCAAGAGCAGGAGCGGGGGATCACGATCACCTCGGCGGCCACCACCTGCCGCTGGCGGGACACCTGGATCAACATCATCGACACGCCCGGGCACGTGGACTTCACCGTCGAGGTGGAGCGCTCCCTGCGGGTGCTGGACGGGGCGGTGGCTGTGTTCGACGCCGTGGCCGGGGTGGAGCCCCAGACCGAGACCGTCTGGCGGCAGGCGAACAAGTACCACGTCCCCCGGATCTGCTTCGTGAACAAGATGGACCGGGTTGGAGCAGATTTCGAGCGCGCCGTCGAGATGATCAGGGACCGCCTCGACGCCCAGCCGGCCGTGGTGCAGCTCCCCATCGGGGCCGAGGGCGACTTCCGTGGAGTGGTCGACCTCTTGGAGATGAAGGCCCTGGTGTGGGAAGACGGCATGGGCGAGAAGTGGGAGGAGGAGCCCATCCCGGACAAGTTGGCCGACGACGCCGAAGCGGCTCGCCACCAGCTCGTCGACGTCCTGTCGAACTTCGACGACGGGATCATGGAGAAGTACCTGGCGGAAGAAGAGATCACCGCCGAGGACCTGCGTCGGGCCCTGCGGACGGCCACCCTGGGCAGCGACGCCGTGCCGGTCCTGTGCGGGTCGGCGTTCAAGAACAAGGGCGTCCAGCCGATGCTCGACGCCGTGGTGGACTACCTGCCGAGCCCGCTCGACCTCCCGCCCACGCCGGGCACCAAGCCTGGGAGGGACGAGGAGGCCGTGGAGCGCCCCCCCGACGACTCGGCGCCGTTCGCCGCCCTGGCCTTCAAGATCATGACCGACCCCTACGTGGGCAAGCTGACGTACCTGCGCGTGTACTCGGGGACCCTGCAGAAGGGAGCCACGGTCACGAACACCACCAAAGACAAGAAGGAGCGGATCGGACGGCTCCTCCAGATGCACGCCAACCACCGTGAGGACAAGGACGCCTGCTTCGCCGGGGACATCGTGGCCGCGGTGGGTCTGAAGCAGACCACCACCGGTGACACCCTCTCGGACCCCGCCCACCCCATCGTCCTCGAGGAGCTGACCTTCCCCGAGCCGGTCATCCACGTCGCCGTCGAGCCCAAGACCAAAGCCGACCAGGACAAGCTCTCCCGCGCCCTGTTCTCGCTCTCCGAGGAAGACCCCACCTTCCGGGTCCACTCCGACGAGGAGACCGGCCAGACGGTCATCTCGGGGATGGGCGAGCTCCACCTCGAGGTCCTCGTCGACCGGATGCTCCGCGAGTTCAACGTGGACGCCAACGTCGGCAAGCCCCAGGTGGCGTACCGCGAGACCATCCGCAAGGCGGTGGACAAGATCGAGGGTCGGTACGTACGGCAGACCGGTGGCCGTGGCCAGTACGGGCACGTGGTGATCGGGGTCGAGCCCACCGGTCCGGGTGGGGGGTACGAGTTCGTGGACAAGATCACCGGCGGGGTGATCCCCAAGGAGTACATCCCCTCCGTGGACGCCGGCATCCAAGAAGCCCTCACCTCGGGGGTCCTGGCCGGGTACCCCACGGTGGACATCCGGGTCACCCTCACCTTCGGCTCGTACCACGACGTCGACTCTTCGGAGATGGCGTTCAAGATCGCCGGCTCGATGGCGGTGAAGGACGCCATCCGGGCCGCACGCCCGGTCCTCTTGGAACCGGTCATGGCGGTGGAAGTGGTCACCCCCGAGGACTACATGGGTGACGTGATCGGTGACCTTTCCTCCCGCCGGGGCCGGGTCGAGGGAATGGAGCAGCGGGGCAGCAGCCACGTCGTCCGGGCCCAGGTACCGCTGGCCGACATGTTCGGCTACGCTACCGACCTGCGTTCTCGCACGCAGGGCCGTGCCACCTACACCATGCAGTTCCTTGCGTACAACGAGGTGCCCGAGGCGATCTCCAAGGAGATCATCGCCCGGGCTCGAGGAGAGTAAGGGCTTTTCCGGGCCGCACGGGTCCGGGGAGCGCAGCCAGCGACGTAACGAGGAAGCGGCGGGTGACCGTCGTGGCGGGCCCGAGGGGGTGCCGTCCCAGATCAAGGAGCAATTGTTCAGATGGCCAAGCAGAAGTTCGAGCGGTCCAAGCCCCATATCAACGTGGGGACGATGGGGCACATCGACCACGGGAAGACGACGCTCACGGCGGCCATCACCAAGGTCTTGTCCGAGAACAACCCGAACACCTCTTTCACCCCCTTCGACCAGATCGACAAGGCTCCTGAAGAGAAGCAGCGCGGGATCACCATCTCCATCGCCCACGTGGAGTACGAGACGGCCAACCGTCACTACGCCCACGTGGACATGCCAGGTCATGCCGACTACATCAAGAACATGATCACCGGCGCCGCCCAGGTCGACGGCGCCATCCTGGTGGTGTCGGCTGCCGACGGCCCCATGCCCCAGACCCGCGAGCACGTCCTCTTGGCCCGTCAGGTCGGGGTCCCCTACATCGTGGTGGCCTTGAACAAGGCCGACATGGTGGACGACGAGGAGCTCTTGGACCTGGTCGAGCTCGAGGTCCGCGAGCTCCTGAACGAGTACGAGTTCCCCGGCGACGACACCCCCATCGTGCGGGTGAGCGCCCTCAAGGCGCTCGAGGGAGACCCGGAGTGGACTCCCAAGATCCTCGAGCTGATGGACGCCGTGGACTCCTACATCCCCGAGCCCATCCGGGACATCGAGAAGCCGTTCCTCATGCCCATCGAGGACGTCATGTCCATCACCGGCCGGGGCACCGTGGTCACCGGGAAGGTGGAGCAGGGGGTGGTGAAGGTCGGGGAGGAAGTCGAGATCGTCGGATTGCGCGACACCCAGAAGACCACCGTGACCGGCGTCGAGATGTTCCGGAAGCTCCTCGACCAGGGGCAGGCCGGTGACAACATCGGTGCGTTGCTCCGGGGGACGAAGAAGGAGGACGTCGAGCGCGGGCAGGTGCTGTGCAAGCCCGGCTCCATCACTCCCCATACCGACTTCGAGGCCACCATCTACGTGCTGAACAAGGAAGAGGGTGGCCGGCACAAGCCGTTCTTCACCAACTACCGCCCCCAGTTCTACTTCCGGACCACGGACGTGACCGGGACGATCACCTTGCCCGAAGGCACCGAGATGGTGATGCCCGGCGACAATACGGACATGACCGTGGAGCTGGGCAAGCCGATCGCCATGACCGAGGGTCTTCGCTTCGCCATCCGTGAGGGTGGGCGGACGGTGGCTTCGGGTCGGGTCACCAAGATCCTCAAGTAGTCGATCGCACCGGAAAAGAGAGGTCACCGTGGCCGACGGACCCCGTCAGAAGATCAGGATCCGCCTCAAGGCCTACGATCACGAGATCTTGGACCAGTCCACCGAGAAGATCGTCCAGACGGTCCTGCGTACCCAGGCCAAGGTCCAAGGTCCGGTCCCCCTTCCCACGGACAAGCACCGCTACACGGTGATCAGGTCTCCGCACAAGTACAAGGACAGCCGGGAGCATTTCGAGATGAGGGTGCACAAGCGCTTGGTCGACATCGTCGAGCACACCCCGAAGACCGTCGACTCCCTCCAGCGGCTCGACCTGCCGGCCGGGGTGGACATCGAGATCAAGATCCAGACGGCCTGACGCCGGTGCCGCCGGGCACACCGGCGCCCTGGCGCCCTGGCGCCCTGGCGGAGCTCGTGATTCTGGTGTAACGTTCCCCGCCGGGTCACAGCACCGAAGACGGACGCAGAAGTGGTGCGGGATTTGAAGTGTGGTGACCGGAGGTGCGGCGTCGCCGTACCAGACCAGTGAGATGTGCTCGAGCGCCTGCCCACCTGGTGGTGGCAGGGACCTCGGGCCACAACATTCGAGCGCTCCGCTCGGGGATCCCGGGCGGAGCGTTGGCGTGTGCTCGGCAAGCCGAGGATGCGTGTGAAGGAGTGAGCAGGCAACGTGGCTACCAAGGCGATCGTCGGCGAGAA
This sequence comes from Actinomycetes bacterium, assembly GCA_021791635.1. Taxonomy (GTDB): domain Bacteria; phylum Actinomycetota; class Acidimicrobiia; order Acidimicrobiales; family RAAP-2; genus JAJYWF01. The sequence continues at coordinate 9,361 of JAJYWF010000080.1, forward strand.
GGTCGGCATGACCCAGGTCTGGGACGACCAGAACCGCGCCATCCCGGTGACGGTGGTCAAGGTCGCGCCTGTTCGCGTGGTCCAGGTCAAGACCCCAGAGCGCGAGGGGTACTCGGCTCTTCAGGTCACCTGGGGCTTCCGTCGGCGATCGACCCTCACCCAGCCTGAGCTCGGGCACTTCGACCGGGCTGGCGTGGACCCGGGCCGGTCCCTGGTGGAGCTCCGCCTGGACGATGTGGCGCCCTACGAGGTCGGTCAGGAGATCACCGCCGACATCCTGAGCGCCGGCGAGCGGGTCGACGCCATCGCCGTGAGCAAGGGCAAGGGCTTCGCCGGGGGCATGAAGCGCCACAATTTCAAAGGTCAGGGTGCTTCACACGGGAACCACAAGTCCCACCGCGTGCCCGGCTCCATCGGCGCCTGCGCCACGCCGTCACGAGTCTTCAAAGGGACCCGCATGGCTGGCCGCATGGGCGGTCAGCAGGTGACGGCGCTCAACTTGGAAGTGGTGTCGTCCGATCCGGAGCGCCAGCTGGTGCTCGTCAAAGGGGCGATCCCGGGGTCACGGGGCGCCGTGGTGGTGCTCCGGGACTCGGTGAAGGCACCGGCGGGCAGGAAGGGGACGGGATCGTGACTGCCGTGGGTTCGCTCCGGGGTCCGGTGCGCCGGTCGCACCCTGATCCCGTGGCCCGGTCGGTGGTGCGTCGTTCCGCCGACGGGGCGGAGCTGGGGAGAGTCGATCTGGAGCCCACGGTGTTCGGCATCGTGCCCAATGCGGCCGTCATGCACCAGGTGGTGACTGCCCAACTGGCTGCCGCCCGGCGTGGCACCCAGTCGACGCGCACCCGGGCCGAAGTGCGCGGTGGTGGCGCCAAGCCGTTCCGCCAGAAGGGCACCGGCCGGTCCCGGCAGGGCTCGACCCGCTCACCGAGCTGGTCGGGGGGTGGGGTGGCCTTGGGGCCCAAGCCGCGCAGCTACCGCCAGCGCACGCCGAAGAAGATGGTCCGGCTGGCCCTCCTCTCGTCCCTGTCCGATCGGGCGGCCTCGGACCAGGTGGTGCTGGTGGACCGCTGGGGATGGGAAGAGCCGAAGACGAAGTCGGCGATCGGCGCCTTGGAGGCGTTGGGGCTCGAGGGGCGTGTGCTCGTGGTGCTGGGCGCCGACGACGTGGTGGCCGAGCGCTCATTCGGGAACCTGCCCAGGGTCCAGACGACGCTGGCTACCGAGCTCTCGGCGTACGACGTCTTGCGGAACGACTGGATCGTGTTCACCGACGAGACCCTTCCGGGCGCCGCATCCGCCGGGACCGACGACGGGGACCACGCCGGAGATGGCCCACCGACCGGAGCGCAAGCCGGTGTCGACGACGGTACCGGTGCCGGGGAGGTGGCGGGATGAAGGACCCCACCACCGTGCTCCGCCGTCCGGTCATCTCCGAGAAGACCTACAGCCTGATGAACCGCAACGTGTACGTGTTCGTGGTGGACCCCAAGGCCACCAAGATCGACGTTCGCCACGCTGTCGAACAGGCTTTCGGCGTCCGGGTGGACAAGGTGAACACGTTGAACCGCAAGGGGAAGTCCACCCGGAACCGGCGGACCAACACCCAGGGCAAGCGCCCCGACACCAAGCGCGCCATCGTGACCGTCCACTCCGGCGACAAGATCGACCTCTTCGAGAGCTGAGAGACCCATGCCCCTCCGATCACGCAAGCCCACCAGCCCGGGACGCCGGTTCCAGACCGTCGCGGACTTC
>JAJYWF010000081.1 GCA_021791635.1 Actinomycetes bacterium
CGCTCTATCTGTGTGCTCCGGCACACGACCAGCGCCGGTTGAGGGGTCTGTTCACCGCCGTGGTGAAGCAAGTCGTCGAGACCGCCTTCACCCGCTCCGCCGCTCGTGGGGCTCCGCTCACACCGCCTCTACTGGTGGTGCTGGACGAAGCGGCGAACATCACCCCGCTTCCCGAGCTCGACAGCCTGGCCGCCACGTGCGCCGGCCACGGGGTCCAGCTGGTCACCGTCTGGCAGGACTTGGCCCAGGTCGCCGCCCGCTACGGCGAACGTTCTTCGACGGTCGTGAACAACCACCGGGCCACCTTGTTCCTCTCGGGGACCTCCGACCCTCGGACGCTGGACCACGCCAGCCACCTGGTGGGAGACGAAGAGCTCCCGGTCCCCTCGATCTCGCGCGACGCCGGGGGAGGCCGCACCGTGACCACGACCATGACCCGCCGACCGCTGCTCCCGCCTGAAGCCCTCCGCCAGATCCCGGCGGGAACCGGGGTCCTGGTCTACGGCGCGCTCCCTCCGGTGTTCCTATCACTGCGGCCCTGGTTCGCCGACCCGGTCCTCTCCCGTCGCGGCGGGCGACGTCCCCCCGCCGCCGGGTCGACCGTGATCAGTACAGCTCCATCCGGGACACGGCGAGGGGGACGGTCACTACGGTCCGGGCGTCGGAGTGGCAGTGGTCGCAGATGAGCTGACCCAGTCCGAGTGGTGCCCCGCAGGACGGGCACCGAGCCGTGCTCACCGTGGCCTGGTTGTCCGAGCTGAGGTCCCAGAACTCCCCGACGGCCACCTTGTCCCCGTCGGGGGCGAGGGAGGCCACGGTGATGTGGATACGCAGCTCGGGCCGGCCATCTCGGATCGGCACTCCCACCAGGCGAACCTCAGCCGACACCGGTCGCGCCTCCCTCAGTCGCCCGATGTTGCGCTGGGCCTGGGCGACCACCTGGTCGGTGAAGGTCCCGCGTAGGAGGTCCGCCGAGCCCGAGGCATCGGCCGCGAACTGGAGGGGGACGGCGCTGCCGACCATCCCGCACAGCGTCTCCAAGGTGAGCCTGGTGGGCATGCCCTCGGCGGCCGACAGCTGCGTGGAGAGCTCGCTCCAGACCTCGGGGTTCTCCACCGTGACCGGGATCGGGGCCAGCCCGTCGGCGGTCGCGGTCACTGCCCGGGCGCCAACTCGGGCGGGTACCAGTTCCCGTCCGAGGCCTTCCAGTACCCGGGCCCGGGAGGCAGGTCACCGCCGACGGGTGGAGGCGGAGCGGGCGGTTGGGCCACCGGGGGGAACTGAGTTGCTGGAGCCGGCGTGGGCGCTGGAGCCGGCGTCACCACCGGGGCGGGGGACACGGCCGCTCCGGCGACGGGAATGCCGCACGCCGAGCAGAACCGCGATCCGGGGGCCAGGGCGGCGCCACACTGCGAGCAGTAGGAACCGGCAACGACCGCGGGCGCCCCCGCGGCGACTCCCGGCGCGCCGGTCACCCCGGGATAGGGGGCCGGGGCCACGGTGGGTGCCGCAGCCGGGGCCGCAGCCGGGGCCGCGGTGGGTGCCGCTGCCGCAGCCGGGGCCGCAGCCGGGGCCACCGGAAATCCCATCATCATCCCGGCCATGATCCCGGGCTGGGCCCCGACGTTCCCGGCGGCCACCCCCTGGGCGATCTCCAGGGCCGCCTCCCCGCGCACCGCGCTGTCGAACGACCCGGCCATCGAGGTGTAGGCCCGGGTGGCAACCAGCTGCTTGATCTGCTGGACGTCGGTATCGGGGAGGTTCACGTTCAGCTCACCGAACGTGGTCAACGCCAGTCCGTACGGGGCCAGCTTCTCGTTGGCCTTGCCGGTGGCGGCCTGAGCGGTAGCCTCCTGGAGCTGGCCCATGGCGAGGACCCCGTGCTCGGCCACGAGGTCCGGCAGCACCACCCGGATGGCGGCCAGGGCCTGGTCGGACACCCACTGGGAGATCTGACCGTTGAAGTCCTCGACACCGTCAGTTCCGATGAGCTTGGCCAGCAGGGTCGTGGGATCGGTGACGTGGAACGCCAGCTCACCGAAGACCCGGACGGTGACCACGAGACTGGTCGGGCCGTCCACCAAGTTGTCCACGGGACCACCGAACTTCTGATCGGCGATGTCCCGGGTGGTGACGAAGTACAGCTCGGCGTCGTAGTAGTCCCCACCGGTCAAGCGGTCGACGAGCCAACCGAGGGCCAGCGAAGCCCCTTCGCCCAAGGCGTGCCGGCCCGGGCCCAGGACGCCGATCACCCGGCCCAGGTTGGTGAAGACAGCCTGATAGTCGAAGTCCACGTTCACCTGGGAGTGCTGGGGGATCTGATGGTCCGGCCACTTCCAGGCGATCTTGTTCCTCTCGGAGTCGGGCATCTCCACGAAGAGGCGTTGGATCCCCTTGTCCTTGCGCCCGTCGAAAATCGACATGCTCGTTCATCCCTCCTTGGCTCGGGGTCCGGTCATCAGAATCGGTTCTGCTCGACGAGGTCGCGGAGAGCGACGATCGCGTCGCGGTGCACCTGGGTCTCCCCGACGAGCGCCGCGAAGAGCGTCTCGGCCCACCGGGTGAACGGGATCTCCTCGGTCGTCCGGCCACGACCGGCCACCACGGTGTCGGTTCCGCACCGGACGGTTCCCCCTGTCGCCCGCAGCCAGTACTCGATTGAGCCGATGGTGACCGCGATGTTCCGTATCGGATCGGCGCGGCGGTGAAGGTCGTTGACGAACGGGATGTCCCCGACCAGCCGGCGCCAGCGGGCGTGACGGTAGGAGACGCTCATCGCCAGGCCGGGGATCCCCGACAGTCGATCAACCAGCGCATGGAGCATGCCGTCGACCGACGGCATCTCGGCCCGGAGCTCCGCAGCCCGGTAGTCGAGCCCGGTGAGCGGCTCTGGCACGCTCTCACCTTCGTCCACGAGCCGACCCCCTCCGAGCGCCAATCGCCCTTCCCCTCGGGAAATCCTGACCGGGATCACGCAGCGCCGCAAGCGTCCCGGCGAGGCACGGACGCACAGGGCGGTGCCAGGAGCCTCCGACGTCAGCCGCCGCACCGAGGCCTGCAGGTGGCCCGGCGGTACCATCCAGATGATGCTCACCTACGACCCGACGGACGTGGGCTACGCGCTCGACCCGTGGCCGCTCTACGACCTCCTCCGATCCGAGGTGCCGATCCACCGCAGTCCCCAGGGCATGTGGGTGCTCGCCCGGCACGCCGACTGCCTGGCCGTCCTACGCGATCGGCGAGCGTCGGCGGACAGCACGCACATCGACCCCGACCGGATGCCCGAAGGCTTCGCCGGCGACCGGCATCGCTCGTCGGTCATCGACGAGATGGTGGAGCAGGCCGAGCGGGACAACCGCCCCTTCCTCTTCCGCGATCCTCCGGACCACACCCGCCTGAGGGGCCTGGTCTCCAAAGCCTTCACGCCCCGCATGGTCGAAGAGCTCCGGCCCCGGACGGTCGAGATCGTGACGCAGCTCATCGATGCCGGGCTCGAGCGCGGCGAGATCGACGCGGTGGCCGACTTCGCCTACCCGCTGCCGGTGCGGATCATCTGCGACATGCTGGGCGTGCCCGACGCCGACCAGACACGTTTTCCCGCCTGGTCGGCGGCGCTGGCCCGGGGGCTCGACCCCGAGTTCCTCCTCACCGACGAGGTCCGCCAGGCCAGGATGGACGCGCTGGTGGCGTTCGCCGAGTACTTCTTCGAGCTCCTGGCCGACCGACGCCAGCACCTCGGGCCGGACCTGCTCAGCCGGCTGGTCGAGGCCGAAGACGGCGGGGACACCCTGAGCGAAGGGGAGCTGCTGTCCACGGCCATCCTGCTGCTGGTGGCCGGTCACGAGACCACGGTCAACCTCATCGGCGGGTCGGTGCTGGCGCTCATCGAGCACCCCGACCAGATGGCCGCACTCCGGGCCGATCCCGCCCTGGCCCGCAACGGAGTCGAGGAGCTCCTGCGGTTCGTCTCGCCGGTGCAGCTCACCGGCCGCACCATGATCGAGGACTTCGAGGTCGGCGGCGAGATGATCGAGAAGGGCGAGTTCGCCGTGCTCCTCATCGGTTCGGCCAACCGTGACCCGGCGGCGTTCGACGCGCCGGCCACACTGGTCCTGGACCGTCCCGACGTCCGCCACTTGGGGTTCGGGTTCGGCATCCACCACTGCCTGGGCGCACCCCTGGCCCGGCTGGAGACCCAGGTCGCTCTCACCGAGCTGCTCCGGCGAGCAGCCAAGGTGGAGCTGGCCACCGACCGGGTGACCTTCCGCCAGAACGTGGTCCTGCGGGGCCTGGCCGATCTCCCGGTGCGCCTGGTCCCGGCCTGAGGTCGGCGGCGACCGCGGGGAGTGCGATGCGTGCGGTGCGTGCGGGGAGTGCGTGGCCCTCAGCGCGGTGCCGTCGGTGCCAGAAGGGGCCACGGGCGCTCGCGCTCCATGGTGAGGGCCAGGTCCAGCAACAACGGTTCGGCGTGGTGGCGGGCGATCACCTGCATGCTCACCGGGAGCCCGTCGACGGTCCCGGCCGGGATGGCCGCGGCCGGGTTCCCCGTGGTATTTGCCGGGATGGTGAGAGCCCCCTGGTTGCCCAGAGCCACGTCGAAGCCGTGCTCCTTGGCCAGGTCGACCCCGTCCAGGACGGTGGGCAACGGTCCCTTGGCGTCGAACGCCACGTCGGGATTGGTGGCGGCAATGACGAAGTCGACCTGGTCGAACACTCCGGCCATCGCCTGGATGCAGTCCCGGCGATACTGCTCGACGGCCTTGGCGATGCCGATATCGAAGTGCCGGGTGGCGATGTTGCAGGCGAACATGATCTCGGGGGTGAGATCCTGCTCGCAGGCCGGGTAGAGATCTTCGAGCCCGACGAGGAGGCTGGCGGTCCCGGCCATGGCCCATTCCAGCCCGCCCCGTGGCACTTTCACCGGGACGTCTACCCGGACCAGTCCGGCATCGGCGATGAGGGCCGCCGCGGCCTCTTCCACCCGCTCGACCACCGCCGAGGACACGAAGGCCGACCCGAGATCGGGCGAGACCACGACCCGCTTGCCGGTCAGGTCGTGGGTGCCCAGGCCCGCCTCCCATCCCTCCACTCTGGGGAGGCTGAATGGGTCGTACTCGTCGGCTCCGTTGCACACGTCGAACCACCGCGCCACGTCGCGCACCGACCGGCTGAGGCACCCGAGAACCGCGGTCAGCGGCTCGATCTCGGTGTGGGGACCTTTGGGGATCCGGCCGAAGGTGGCCTTGAGGCCGAACAGCCCGGTGAAGCCGGCCGGTATCCGGATCGACCCACCCCCGTCGCCTCCGGTGGCAATGGGCAGCAGTCCCCCGGCCACGGCCGCCGCCGAGCCGCCCGAGGATCCGCCCGGGGTGCGACCGTGACACCACGGATTGTGGGTGGCGCCGTGGAGTCGGGTGTAGGTGAGGTTGATCCCGCCGAACTCACTGGCGGTGGTCTGGCCGACCGGTACCGCACCGGCCCCCTTCAGGCGGGCGATCATCGTCCCGTCGAAGTCGCTCACCCGGTCCTTGAAGACGAGAGAGGCTTCGGTGCGGGGCCAGCCCAGCACCGGATCCAGCTCCTTGATGCCGATGGGCACTCCACCGAAGGGGAGGTCCACGTCAGCCGACGCCGCCGCGGCCCGGGCTCCTTCCTCGTCCACGTTCACCACGGCGTTCAGGTCGGAGCTCTCGATGGCGGCCAACGAGAGCTCGAGGGCCTCGGTGGGGGTGATGTCACCCGAACGGAAGGCCTCGACCAGCGAGCAGGCGTCACCTGACCAAGGTCCTTGGGTCACGGGCGACGACGTTACCGTGAGCACTTGAGCTGCGCCATCGACCATCGTGGCCGAGATGCGGGAGCAGCGGCGTTAGTGTTCGGACGGAGCGGGGCAGCTGGAGGAGCGGTCATGGCGAAAGACGGAACATCCGACGGCGAGGGCAAGGCGGGGTCCGAGGGCAAGGCGGGATCCGAGGGCAAGGCGGGATCCGAGGGCACTCGGCCGTTCACGCTGGCCATCGACATCGGAGGCACCGGTCTCAAGGCATCTGTGCTCGATGCCTCGGGTTCGATGGTGGCCGATCGGGTCCGCAAGACCACCAAGTATCCGATGGCACCCGACGGCAGCGGCGGGATGGTTCCCACCCTGGCCAAGATGGCTCAGTCGCTTCCCGAGGCCGACCGCATCTCGGCCGGCTTTCCCGGAATGGTCCGAGGCGGCCTGGTGCTGAGTGCTCCTCACTTCGTGACGACGGCCGGACCGGGATCGACCATCGACGACCATCTGGTCGAGGCTTGGGACCATTTCGACTTGGCCCATTCTCTGAGCGAAGCAATCGGCAAGCCGGCCAAGGTGGCGAACGACGCCGACGTGCAGGGACTGGCGGTGGTGAAAGGAAAGGGGTTGGAACTGGTGATCACCCTGGGCACCGGGTTCGGAACCGCCGTGTTCCTGGACGGTCAGCTCCTTCCCCACCTGGAGATAGCCCACCAGCCGTTCCGCAAGGGTGACACTTACAACGACCAGCTCGGCGAGCGCGCCCGGAAGGAGATCGGCGACCACCACTGGCGGCGCCGGGCGATGAAGGCTTTCCGAAATCTGGACGCCCTCTTGTTCTTCGACCACCTCTACGTCGGTGGTGGCAACGCCACCCGGATCAAGCGCAGCGAACTGGGTGACCTGGAGAAGCGGACCATCCTCGTGGACAACGCCGCGGGCATCCTGGGTGGGATCCGGCTGTGGGAGGGTCACCACCTCGGGCTATAGGTCTGCAGACCGCCGATCGGGGCGGGAACGGCCGGGGGACTGGTGGCTGGCACCGATGGCTGGGACCGATCGGCCACGGGTGCGCCGGCAACGCTCGGGTCATAGGGTGGGTACATGAAGGACTCTGTCACCGTGCACATGAACGCCCCGCCCGAGCGGATCTGGGATCTGGTCAGCGACGTGACCCGGATCGGCAGCTACAGTCCCGAGACGTTCGAGGCCGAATGGCTCGATGGCGCCACGGGGCCGGTAGCTGGTGCCCGATTCCGGGGGCATGTGAAGCGTAACGGCAAGGGACCCACCTACTGGACCACGTGTGTCGTCCGCGAGTGCGAGCCGGGCCAGGTGTTCTCCTTCGGCGTGGGGCCCAAGGAGAAGCCTCTCAACGTGTGGACCTACCGAATGGAGCCGGCCGGCGAGGGGACCGACGTGACGGAGTCCTTCGAGCTCGCGAACACGGCCATGCTCCGGGTGTACTGGGCCCTACTCGGTTGGGCGCGGGGGAGAACGAACCGCAACGGGATGCGGACGACGTTGGAGCGCATCCGAGCCGAGGTGGAGCAGGCGGGGTAGCGGCGACAGGCGGGGCAGCGCGAGTGGGGAACGGCGGATGGAATCCCCCCTGGGGCGAATGCAGCCCTGGAGCCGGGACTCGCGCACATTGGCCCTAATAACGACGGCGAATGACGACGGCGATGGAGGGGGAGTACCGTTGCCGTCGACTGCCTGTCTACACTTGGGGAGTCGCACCGTCGTCGTGGATGGACGGGGCCGCCCGGCATCCGGCGGCGCCGCCGGGTCGTGTCGAACGGTGTACTGCACCGGCGCTCGTAGCTCAACGGACTAGAGCATCTGACTACGGATCAGAAGGTTGGGGGTTCGAATCCCTCCGAGCGCGCTGACTACCAGGGATTATGCGTGGTCATTGCCAAACTCCTGAGCGTTCTGTAGCCTAACTGTAGCCTAACGTGCGCAGGAGGGTCCGTGGGACGGCGAGGGAAGAACGAAGGCTCGGTGTTCCAGCGGGCCGATGGTGTGTGGACCGGCTCGATCAACCTCGGCATGGTCGGTGGTCGACGGAAGCGCAAGGTCGTCTACGGGAAGACGCGTGCTGAAGTAGCGCGGAAGCTTCGATCCGAGCAGAGCGAGCTCGAATTCGGTCTTCCTGTCGGCGACGGTCAGATGACCGTTGAGCAGCTTTGCAATCGCTGGCTCGATGACGACGTCGAAGGAAAGGTCGCTCCGAACACCGAGATCAGCTACCGGACGATCGTAAGCCGCCACATTGTCCCTACTGTCGGCCACGTGAGGATCATGAAGCTCACGCCCCAGGATGTGGCTGAAATGCTGCGGGTCAAGGCTGCCGAAGCCACGACGACCAGATCCGGCAACGTGCGGCACTTGTCGCCGCGGACCTTGCAGGTGATCCGCGGCGTCCTGGTCCAGGCGCTCAAGTACGGCGAACGTCAGGGGCTGGTTCGGCGCAATGTGGCTGCGCTCACCAAGGCACCGAAGAAGGAGCAGCGCAGAGGACGTTCCCTCGATGCTGACCAGGCTCGCCAGCTCATGGCAGCGATGAAAGACGATCCTCTCGGACCGGCGTACGCCCTGTGCTTGTCGGCGGGACTCCGCCGAGGCGAGGTCCTCGGGCTGACGTGGCACAACATGGACCTCACAACGCTCGAGCTCACTGTGGACAAGGCCATCAAACGCGAGCCGGTCCGGGAAGGCAGCCGGATCAAGCGCGACCGGGAAGGCCGCGTCGTCCGGCGCGCCACCCATGGCACGCTCAAGACGGCCCAGTCGGCCCGGGTGGTGGCACTCGCCCCGGGGGCTGCCGCGATGCTGAGGGAGCACAAGCGACGTAAGGTGGCAGCGCGCTTGGCTTCCGACGGCTGGACGGACATGGACCTGGTCTTCACCACCGCCATTGGGGAGCCGGTCAATCCGGACTACTTCTCCAAGCACTTCAAGGAACTGGCGGCCCGCGCGGGGCTCGGGGACTGGCACCTCCACGAGCTGCGCCACTCAGCCGCATCGCTCCTACTTGCCGCCGGCATCCAGCTCAAGACAGTGAGCGACCAGCTGGGGCATGCGAACATCGCCACCACCGCCGACATCTACTCGCACCTCCTCAAGGAGCGCCGGACGCATGTGGCAGAAGCGATGAACCGCCAACTGTGGGCCGGTGACACCGGGACGTGATCCACGAACACGGCTCCCGCTCTCAAGGCGTTGAATCGAGCCGAGCGTCCCCCACGAACCGGTCGAAGTCCGTACGTCGGACACGTCGCGCCGTACCCAGGAGTATCGAGGGTAGATCCCCAGGGCGGATCAAGTGCTCGTAGACCCACGACCGACTCATTTGGAGAAGCTCGGCCACGTCATCGACGGTGAGCAGCGCCGGGGGCTCGGGTCGCGAGTCTCTCGGCGCTCGCGCGGCGTGAAGGTACTCGGGGTCTGGCACTTGCGCGAGCTCCGTCGGCCGGCGGGAGGTCCACCGGTCGTCCTGGTCGGGCGGTGGGGTTAGACTCGGGCGGTGGGGACCACCGCGTGTGCCGCTGTCGGCGGGGTAGTGAATTTCAGTGTGCATAATTGCCTCCCTGGGTGAATTGGCCCTTCACCCTGTGCCGCTGAGAACGGCACTTATGGGATAAATTTTTTGAAATTCGTTGTTTATCCTGGTCACGACTTTGTCTCGTGAACGCCTTGGACGGAAGTATTCATCGCCCTCACATTGCATTGTCAATTGACAAACCCACCACGCGGGGCGAGGATCGGTCCGTGCCCGAAGGCGAAGGCGAAGGCGCGATTGACGGATACGGTAAGGACGAATCCAGCGCTTACGCATTCTTCGAGCACGTGCGTTGGCCGGATGGCCCCGTGTGCCCGCACTGCGAGCACAATCGGGTGTACTTCTTGGAACCCGAAGACGGGATCTCGCGGACCACGAGGACTGGAGCACGGACCGAACGCCGGGTCTTCAAGTGCGCCAGATGCCGGAAGCAGTTCTCGGTCACGACCGGCACCTACCTCCACGGCACGAGGATCCCGCTACGGGCCTGGCACATCGCAATCGTGAAGATGTCGAACCGTTGGACGGGTGCAACCCCTTTCGAGATCGCCCGCCACGCTGGCATCACCCTCCGGTCCGGGCGGGTGCTGGTCACTCGGATCGAACAGGCAATTATGGAGAATGACTGCTCACTGATGATGCCCCCACCCGAAGATCTCAATGAGCTCAAAGAGCAATGTCGCAAAGGCTCCAGCTTGGTGGGTCGTGTCCAAGGCAGTGTCGAAGGTGGCGTCGAGGCATCAACAAGCAACCGTCCAAGTCACCCAACTGTTGGACCACAACTCCGTGGAGCCAGGGAGCGACTGCGTGTCGTAGATGACCCCGGTCGGGTCTTGAAAGTCCTCCTGGGTCAGCTGACCACCCCCCGGCGGACAGTCAGTGTCACAAGCGATGGTCGCCGCAAAACGTTGGGGAAGTCGTTCATCCCCCCGATGTAGAATCGGTACGCCCGCCAACCCGCCGCGTGAGACGTTGGGGAAGTCGTTCATCCCCCCGATGTAGAATCGGGTGGCACGTCGCAGTTCGTCCCGCGTCGTTGGGGAAGTCGTTCATCCCCCCGATGTAGAATCGTCAACCGCGCCCAGGCGGGTCTCGCAGAATTGGGGAAGTCGTTCATCCCCCCGATGTAGAATCGCAATGGTGGCGGGTGGATTGGCGATGATGTTGGGGAATTCGTTCATCCCCCCGATGTAGAATCGCACAGTGTTCGCACGATGTCTCCTTTCAGTTGGGGAAGTCGTTCATCCCCCCGATGTAGAATCGCTCGGGTCGGCGCACGGCCTCGTCTCGTGTTGGGGAAGTCGTTCATCCCCCCGATGTAGAATCGCACAGTGTTCGCACGATGTCTCCTTTCAGTTGGGGAAGTCGTTCATCCCCCCGATGTAGAATCGGCTCCCGTGCGTCGTCCGTGTTGCCCACGTTGGGGAAGTCGTTCATCCCCCCGATGTAGAATCGACGGGCCGTGGCAATGCGAAGGGCTGATGTTGGGGAAGTCGTTCATCCCCCCGATGTAGAATCGACCTGGACAGGTCCCCCCGCCGCTGCCCCGTTGGGGAAGTCGTTCATCCCCCCGATGTAGAATCGACCTCGGACATCCGGGGCGTGAAGATCGGTTGGGGAAGTCGTTCATCCCCGCGATGTAGA
>JAJYWF010000082.1 GCA_021791635.1 Actinomycetes bacterium
CGGTGTGGGCCATCCCGGGGAACATGGCTTCGTAGGGCCCGGGGGCGAGCGCCACCCCCCGGGCCGCCATCTGGTGGAAGAACCGGGGATAGACCCCGGCGCCCACCACCGCCTTCGCCGACGCGTAGTCGACGGGCCCGGCCAGAGGAGGTCCCCCGGGAACCCCGAGGAAGAGACCGACCAGAGGGCCCAGACGGGGCGCGGCCACCGGGAGTCCTCCGGCGTGGGCCGCCGCCTCGAGTCCGGCGGCAAACCGGGCGGCCCGCTCCTCCAATTCCTCGTAGTCGGCGGCGTGCACCTCTGCGAGCACGGCCAGGCCGGCGGCGGTGGCCAGCGGGTTCCCCGACAGGGTCCCGGCCTGGTAGACGGGTCCGGTCGGCGCCAGGTGGGCCATGAGCTCGGCCCGGCCGCCGAAGGCCCCGACCGGTAGCCCGCCGCCGATCACCTTGCCGAAGCACCACAGGTCCGGGGTGACCCCGAACCTCACCGAGGCGCCGCCCTCTCCCAGGCGGAACCCGGTGATGACCTCGTCGAAGACGAGCAGGGTCCCCGCGTCGTCACAGGCCGTCCGCAGGCCCTCGAGGAACTCGGGTGCGGGGGGGACCAGCCCCATGTTGGCGGCCACCGGCTCGACGATCACGGCGGCCGGAGGTTCGCCGGCACCGTCGGCCAGGGCCTCCAGGTCGGGGACGGTGTTGTACGAGCAGACCAAGGTGTCGGCCACCGCTCCGCTGGTGACGCCGGCCGAGCCGGGCAACCCCAGTCCGGCCACCCCGCTCCCGGCCTCGACCAGGAGGGCGTCGGCGTGGCCGTGGTAGCAGCCGGCGAACTTCACGATGCCAGCACGCCCGGTGGCCCCCCGGGCCAGCCGCAGGGCGCTCATCACCGCCTCGGTGCCCGAGGAGACCAGGCGCACCTGCTCGCATCCGGGCACCCGGGCGACGATGGCCTCGGCCAGAAGGACCTCTCCGGTGGTCGACATGCCGAACGTGGTGCCCCGACGGGCCGCCCGGTCGACTGCCTCGGTGACGGCGGGGTGGGCGTGGCCCAGGAGGACGGCTCCGTAGGACTGGACCATGTCGATGTAGCGACGACCCTCGACGTCGGTCACGTAGGGACCCTCGCCTGACGCGATGGTGATCGGGGCTCCGCCGACCGAGGCCCACGAGCGGACCGGGGAGTCCACCCCCCCGGGGATCACCCGACGGGCTCGGTCGAACCAGGTCGAATTCGTACCGGGGACGCTCACCGGTGGCCGAGGTGCTCGGCCAGCTCGGCGGCGAAGTACGTGAGCACGATGTCGGCACCGGCCCGCCGGATGGCCGTCACCTGCTCCAGGGCGACGGCCGCCCCATCGATCCATCCGCGCTCGGCGGCGGCCTTCACCATCGCGTACTCGCCGCTCACCTGGTACGCGGCCACGGGGACGTCGACCGCCCGGCGCACATCGGCGATCACGTCCAGGGAGGAGAGCGCCGGCTTCACCATGACGATGTCGGCGCCCTCGGCCACGTCTAGAGCGACTTCGGCTCGAGCCTCGCGACGGTTGGCCGGGTCCTGTTGGTAGGTCCGGCGGTCGCCTCCCCCGGCGATGCTCACGTCCACGGCGTCGCGGAACGGGCCGTAGAGGGCCGAGGCGTACTTGGCGGCATAGGCCATGATCCCCACCCGTTGGTGGCCGGCACCATCCAGGGCGGCGCGGATGGCACCGACTTGGCCGTCCATCATGCCGCTGGGGGCCACGAGGTCGGCCCCGGCGTCGGCCTGGGCTAGCGCCACCTGCTGGTAGCACTCCAGCGTGGCGTCGTTGTCCACTCCCCCGTCGGTGCCGACGACGCCGCAGTGACCGTGGTCGGTGTACTCGTCGAGGCAGGTGTCGGCCATGATCACCATCTCGTCCCCGAGTGCCGACCGGAGCTCGCCCAGGGACCGCTGGGCGATGCCGTCGGGATCCCAGGCTCCCGAACCGACGGCGTCTCTGGCTGCAGGCTCGGGGACCCCGAACAGGACCAGCCCGGGAACGCCCAACGACGCCAGGCGCTTGGCCTCAGCCACCAGTGAGGGCACGCTGTGCTGGTACTGACCGGGCATCGAGGCGATCGGCTCGGGCTCGGCGATGCCGTCGCGCACGAACAGCGGGGCCACCAGGTCGTCGACCGACACATGAGCCTCGGCGGTCAATCGACGTAGGGAAGGGGTGCGCCGGAGGCGGCGCAGGCGGCGGGAGGGATAGGCGGCGGCGGCAGGGGAGGCGGCGGCGCCAGCGGGGTAGGCGGGGTCGGCGGTGGAGACCACGGCTCCAGCCTACGGGCAGTCCGGCTGGAAATCTTGCCCGGGCTCGTGTCGGGGAGCGGCTGCGACGACGTCGGCCAGGGCGCGCACCAAGGCGTCGGGTGAGGGCGTCGGAGGCTCGGCGGCGACGACGAGGCCCAGCCCCCGGGCGGCCGAGGCCGTCGACGGTCCGATGCAGACCACCAGGGGGGGCACCGGCAGGGGCTCGCCGTCAGGAGCGGCCATCGACGCGTACGCCCGTACCGCCGACGGTGAAGCGAAGACGACCGCCTGGGCGCCGGCCAGCGCTTCGACCACCGGTGACGGTGGAGGTGTGGCGGTCACGGTCCGGTAGGCCGCCACCTGGTCCACGCTCCACCCTCGGGCGGTGAGCCCGGCGACCAGCACGTCCCCGGCGCCTTCGGCACTCGGGAACAGGACTCGGCCACCATCGGGTGGTGCGGCCGGGAAGCAGGCCAGCAGGCCGTCGGCCCCGGTGGCGGCCGACGGGCCCGGGACCAGGTCGGCCACGAGACGGTGCCGGGCCAAAGCGTCGCGGGTACCGGGTCCGACCACGGCCAGGCGTACCCCGGCCAGGTCGCGCCCGTCCCGTAGATGGGGCACGAACCGGTCGACGGCGTTGGCAGAAGTGAAGGCCACCCAGTCGTAGCCGTGCACGTCGGCTGCGGCTTTCGCCAGCGCCTCCCCGCCGTCCACGGGAACCTCGATCCGGGTCGCGGGCACGAAGACCACCCGGGCCCCGGCGGCGGTCAAGGCGTCGGCGAGCGGTCCGGCCTGGTGACGCGGCCGGGTGACGACGACCGTGACGCCGGCCAGCGAGGCGGTTCCAAGGGGGTTGGCGGGGGTGGCCGAGGTCAAGTCCATGGCCGCCACCGGGCCGACCACCAGGACCGCCGGCGGCTCGAGCGCCACACTGGGAAGCTCGGCCAGCGTGGTGCGAACCACCCTCTGAGCCGGGGTCGCCCCCCGTTCGATCACCGTGGCCGGAGTGTCGGGCCGCCGTCCGCCTTCGATGAGCTCGGCGGCCAGCTCGGCCCGGGCTGCCACGCCCATGAGCACCACCAACGTGCCGTCCAGATCGGCCAAGCGACGCCAGTCATGGGGTTGCGCTGTTCCCTGCACCGAGGTGCTCCCCGCCGAGCTCGCCGGAGAGCCGACCTGCCCGGTGACCACGGTGAACGAGGTGGCGACTCCCCGGTGGGTGACCGGCACCCCACCCAGTGCCGGCACCGCCAGAGCCGAGCTGACGCCGGGCACCACCTCCCATGGCACGAAGGCCGCCGTGAGGGCCCCTGCCTCCTCTCCTCCCCGACCGAACACGAACGGGTCGCCGCCTTTCAGGCGTACCACGAGACCTCGTTCGCGACCCAGCTCCACCAGCAGATCGTTGATCGCCCGCTGGCTCTCGGCGCCCGGCGGAGCACCCGGACCGGGCCGCTTACCGACGTCCACGAGCTCGGCCCCCGGCCGGGTCAACGAGAGCACGGCTGGGTCCACCAGCCGGTCGTAGACCACGGCGTCGGCCCGGGCCAGCAGAGCCGCGGCTCGCCGGGTGAGGAGCCCGGGGTCCCCCGGGCCGGCCCCCACCAGGTAGACGGTCACCGGGTGGCCCCATGGGCTGGCGAGGCGACGACCACCTCCAGCACGGCTGACCCCCCGCAGTCTTCCATCAGGTGACGGGCGACCTCTCGACCCAACGCTTCGGCGTCGTCACCGGTGAGGGCGGCGCGGACCAGCACCCGACCGTCGCCGCTGGCCACCATGGCGTGCAGGCGCAGGCTCCCTCCACCGACCACCTCGGCCCAGGCCCCGACCGGTGCCGAGCAGCTGGCCCCCAGCGCGGCGAGGAACGAGCGTTCGGCCAGCAGGGTGCGGTGAGCCTGGTGGTCGTCCACAGCCGCCAGCGCGGCACGGCAGGCAGCGTCGTCCTCGCGGCACTCGAGGGCGAGCGCACCTTGCCCCACCTGGGGCAGGCAGACGGTCGGCGCCAGCACTTCGGAGAGCCGGTCCCTCCAACCCAGGCGGTCGAAGGCGGCGACGGCCACCACCACAGCATCCGCCGATCCGTCCCCGGCCCGGCTGACCCGGGACTCCATGTTCCCCCGCAGGTCGGCGAACCTGAGGTCCGGTCGGGCGTTGGCCAGTTGGGCCCTTCGACGCGCCGATCCGGTGGCCACCGTCGCGCCGGTGGGCAGCCCGTCGAGGGTGGAGCCCACCAGGGCGTCACGGGGGTCGGCGCGTGGGGGGACCGCCCCCAGACAGAGACCCGGGAGGGTCAAGGGCGCCAAGTCTTTGGCCGAGTGCACAGCCACGTCCGCCCGGCCGTCCAAGACCGCCTGCTGGACCTCCTTCACGAACACACCCTGGCCCCCTATGCGGTCCAGCGGCTCGTCGGCCCGACGATCTCCCTCGGTCTGCACCACGAGCAGCTCGACGGTCCGCCCCGGCATCACCCGTTGCAACAACTCGGTCACGAGCTCGGCCTGCCGTCGGGCCAGGGGCGATCCCCTGGTCGCCAGACGGAACGGTCGGAGCGGAGCCGGCGGGTGGGTGTGGTCCGGCGGATCGAGTGGAGCCGGCGGATGGGTGTGGCCCGGCGGATCGAGTGGAGCCGGCGGATCGGTTCGGCCCGGACGGGGTGCCGTGGCGGACCCCACTGCTCAGAGATCGAACAGGGCCCGGAGGGCCTCGACCAGGCGATCGCCTCTCGGCGATCCGGCGGTGTCCTTCAGGACCACCGTGGGCTGGTGCACCAGCTTGGCCAGGACGGCGCGGGTAACCTCGTCCACCTGCTCCCAATCGGCGTCGGACAGTCCGGCGAAACGCCCGCGCCGGCGCTCGAGCTCGGCCAGCCGCACCGCCTCGAGCCGGGAGCGCAGCGACGCCACCACCGGAGCCGCGCCGCGGGCCCGCGCCGCTGTCCGATGACGGGCCACCTCCTCGGCCACGATCGCCGCGGCCTGCTCGGCCTCGCCTCGCCGATCCTCCATCGCCCGGGTCACGGCGGAGGTCAGGTGGTCCATGTCCAGCAGGGTCACCCCAGGTGCACCGGCGCTCGCCGGATCGACGTTGCGGGGCATGCCCAGGTCCACCACCAACAGCGGGCGGTCGGCGCGCGTTCCCCCGGGGGCGAGGTCGGTCGGGGTGAGGAAGTGGGCCGGGCTCGAGTCCACCGAGTGCTCGTGGCGCCTCGTGTTGGCCACTTCGACCGCGGCCACCACGACGTCGGCCAATGCCAGCTCATGGGCCAGGCCGGTCATCCCCACCGCCCGGACCGCGATCACGTCACCCGAAGCACCCCGGACCAGCGCGTCGGCTCTCTCGACGCTGCGGTTGACCAGGACCACTGCGGCCGGGCGCCGGTCATCGGGAAGGGAGCGCAGCGCCTCGAACACCCCGGCGCCCATCGTGCCGGCCCCGACCACCACCACTCGGGTCCCGGCAAGCCCTCCATCCCGACGGCCTTCGGCCAGCTCCACCGCAGCGTGGGCGAACGACGTCGTTCCCCGGGAGATCGCCGTGTCGGTGCGGACCCGCTTGCCCGTCCTCACGGCGTGGCGGAACAGCTCGGCCAGGACCGGGCCCACAGCCTGCTCACCCTGGGCACGCTCCAGGGCCCGGCGTACCTGGCCCAGCACTTCGCCCTCCCCGGGGACTGCTGACTCCAGACCCGACGCCACCGAGAACAGGTGGGTGGCCACGTCGTCGTCGAAGCGCACCACGCAGTAGGGCTCCACCTCCCCCACACCCAGTCCCGCCCTCTCGGCGAACAGCTCTTGGATCTCGTGCACGGCGTCGTGGAACCGGTCCACCACGGCATAGACCTCGGTGCGCAGACACGTGGAGAGGATCACCGCTTCTTGGATGTTGGCCCGGTCCCGCAGCGTCCCGAGGACCTTGGCCACATCGTGCTCGCCCAAGGCCACCCGTTCGAGCAGGTCCAACGGCGCCTGTCGGTGCTCAAGCCCTACCACCACGACGGACAACGGCTCGACGCCTCCTAGGCTCGTGCGACCCCGACGCCGTTCACGCCGGCCGAAGGGGCCATCCCGGGCCCCGCTCGATCCCAGCGGCGCTCACGCCCGCCGGCACCGCTCCAGCATGCCGGGCGCCGGAGTGCCGCGCCAGTCGGGGGCGCGCTGCGGCGTGGGTCGGTGCCGGTTCCGAGCGTTCGACATCCGGAACTCTCAGGGGGCCCCGAGCACCTGGTCTCCGACGCCCTCTGCCGTGGGAGTGAGGCCGACCGAATGCAGGACCGGCAATTCTCTCTCGACGATCGATCCCGGTCCGTGCCGCTCGGCCTGCGAGAGGTAGAAGCTCATGACCTGGAGCTCGATGGACAGGTCCACGTAACGGAGGAGGACGTGGGGAGGCACGACCAGCACCCGGGGGGCGAAGTTCAGAATGGACCGCACCCCGACGCCCACGAGACGGTCGGCCACCTCCTGGGCGGCGCTGGACGGGGTGGTGATCACACCGATGGCCGGCACCGGCTCGCCGCTCACGTCCCCGATGTCGGCGAGATCGTCCAGGTCGGCGAGGTCTTCCAGGTCGTCCAGGGGTCGGACCACCACCGGGCCAACCGGATCGCCGATCACCCCGGGGTCGATGTCGTACAGGGCGACCACCCGGAACCCCCGTGAGGAAAAGCCTTCGGAGTTCACCAGGGCCCGGCCCAGGTTCCCGGCACCGACCACGGCCACCGGCCACTCCCGATCGACGCCGAGAGCCCGGTCTATCTGCGAGGCCAGGTAGGCGGCGTCGTAGCCGGTCCCCCGGGTGCCGAACGACCCCAGGAGGGACAGGTCCTTGCGGACCATGGCCGCGTTCACCCCGGCCAGACCGGCCAGCTGCTCGGAGGACACCGTGGCCATGCCGGCTCTCAGCAGCTCGACGACGATCCGCTGATAGACCGGCAGGCGTTCCACGGTGGCTTCGGGGATCCGCCGGCCCGGTGAGCCGGAGCCAACCTGGGGCATGGGCCAGGATGGTAGCCACGGTCGTCCCGAGGTCACCAGACCAGTTCGACAGTGGAGCCCGCCACCAGCCCGAAATGCTCAGCCGCCGACCCCCGGTTGACCACCAGGGCCAAGCAGGAGTTGGCGTCGGTGAGAAGCCCGGCCTCTCCCGATCGGAGGTCGCCGAAGGTCCGCACCCGGGCCACCGAGCGGGCGGGGGTGGGGACTCCGACCTTCACGGAGGTCACCGACAGGGGCACCAGGTCGGCGACCCCCGCCAACTGGACGTTGCCGAAGTGGTCCACCCAGGTGACCTCCGTGGTCAGATGGTGACGCCCGATCTCGTCGGTGCCGAGCTCCACCACCCGCCCGGGGAGCCGGCAGAGCCCGGAGGGATCGACCGGGGACCCCAGGCTGTCGGGCGCGGCGCCGGCGCACAACGCGGCGGCGGCGGGGGCGAACACGTCACGTCCGTCGAAGGTGGCCGAGCCCGCAGGCGACGCCAGGACCGAGGCGGCGGCGATCCGATCCCCGGGATCGAGAGCTGGCGTGAGCAGTCCGTTGTCGGGACCGACGAACCAGCGGGGACCTTCGGCTTCACGGCTCTGCGGCGCCAGCTCGACGACGACGCCGCGGCGCGGTCCTCCCACACCGGGATCGACCACGGCCAGCACGACGCCGGGGCCGAGGTGCGGGAGGGCCCGGGCCAGCGTCGCCGATCCGGCCCGCACGTCGAAGGCAGGGACGTCATGGGTCAGATCGATCACCCGGGCGTGGGGGGCGAGCCGGCGCAGGACGGCGTGCACCACCCCGACGAACTCGTCGGTTCGGCCGTAGTCCGACACGAAGAACACCGTGTCGGGGATCGGCCGCTCGGGGATCGGCTGCGACCTCGGGCCCGGAGTGGCGGCCAGCCCGCTCAACAGGCTTTGGTGTGGCGATCCTCGAGGTAGCGGTCGAGCTCGTCCTGGCGGACCCGGAACGACTTCCCGATCCGCACGGCCGGCAACTGACCGGCGTTGATCAGGCGGTACACGGTCATGCTGGACACCCGCAGCACCGCTGCCACCTCGCTCGCGGTCAGGAACCGGGAGTGGGCCACTTCTTCTCGTTGAGCAGCTACGCGCTGAGCCATCTGGTCTGTCTTCCTCCGCTCCAGGGACACTACGCGCTCGGGCGGCGGGGGGAAAGTGGGAATCCGTCCAGGCCGGATCAGAGACCCGCGCCAGGGCGGAGAGCCGCGCCAGGGCGGAGAGCCGCGCCAGGGCGGAGACCCGTGAGGTCCCGGCCGAGCCGGTCGCCGAAGATCGGGGTGGCGCCGTGTGCCGTGCTCTACGGAGCGGAGCAGCTCAACGCCCGAGGTTCCGGCACCGCTCGGTGGCCGCGGCCACCGCCTCGAGGAAAGCGGACCGCACGCCGCGAGCCTCCAGGGCCCGGAGCCCGGCGGCGGTCGTACCCCCCGGTGACGTCACCGCCGCCCGGAGGGTCTCGGGTGCGTCACCGGTCTCGGCCAGGAGGCGGGCCGAGCCGAGCAGGGTCTCGACCACCAGCGTCCGGGTGAGGTCCCGGGGCAGGCCGACCAGGACGCCGGCCTCCATGAGCGACTCGGCCACCAGGTACACGTACGCCGGACCCGATCCCGACAGTCCGGTCACGGCGTCGAGATGGCGTTCGGGTAGCCGGACGACCGTCCCCACGGCGCCGAGCACTCCCTCTGCCCAGTCCAGGTCGGCAGCGTGGGCGTTGGCACCACCGGAGATCACCGTCACCCCGGCGCCGATGAGCGCCGGGGTGTTCGGCACAGCCCGGATGACGACTGCGCCGGTCGGAAGGCACGATTCGAGCCGGGCCGTCGAGAGCCCCGCCACCACCGATGCCACCCGGGTCACACCCATCTCGCCCAACCGACGGCACACCCCTTCGGCCACGTCGGGCTTGACCACCAAGAAGGCTCCGCCACCGTCCTCGGCGCCGAGCAACGCACCCGGGGCGAGGTCATCGAGCCCCGACAGCGTGACCAGCCCCTCGTGGTGGACGGCCAGGTGCTCGCGGCGGGTCTGGTCGGGCTCGACCACCAGGATCTCCCCCGGCGCACCCCACCCCTGGGTGACGAGCCCCGAGATCAGGGCCCGGCCCATCATCCCACCCCCTACCACCAGCAGTTTTCCAGGCACGGCCAGAGGCTATCCGTTCACCGGCCCGGCAGCGGCCGGTCAGGACGGCGGCGACGGCGATAGAGATGGGGATAGCCCAGGGTCATGGCCGTCGGAAAGTGGTCGTCGGTGTAGACGATCGACGATCCGGCGATCCTGTCGAGCTCGTCGTCGTCGACCAGGGGCGCGGGGACCTTCCCGACCAGGTAGACGGCATCTTCGGGGCCGAGGCAGAAGGCCATGCCGTACAGCTCGGTATTGCGCCTCATGAGGTACTGGAGCACTTCGGTGACGTGCTCCTCTGGAGCCGGCATGAACTGCGCCTCGTGGTGCAGGGTGCGCTGGCGCAGGGTGAGCCATACGGTGATGAAGTCCTTCTCTTCCCCTTTGAACCGCAGGTACCAACGATGCGACGCCGTCCGGTCGGTGACGTCCTGCCGCTCGGCCGCCACCAGTCCGAACGTCCCGTCGGCGGAGAGCTCCCGCGCCGTCCACGCGTCGATGCGGGCCGCGACCTCGGCCACGACGTCGTCCCCGGGAAGACCGACATAGGGCACGTCAGCGAGCAGTCAGCGAAGCCACCGGCTCAGGTGCACTCCACCAGCCGGGCGTCGACCAGCTTGTCGTGGACCGACCGGATCCTCGCCGCCGCTTCGGCCCAGGTGTACTCCCGGGCCCGCAGCACCGACGCCGTGGCCATGCGGTCACCGAGCAGCGGCTCGGCCACGATCCGCTCCACGTAGCGTGCGTACTCGGCCGGGTCGGCGCCGTCCACCAGGAAGCCGGTCCTCCCGTGGTCGACCAGGGTCGTCAGCCCGCCAACGGCCGAAGCCACCACCGGGGTCCCGCAGGCGGCAGCTTCCAGGGCCACCAGACCGAAAGACTCCGAGCGGCTCGGCACCAGGCACACGTCGGCCGCCCGATAGTAGGTGGACAGGAGCTCGTGGGGCTGGGGGGCCACCAGGTGCACCTGACGGCCCACACCCAGGTGGTCGGCCAAGGCCACGAGCTCCCGGTAGGCCTCCTCGCCATGCGGCCCGCTGGGCCCGCCGACGACCACGAGGCGGCACCGGGGTGAGCCGCGTGCGGACAGCTGGGCCAGGGCCCTGACCGCCACGTCGGCACCTTTGAGCGGCTGGATCCGACCGACGAACAGCAGTAGAGTCTCGTCCGTGGGGAGCCCAAGAGCCCGCCGGGCCTGCGGTCCGTGACCGGGACCGAAGAAGGCGTGGTCCACTCCGAGGGGGACGATGGCGATGCGATCCCGGTCGGCCCCGTACAGGTCGACGATCTGGCGGGCTTCGACGCTGCACGAGGCCAGCACGGCGTCCGAGCACCGGATAATGGCCGCCTCGGCTTCGGCCCGGCGACCCGGAGTGCCTGCTTCGACCTCTTCGGGGCCGGCCTCGGCCTTCACCCGGTCCAGGGTGTGGAACGTGGAGACGAGCGGGAGGGCCAGCTCGTGCTTGATGGCGTGA
>JAJYWF010000083.1:0-6602 GCA_021791635.1 Actinomycetes bacterium
GAAGAGCACCGGCTCGTGGCCGCCGTGACCTCGTAGTCGGGAGGTGGACTACGCGTCCCACCGCCCCCGGTCGGACGCTTCAGGGTCTGGCCAGGCGCAAGCGGATGTCGGCCACCACGGCGCCGTGGTGCCGGACGAACACCGGGTTCAAGTCGAGCTCGGCCACCTCGGGGATGTCCTCCACCAGGGCACTGATGCGGTGGAGAATTTCGGTCAGCGCCGGCACGTCCATCGGCAGAGAGCTCCGGTAGCCGGAGAGCAGGGGATAGGCCCGCAGAGACCTCAGCATCTCGTCGATGTCCCTGTCCGACAGCGGGGTGAGACGGAGAGCGACGTCGCCGAGGATCTCCACGCTGGTACCGCCCAACCCCGTGAGCACCAAGGGACCGAACGCCGGATCGTGGGTCACTCCCACGATCATCTCGATCCCGTCGAGGATCTGCTCTTGAACCAATAGCTCGGTGCCTCGGTCGGCCATCCCGGATCCGGTGAGAGCACGACGGATCTTCTGGACGGCGTCCGCGGCGGCGCCCGGCGTGTCCAGTCCGACTTCGACGCCACCGACGTCGCTCTTGTGAATGGGAGCGTCGATCTTCACCACCACGGGACCGCCCAGCTCGACCTGTGCCGTGGCCGCCTCCTCTGGGGTGTGGACACGGCGGGTTCGCACGGTCGGGATGCCGTAGGCGGAGAGCAGTTCCTCGGCGGTCTTGGAGTCGGCCCAGCCACCGGCGGGTGTGAGGGCCAGGGCTGCATCGACCACCGAACGCCCTCTGGACTGGTCGATATCAGAAGGGACCACCACTCGGCCCGGAGGTCGGTCCCGCCATTCGACCCATCGGGCAACCCGACCGACTGCCGCCGCCGCCTGTTCGGGATAGGTGAAGGAGGGAATGCCGGACTTTGCCAGGACCGGCGGTGGTGCATCCCCTGTCATGAACACCGCGGCGACCAAGGTCGCGGGAGCCAGTTCACGGCCGGCATCGGCGATCTCTGCGGCGACGTCCTCGGCTCGAGTGAGGAAGGGAGGGATGAATACCGCGATGACGGCGTCGACCTCGTGGGCAGTTCCCAGTTCCCGAAGGGCGCGGCCGTAGTCCTGGGCTGACGCCGTCGAGACCATGTCCACCGGATTGCCGACCGCTGCTTCAGCCGGGAGCCATGAACGCAATGCAGCCCGGGTCGCCTCGGAGAGCGCCGGGACCAAGAGGCCGGACGCCTCGCAGGCGTCGGCCACCAAGATGCCCGGGCCTCCGCCGTTGGTCAGCACGGCGACCCTCCGGCCAGGAAGGACGGATCCGGTCGACAGCAGCGATCCCACGTCGAACATCTCCTGCAGCGTGTCGGCCCGTATCACGCCGGCCTGCTGGAAGAGGGCGTCGACAGCGGCGTCGCCGGCGGCCAAGGCCGCGGTGTGCGAAGAGGCCGCCCGCCGACCGGCCTGGGTGCGACCTGACTTGATGACCACGATCGGCGTGCGGCGCGAGACACAGCGGGCAACCCTGGCGAATTGACGGGGGGCGGGGACGGATTCGAGGTAGGCCAGCACCAAGTCGGTGGCCGGGTCGTCGTCGAAGTACAAGAGGAGGTCGTTGGGTCCGAGATCAGCCGTGTTCCCGACCGACACGAAGCCGCTCATCCCCACTTCGGGACCGGTGAGAAGGGCCAGGGCGGCGAGCCCCAGACCCCCGGACTGGGAGATGAATGCCAGCCGTCCTGCTTGGGGGAAGGTGGGGCTGAACGTGGCGTTGAAACGTGGCTCGGGTCCACCGTTGGCCAGCCCCATGCAGTTGGGTCCGATGAGGCGCACCCCACCCTGCCGGGCTCGCCGGACGAGATCGTCTTGGAGCGCCTTCCCGTCGGATCCGACCTCGGCGTAGCCCGCCGATATGACGCACAGCGCATTCACACCGCAAGCCGCGGCCTCGTCGACGACGTGAGCGACAGCCGGCGCCGGAACGGCTACGACGGCCAAGTCCGGGGGGGTCGGGCACGAGCGCAGATCGGGGAAGGCTTCGAGTCCCCCGATGACGTCGTGGCGGGGGTTCACGGGGTACAGCGCCCCCGTGAAACCGCTCGAGGCAATATTGACCAGCAGCAGCCGTCCGATGCTCGTCGGATCGTCGCTCGCACCTACCAGGGCGATGCTCTCTGGACGGAAGAACGGTTCGAGGGCCGTCCGGGCGCCGGCTCGTTGGTCGGCCAGGATGGCGTCCAGGTAGGCATCCGTCTCGTGCACCATGAAGCTGGCGTGGATCCACGGGCCGGTCTCCTGCGCCTCGTACTCCAGCCCGAGGTCCTCGATCAGCTTCGGCAGCGCCTCGTCGTCGGCCGGCACGTCACTGCGCAGGCGCCGGATGCCGGAATGGTGGGCCATCTCGGCCAGGTGGCGGACGAGAGCAGTGCCAAGTCCGCACCGGCGCCAGGCCGGGTCGACGAACACCAAGAACTGGGCGGAGCCCCCGGCGCCGGAGGGATCTCCCGGGGCTCGTTCGTAGCGGGCGAGACCGGCGACGCGGGGTCCACCACCGTCGGGCACCAGGGCCAGGACGCCGGCGCACTGGCCCGGACGTGGTGTGGCGAGGGCTCCGGGCCGGTCGGTCGGGAGGTGGGCCAGATCCAAGAAACGCCGGCGTTCGTCGGCGTCCAGCCGACGCCAGAATGCCTCTACGGCGGCGCCGTCTCCTGCTTCGATCGGTTCGAGCTGGACCACGCGACCGTTTCGAAGGGTGATCTCGGAGGGGGCTGGTCTCTCGGCCGGCAGATCGACCCGGTCAGGCACAGGACCCCACGATCGACGAACTGGGCGTCGGGCCCGGTGGGATGGAGGATGCCCAGCCGTCGGTCCTCTCGGCCCTCATAACACCACCGTAGCTGGCCTCTACAGTTGTGCCCACCAGCCGACCGGTACCGGTCGGGAGCGGAGGAGGCGAACGTGAGCGACGACGACACCGGGGCAACGTCCACCAGCGGGTCGGACGAGCTGGGCGGCGAGAAGCCCAGGAAGGAGGACGGCCATTGGGGCACGGAGGTGCCGGCCGGGTCGGGAGCCGATCTGCATCCCGGTGACATCGTCTCGGGGCCCGAAGTACGGGGCGGGCCTGACCCGATTGTCGGAGCGGACCAGTCCACGTCCCTCGAAGACGAGTCCGACGGGGTGGTCCCGCCGTCTCCTCTGTGGGCCATGAAGGACCGCCGTCACATCCAATGGCACCTGCTCGCGTCCCACGAACGACACCAGCGGATACGCGACGCCGTTGGCTCGGGAGACGAGACGGTCTACTTCATCGACGACGGAGCTCACCATGTGATGGTGGGGCGTCGGATCGGGGCTGTGGACGGGGAGTGCGAGTACTGCCTCGTGGGGAGGGTGTCCCTCGACCGGTACGAATCGCTCCGATCAGGGGAGGCGACGCCGCTCCGGTCATTCGAGGGAGCGGCTGAGATCACCCTGTGCGGCGTAGCCCAGGAAGAAGGCATCATTTCGTCCAACGTGTTCGACGTAGCTCGTTACGGCGGAGAAGACGAGGTGCCGGTGGACTTCCTCCCCGGCGCTCCGTACCACCACTTCGAATCGGCGCTCGAGATCACCGTTGGCTGATCGGATCCGCACGCCATGGGTGCCGTCCATGCGACAGCTCGGGATTCGGCGTAACCTTGAAGTCGCGCCGGAGGCTTGGCGCGGGGGGGAACGTCGGCGGGCATGACGGAGGCAGGAGCCGAGGAGGCCCAGTCACTCAAGAGCCTGGTGGCACGCCGGTGGCGCCGGGACGCCCCGTTCGGCATCGTCGCCGTCGTCGTGGCCTCGGGGCTGATCTGGGAGATCGGCCGCCTGGGGTGGGCCACCCGCCAGCCGCTGTGGCTCGTCGCGGTAGCCGTGGTCGGCGCGGCCGTGATCAGCTTCGCCACCGACGTCTGGCAGAGTGGCTGTCCGGCGTGGAAATTCCACGCCCGGATCGGCGCCAAGACCGCCGTGGTCGCGTTCTGCATCTACCTCACTGGCTGGGGGCCGATGCTGACCATCGGGCTCTTCTACACCATCGGCGACACGCTCACGAGCTTCGGTGGGAACGCCGGGCTCTGGTCCATCGTCTGGGCTCTCGGAGCGATCGCGGCCGGTACGGTGGGCATCGCGCTGGGGGCGGTCCCTTCCGAGGTCCACCCCCCCGAGGTGTACGGACTGGCCACGTTGGCGGCTGCCGGGCTGGTGGCCATGGGGCTCTACATGCGCACAGCCACCATCCGCCGGGAGGAGGCCCAGCGGGCACTCGAAGCCCAGCAGGCCCGATTCGCCGCCCTGGTGCAGCATTCGAGTGACCTGATCGTCGTCGTGGACGGCGAGGGCCGTGTGACGTACGCCAGTCCGTCGGCCCGGGTCATCATGGCTGGCGATCGGCCCGGTGGTGGGCTCGCCGTCGGGCGCACGGTGGCCGAGGCTGTGCATCCCGAGGATCTCGAAGAGTCCATGGACGCGTTCTCCACCATGCTCGAATCGGATGGTTCGACCGCCAGCGGGCAGATGCGGGTGCGCTTCGTCGACGGTCGATGGCACTGGATGGAGTACATCGCGACGAACCAGCTGCACACGCCCGGCATTCTGGGGGTGGTCGTGAACGGCCGGGACATCACCGAACGCAAAGAGCGTGAGCTCGACCTGGTCGAGCAGGCGACCCACGATCCCCTGACCGGCCTGGCGAACCGGACCCATCTGATGGAGCACCTGGAAAGGGCAGTGGGCCGGTCGAGGCGAACGCCGGATGCTCTGGCCGTCCTCTTCTTGGACCTGGACCATTTCAAAGAGGTGAACGACGAGTTCGGTCACGATGCCGGCGATCGTCTGCTGCTGGCCGTGGTGGACAGGCTTCGCCGTTGCGTCCGTCCCGAAGACCTCTTGGCCAGGATCGGCGGTGACGAGTTCTGCATCGTGCTGGAGACGTCCGACGCCGCCGACCCGAAGGGGGCTTCGACCGAGCGGGCGGCTTCGGTCTCCCGGAGGGTGATCGAAGCCTGTCAGCGACCCATCGAGCTGGGGGACGACGTGACCGTCGCCGTATCGGCCAGCGTAGGCATCGCCCTGGGCGACTCCGGGCTGGGTCCCGAGGAGATCCTGCGCCGGGCCGACCTGGCCATGTACCGGGCCAAGACGAAGGGCCGGAATCGTTACGAATTCGTCGAAGCAGCCTGATCTGGCCCGGCCGGCCCACTCACGTCTCCGTGGCTCCGGCACCGGGCCGACCACCCCGCCGGAGTGACCACCACCGCCATCCACTGGCCGCACCGCCGGCAGTAACGGGGGGGATCCAGGTCGCGGAGGCAGCCTGAGCAGTCCTCCCGAGGCTGACCGCAGCCGGCGCAGAACCGTTCACCGGCCCCGTCGACCATCACCAGATCAGAGGGTTCCCGTCAGCGCCGAGACCGGCATGCGAAGGTCCTCGAGCATCCGGAGGTCGTCGGAAGCCGACCGGCCGAGGGTGGTGAGGTAGTTCCCGACGATCAGCGCGTTCATCCCTGCCGCCATACCCATGGCCTGGAGGTCTCGCAACGTCACCTCCCGGCCCCCGGCGTAGCGGAGGATGACTCCGGGGAGGGCCAGACGGAACAGGGCGATCCAGCGGAGGGCTTCCCAGGCGGCGACTACCGGGCGGTCTCCGAGGGGCGTCCCCGGTCGCGGGTTCAAGAAGTTCACCGGCACTTCGGTGGGGTCGACCTCTTGGAGCTCCACCAGCAGCTCGACCCTCTGAGCGTCGGACTCTCCCATCCCCAGCAGTGCTCCACAGCAGAGCTCCATTCCGTGACGGCGTACCAGGCGGCACGTCTCCACCCGCTCCTCCCAGCGGTGCGTGGTGACGACGGAAGGGAAGAACGACCGCGCCGTCTCGAGATTGTGGTTGTAGCGGTGGACCCCACTTTGGGCCAGCTCGCGGGCCTGGTCGTTGTTCAGGATGCCGGCGCTCACCGCCACGTTCAAGCCGGTCTCACGCTGCACCAGCGGCACCAGTTCGAGAATCCTCGCCAGGAGACGGTCATCAGGCCCCCGTACGGCCAAGACGATGCAGAACTCGGAGGCACCGAGTGAAGCCGTCTCCCTGGCGGCCTTGAGGACCTCTGTGGTGTCGAGGAACGGCGTGGCCTTGACGCTGCTGCCGAAGCGAGCCGACTGCGAGCAGAAGTGACAGTCCTCGGGACACCCACCGGTCTTGGCCGACAGGATCCCCTCGATCTCGACGGACGGGCCGCACCACGAGAGGCGTACCTGGTGGGCCAGCGCGGCCAGGCTCGAGACCGCACCGTCAGGGAGCGCGGCCAGTGCGTGCAGCTCCCCTGAACCGAGCAGTCGTCTCTCGTCGAGCAACGCCGTCTCGGCCGCCGCGAGGACGGCTCGCTGGGCGGCGTTCAGCGGCCCGAGTGGGACGTCGGACGTCGTGGGCCGCGTCGCCGGTCCGGAGCGGAGGGCGATCGGGTGGCGTTCGGTCGGGTTCTCCTGCGCGTCGGGCACGGGCCTACGGTAGTGGGAAGAGGAGGGAACGGCGCCAACCCCGGCGTTGAGCACTGATTCGAGAGAGAAGGGAAGATCATGGCCTGGGATTTCTCCACCGAACCCG
>JAJYWF010000083.1:6612-10865 GCA_021791635.1 Actinomycetes bacterium
GGTGCTCAAGGTCATCGCTCCGCTCCAGGACGAAGTCCGTGCGAGGGGGTTGTGGGCCGCCCATCTCCCGCCCGAGCTGGGGGGAATGGGATTCGGGCAGGTGCGCCTCGGCCTCATGCACGAGATCCTCGGACAGTCGCCGTACGCACCGGTGGTGTTCGGGAACAATGCCCCGGATTCGGGAAATGCCGAGATGCTGGCCGTGGGGATCAAGGCCAGCGGGCGCGAGGACCAGCGGGCGAGGTGGCTCCAGCCGCTGCTCGACGGGAAGCTCAGGAGCGGGTTCTCGATGACCGAGCCGAACACGGCGGGCTCCGATCCGACGCTCCTGTCCACCAGGGCCGTGCGCGACGGTGACGAGTACGTGATCAACGGCCACAAGTGGTTCACCACCAACGGGTCCGTCGCCGACTTCCTCATCGTGATGGCCGTCACCAATCCCGACGTACACCCGTACCAGGGGTCATCGATGATCCTGGTGCCGGTCGACACGCCCGGGGTCGACATCGTGAGGGACGTGGCGAGCATGGAGGATCCCGACGCTCCCTTCGGCAGGTTCGGGAACCACGCCGAGATCCGTTACGACGACGTCCGGGTGCCGGTGGAGAACCTCATAGGACTCGAGGGTGACGGCTTCCAGCTGGCCCAGGCTCGACTGGGTCCGGGGCGCATCCACCACTGCATGCGCTGGCTCGGGCAGTCCAAGCGGGCACTGGACATGCTGTGCGAGCGGGCAGTCTCGCGATACGCCCACGGCTCGCTGCTGGCCGAGAAGCAGACGGTGCAGAACTGGGTGGCGGACTCCATGGCCGAGATGTCGGCGGCACGGCTCATGACCCTGCACGCGGCCTGGACGATCGATCGCCACGGTGCAGCGGCGGCCCGGGTCGAGATCGCCATGATCAAGTACTTCGGCGCTGGGGTCCTCTACGACGTGATCGACCGAGCTATCCAGGTGCACGGCTCACTCGGCTTCTCCTGTGACCTCCCGCTGGAGGCCATGTACCGGGCGGCCCGAGCGGCCCGCATCTACGACGGTCCCGACGAGGTGCACCGGGCCACGGTGGCCCGGAGGACGCTTCGTGGCTACACGCCGGCTGAGGTCCCCACCGAGCACATCCCCACCCGTCGCCAGGCGGCACGAGAGAAATTCGCCGAAGTCCTCGACGGCCTGGCGCTGAACGACTGAGGCCGAACGAACCGGCTCTCGCCGACCGGGGGTCGCCCGGGTCCCGACGGCCCGCCGATCCGTCACTTGAACCGGAGGAGCGGGGAGGCCGATTCGCCGGTGAGCTCTTTCCGGAGGCCCCGGAAGCACCCTTCTGTCACCGGGTTCGGACCGACGGGGTCCGTCCGTCGCCGTTTCTCGAACCTGGGCCCAGTCCCTTCCCGGTCCCGGTCCCGGACCCAGACCGGCTCCAGACCCTCTCGTGGGGGCGCCTTTTATAGTAAATACATGTCTTTAGGAGAGTATGACTTCGGTCTACCGCTCGGCGCCCACTTTCCACAGGGAACCGAGCCGAACCGTGGCTGCCTCTCGGATTTGATGAGCATCGCCGGGAGAGATCGACGTCCAAAATCTCGGCGCAACCCTGGCAGTGCCATTGAGGTTCTCTCCCGCTGCCGGTCCTGGGGGCTCGGTGGCGCTGTCGGCTCGGCTCACTCCAGGGGTGCCGCCGCCTGTAGCTTGGTGCTGGATCTCACCGAGTTCGTCGTCCCCGGGGCTCGCGCGCGGTGGACGATGCTCCGTGGGCGCTGGCGTCGACGGCTCATTCGAGCGTTCGGCGCCTGACGACGAGCCCTCCTGGGGAGCGGTCGGCTGCTCAACGCTTTGGGCACGCCGGGAGGCGCACTCATGGCGGCCGTGATCCCGAAGAGCGCGTTTCGCGCCCACTGGCGAGAGGTGTGACGCACGAGACCAGGGGCAATCTCGGGGATGGACAACCGCTGTCGGACGTCTCGCCGAATGGGCACCCGAGCGACACCGACTCTCACGCCGGCTTCCCGGCAACGGGCATGGTGTCGATCGGTCTGCATCCGGGCCACGCCGTGGGGGGACCGCGTGACGGGACCGAGCCGACCTCCTGCGATGCATGACATCCTTGGCCGAAGTGGCAGCACGCCCTGACCGGCGCCACCCGGTCAGGCTTCGGCCGGGCCCCGATGGACCCCGCCAGGGTGGAAGAGAGATCCTCTCACCTGCGAAGCGAACCGGTATCTGCTCGCGTGGTGCCCATGTCCCGAAGGGCGTGAGTGGATAGGAGTGATGAACTGGGATTCTGTATGCAATAGACGGGAAGACGTGGGATCACGGGCGAGAGCAGAACGAGCGAGGTGCTGGTCTCTTCATCGTCAGGCGGGACGACCACCCCCTCGTCTTCGGGGCCTCCAGTGTCGTGCTCGGTTCCGATCTTCCCTTGACGTGGACAAGCTCAGTTCCGCCTCCGGTCGCGTCCGCTGGACCGCGTCGACGCAACGAAGTGACCGAGAGGGTTGGTTCCCGCCCGGGGACCTCGGCCCGTTCGCAATCGGGACTGTGGCGCCGGCCTCGCGGCGAACAGCACCAGGGACTAGCGACGGCGTAGATGGCGACGCCCCCGGCCATGGACAGCATTCCATCACCGGATCTCAACGCCGTGACGTCTTGGGGGTTCGCGTCGTTGGGAAACCAGTACACGCGATCACCACGGTCCCTCCCGGAGCGCGCCGGTGCCTTCGCCCCCCGCACCCGGCGTGTGACCATCGCCCGGTGGTCTCGACGAGCGCTGCGGCGCACGGGTACACACCCTCCGTTGGGCGGCTCCCCCAACGTGGAGCACCGTGACGGCGGTCGATCGGGGACGAGGCCGCACATATCTCGGAGCTTCTCTTCGCGGATGAGCTCGGCATCGTTGGGCGTTGAGCGAATTCACACCTGCGACTCCGTTGACAATCCGAAATGGTGCGTTGGAACTCGCAGAGTCGACAAGGTCCTGCAGCTCTATATCGAGTGCACTGTAGGAAGCCGCGAAACTGATGGAGCTCCAACCCCTTGACAAGTCTGCGAGATATCGCGATAGTTATCTGTATAGGCACCGAAATATGGTGTAGGACGAGGCGGCACCATTTGGTGTGCTGTGCGTGTGGGCTCGCTTCGTACGTGAGCGGTGGACCGGCGGCTAGCTCCCTGGGGCTTGCCAGGAGGGGAGCTGATGAAGCGATCTCTGAAGGCGCGGTTGTCCTCCCTGTGTGCGCTGACCCTCCTTTCGGGAATTGGTGTCAGTATTCTGAGCGCTTCGCCCGCCGGCGCGACGTCTACGCAATCCTGGACAGGGTCCAGTACGTGCGGGGCGGTCAGTACGACGACTGCGCCCCAGGGTACCTACGCCATGGAGGTGCACCTCCTTGGCGGAGGTGGGGGCGAGGGTGGTTGGGGTCACTTCACAGCGACAGGAGTGGATACCGGAAAAAATTATCAGGGAGCCGGAGGTCCTGGTGCTGAAATTCTGGCCAGCTTCTCGATCAGCGCCGGTACGCAGATCTCGGCCGTGTCCGGCTGTGTCGGGGGTGCTGGTATAACGACAGGGACCCCGGAGCACAACCGTACATCCTCAGCTACTGGAGGCGGACTTGGATGGAGCAACGGTGGCACCGGCGCGGCTGGTACCCGGCTCACAAGCACAGGTGTATCTACGCGCTACAGCTATGTCGGCTCCGGAGGCGGCGGAGGTGGATCGAGCGCCATCTGCCTCGGTACCACGTGTACGTCCAGTACCAGTGCACCCACTACAGCGAGCGGGTTGACTGACCTCCTCGCAGTGGCCTCTGGCGGCGGTGGAGGCGGAGAGGCATTCGAGCAGCTTACTCATGGCGGTGGCGGCGGCACCGGAGCAGCTGGATCCACACACGCTGATCCCACGACAACGGGGAAAGGTCCCGGTGGCACGGGCGGCGTCCTTGGCACAGGCGGTGCCTCCGGCGGAAACGGTGGGACAAACAGCACCTCGGGAGCAGCCACTGCTGGGGCGAGTGGTGGATCAACAACTAGCAAGTTGACATTTTTTGTGGAAGGGCACTCTGGCGGCGGGGGTGGAGGTGGAGGCTTCGTCGGTGGCGGCGGAGGAGGTTATGGCCTCACCGACGGGGACGGTGCCGGTGGTGGGGGAGCGGGATCGAGTTGGGTCCGCAACGACGCCACGACACGCACAATCTCGAACGCTGGAGTGATCGAGACCGGCTCCGTCCACGTCATTTTCTACATGTACACACCACCG
>JAJYWF010000084.1 GCA_021791635.1 Actinomycetes bacterium
GCCCCGGCCGGCCAGCGCGTTCAGGTACACCGGCAGGGTGGAGACCAGGGTCTTGCCCTCCCCGGTCTTCATCTCGGCGATCCACCCGAAGTGGAGCGCCATCCCGCCCATGAGCTGCACGTCAAAATGCCGCTGCCCGAGCACCCGCCACGCCCCCTCCCGCACGACGGCGAAGGCCTCGATCAGCAGGTCGTCCAGCTCTTCTCCCTGGTCGAGCCGCTGGCGGAACTCGTCGGTCTTGTGCTGGAGCTCGGCGTCGCTCAGCGCCTCCATCTCGGGCTCCAGGTCGTTGATGAGCGGCACGATCTCGGCCAGGCGGCGGACCTTCTTACCCTCTCCGGCCCGCAGCACCCGGGTGAACACGCTCATGACCGGCCAAGCCT
Source organism: Actinomycetes bacterium (assembly GCA_021791635.1). Lineage (GTDB taxonomy): Bacteria > Actinomycetota > Acidimicrobiia > Acidimicrobiales > RAAP-2 > JAJYWF01. Next base: position 384 of record JAJYWF010000084.1, read on the forward strand.
ACCGTTCCGCCGGTCGAACCATCCCGGCACCGGCTGGGTCCGGGTCGACGAGTATGGCGGCCGTCGGTTCGAGCTCTCCGGACCGTTGATGGGCTACGTACGGCTGACCTGGTCTTTGACCCCACACTCGCCTGCTGCGGGGCTCGCTGCCCGGTACCGGCGGCCGCCTGAGCGACCCGACGGCACCGACATGGCACGCATCCCCCCGTCACCACCGCGGCCCCGGTTCCGGAGCCCGGCGGGCAGGACTTACCCCTAAGCCGCACCATGCTCGGCGACCACGAGTCGCCTTACGTGGGTCGTTTCGCCTGCGACTGGCCTCGACTTTCAACCACAGACCCGCGCGCAGCCCGGGCCCATGCTACGCCCGTCCGGGTGGTGGCGCCTCCCTCCGGGTGCGCAAGGCCTCGTCGGCGACCGCGGCCACCAGCCGCAGTCCGAGGACTGCGGCGGCCAGGGGGAGCGCCACGCGGCGCCAGCCCCGGGTGGTCCGCACGGCGAACCGCCAGGCCGATCGGTGGTGGGCCACGAGCATCCGGTACGGGTGGCGGCGCCGGGCGACGCCGCCTGCGTGGACGACGATCGCCGCCGGCTCGACCCCCACCCCCCAGCCGGCCCGGTGGGCTCGCCAGCACAGATCCATATCCTCGGCGAACATGAAGTACGACTCGTCGAAGCCGCCCAGCTCCTCCATGGCCGCGGCCCGGGCCATCATGCACGCGCCGGACACCCAGTCGGCCGGGGCGCGCCGGTCGCCCCCGGCGTCGGATGGGCGGTAGCGCCGGCTGAAGCGGTTGTCGGGTCGCAAGAGCGCGAGCAGGGCGTGCCCGGCGGCGTCGCGCATGGAGGGGAACCGCCGCACCGACGGGTAGACGTCGCCGTTGGCGGTCAAGATGCGTGGTCCCACCACGGCCCACGATGGCTCGTCTTCGAGCGCCGCGACCAGGGTCTCGACGGCGCCGGGGCGCACTTCGAGGTCGGGGTTGCACACCATGACGTAGCGGGGCCGGCCGCCGGACTCGCCAGGCCCGACACCCGCGACGCCTGCGCCGTCACCCGCGAGCGCGGCCATCCCCCGGTTGGCCCCCGCCCCGTAGCCCACGTTGCGGCCCGGGGAGACGACCGGTACCTCCAGTCCCCGGCGATCCAGCGCACGGCGGGCCCCGCCGGCACTCCCGTTCTCCACCACCACGACGCGGTGAACCCCGGCGGCGACGAGCGAGGCCACGCAGTCGGCCAGGACGTCTCCGGTGTCGTAGTCGACCACCACGGCGGCCACCGCCTCCGCAGTGTGCCCGGCCTTCTCCGCGGTGTGCCCGGCGGGCCTCGCCGTCGAGCCCATCAGACGTCCCTGGTGAACCGGAACCGCACCAGCGCCCGAAGCGCCCCGAACCCGTCACGCCAGGTGATCTTCTTGCCCTCGTCGGGCTCCCGGCCGGCGTAGGAGATCGGGACCTCGTAGATGCGAAAGCCCCGCCGGAGAAGTTTGGCCGTGATCTCGGGCTCGAAGTCGAAACGATCCGAGACAATCCGCAACCCTTCGACGACCCGCCGGTCGACCAGCTTGTAGCAGGTCTCCATGTCCGACAGCGTGGAGCGGTACAAGACGTTGGTCACCAGTGACAAGAACCGGTTCCCGATCCAGTGGAGCGGGAGCATGTTCTTGCGCTCACCGGTGAACCGGCTCCCATAGACCACGAAAGCCTTGCCCCGCAGCACGGGTTCGAGCAGGCGGGGCCAGTCCTCGGGGTCGTACTCCAGGTCGGCGTCCTGGATCAACACCAGGTCGCCCCGGGCATAGGAGAGCCCGGTGCGGATCGCCGCCCCTTTGCCACGGTTCGTCGGATGGCGCAGGACACGGACCGTGGAGTCCTCCAGTGCCGCCAGCACCTTGTCCGTCCCGTCGGTGGAGCCGTCGTCGACCACCACCACGTCGACGACCACCGGGACCTGCACCGCCCGGACGCGCCGCAAGATCTCGGCCACCGTGGACCGCTCGTTGTAGACCGGCACGATCACCGAGAGCGTGTGGTAGCTCTTCGGCTCCAGCACACGGCTAGCCACCGCTGCCTCCGGCGCCGCCAGCCCCGGACCCGTTCCCGCCGTCCGCCACGATCCGGGCAAAGTACTCGACGGTGGCCGCCAGCCCGGCGTCGAGGGGCGTGCTGGGCTCCCATCCCAGCTCTCGGCGGGCCAGTGAGATGTCGGGGCACCGCCGCACCGGGTCGTGCACCGGGAGCGGCCCGAAGGCCAGCGCCGACGTCGACCCGGTCAGCTCCAGCACCCGGTGGGCCAGCTCCAACACCGTCCGCTCGTCGGGATTGCCGATGTTCACCGGGCCGGTCATCCCGGCATCCAACAGCGAGCACAGCCCACCCACCTCGTCGGCCACGAAGCACAGGCTCCGCGTCTGCGATCCGTCGCCGTAGACCGTGAGCGGCCTCCCGGACAGGGCTTGGACCACGAAGTTCGACACCACACGACCGTCCCCCGGAGCCAGGCGAGGGCCGTAGGTGTTGAAGATCCGGGCGATGGCCACGTCGGTCCCCCGGGACCGGTGGCTGGCCATGGTCATCGCCTCGGCGAACCGCTTGGCCTCGTCGTAGACGCTGCGGGGCCCCACCGGGTCGACATTCCCCCGGTACCCCTCCACCTGGGGGTGGACCTCGGGATCACCGTAGACCTCGCTGGTCGAGGCCAGCACGAAGCGCGCCCCGTGGGCGTCGGCCAGCTCCAGCAGGCGCCTCGTCCCCTCGCTCCCGGCGGCCAGGGTCTCCATCGGTCGTCGGAGGTAGGCCGGGGGTGACGCCGGGCTGGCCAAGTGGCAGACGGCGTCCACCGGCCCTTGCACCGGAACGGCCTGGCTCACGTCGGCTTCGATCGACTCGAACCCCGCCCGGCCGTTCAGGTGGGCGATGTTCTCGGGCCGACCGGTGGAGTAGTCGTCGACGCACACCACCTCGTCCCCTCGCTCGAGCAGCCGATCGCACAGGTGCGACCCGAGGAAGCCGGCCCCACCGGCCACCACCACCCGGCTCACGGACGCCCGATGCCGGTGTAGGAGAAGCCGAGGCGGCGCAGGGCTGCCGGGTCCATGAGGTTCCTGGCGTCGACCACCGACGGGGTGGCCATGAGGTCTCGGGCCTTGGCGAAGTCGATCCGACGGAACTCGTCCCACTCGGTGAGCACGGCCACCGTCCCGGCGTCCCGGCAGGCGTCGTAGGGATCGCCGCAGATCTCGATGCCGTCGAGGTCGCCGGTCCCGTGCCCGGTCTCGGGGACCGGCACCGTCGGATCGTAGGCCCGGACCCGGGCCCCGTCGGCCAGCAGCCGCCGGGCGATGGCCACCGCCGGTGAGCTGCGCCGGTCGTCGGTGCCGGCCTTGAACGTCAGCCCCCACACCGCCACCACCGCCCCTTGGAGGCCGCCGGTCGCACCGGCGATCTTGTCCAGCACCTGTTCGGCCTGCACCTCGTTGGCCTCGATGGCGCTGCGCAGGAGGGCGAAGTCGTAGCCGGCGTCGGCGGCGATGCTCACCAGGGCGGCCGTGTCCTTGGGAAGGCACGACCCTCCCCAACCCGGACCGGGACGCAGGAACTCGAACCCGATGCGCCGGTCGTACCCGAGACCCAGGACCAGGTCCCTCACGTCGGCACCGACCGACTCGCACAGGCAGGCCAGGGCGTTGACGAAGCTCAACTTCACGGCCAAGAAGGCGTTCGAGGCGTATTTGATGGTCTCGGCGGTCACGGCGTCGGTGACGATGAGCGGCGCGCCGGTCGAGGCGAACAGCTCGCCGACGCGGGCGGCCGCCCGGGGATCGGTGGCGCCCACCACCACGCGGTCGGGGTGGAGGCTGTCGCGCACCGCCGTCCCCTCCCGAAGGAATTCGGGGTTCGACACCACGGTCACGTCGTCTCGGCCGGTGGCCCGCTGCACGAGCTCGACCGTCCCCACCGGGACGGTGGACTTGTTCACCACGACGGCGCCGGGGGCGAGTTGCCCGGCGATCTCCTCGGCCGCCTCCGTCACGAACGAGAGGTCGGCGGCGCCGTCGGGTCCCGACGGCGTGGGGACGCACAGGAACACGAATTCGGCGTCGGCCACCGCCGCTGCGGCCGAGGAGACGAAGCTGAGCCGCCCCTGGGTGACTCCCTGGGCGATGAGCTCGCCCAGCCCCTCTTCGACGATGGGCACCTCGCCGTCGAGGAGCATGGTCAGACGTTGCTCGTCGCGCTCGGCGCACACGACGTGGTGGCCGAAGTGGGCCAGCGTGGCGGCGGTGGGGAGGCCCACGTAGCCAGCACCGATGACCGCCACCCGGCACGTCGTGGGTGCGGGCTTCACCGGCCCGGACGGGCCGCTCATCGGACCCCGATTCCCTCGCCGGCCCCGAGCACCGACACCAGGCGTTCCAGGCCGTCCTCCCACGGAGGCAGGAGGGGGAGGCCGGCCAACCGCAGGGCGGCGTTGTCCAGCACCGAGTTGGCCGGGCGGGGTGCCGGACGGGGCGGTTCCAGGTCGGCGGTGCCGATGGCGTGGACCCGGTCGGGATCGCCGCCGGCGGCGGAGAGCACGGCCCGGGCGAACCCCCACCACGTCGTCTGCCCCTGGTTGGTCACGTGGTAGACGCCGGGACGGCGATCGCCCCCGAGGGTCACCACGGCGGCGGCCAGATCGGCGGTGAAGGTCGGTGAGCCACGCTGGTCGTCCACGAACTGCAGCTTGCCGTCCCCGGCCGCCAGTCGCAGGACGGTCTTCACCATGTTGGATCCCGCTGCGCCGCACACCCACGAGGTGCGCACCACGGTGGAGCCCGGTGGGCACTCTCGTTCGCCACCCAGCTTGCTCCTGCCGTACACCGAGAGCGGGTTGGGCTGGTCCCACTCGCGGTAGGGCGCCTCGGCCCGCCCGTCGAACACGTAGTCGGTGGAGATGTAGACCAGGTGGGCTCCCCATCGGGCTGCCGCCTCGGCGACGTGCCGGGTGCCCAGGGCGTTCACCGCGAAGGCCCGGTCCGGATCCGTCTCGCAGGCGTCGACTGCGGTGTAGGCGGCGGCGTGGACGATCAGGTGCGGACGGAGGGCTTCGACCGCCGCCAGCACGGCCGTGCGATCGTCCACCGGTAGCGCGGCGTGATCGGTCCCCATCACGTCGACCCCGGCGAGGGGTGAAGGTCCGCTCGGACCGTACAGGGACCGGCGCCGGCCTCCGGCCGGCACCTTCCCGGAGAAGGCGGCCACCAGGTCGTGGCCCAACTGGCCCCGGGCGCCGGTGACCAGGACCCGCGGCGTCAAAGCGACCACCGGGTCAGGGGGACTGGGCCCAGGCGGCCTCGACCACCGGGGCCCGGTCCACCAGGGGCTCCCACCACGAGCGGTGGTCGGCGTACCAGCGCACCGTCTCGGTCAGGCCCTGGGTGAAGTCGATCTCGGGTCGCCATCCGAGCCGGTGCTCGATCTTCGACGAGTCGAGCAGGTAGCGCCGATCGTGCCCCGGGCGGTCGGGAACGATCTCCTTCAAGGACGCCGGCTTCCCCAGGATGCCGAGGACCAGGTCGGCGATCTCGGCGATGCTGGCCTCCACGCCGCTTCCCACGTGGTAGGTCTCTCCCACCTCTCCGTCGGACAGCACCGCCTCGACGGCCCGGCAGTGGTCGGTCACGTGCAGCCATTCGCGACGGTTCTGGGTCGAGGCGTAGAGAGGCAGCGGGACGTCGCCGAGGGCGTGGGTGGTGAACAGCGGGATCACCTTCTCGGGAAACTGGAAGGGACCGTAGTTGTTGCAACAGTTCGTGATGGTGACCGGGAGCTGGTACGTCTCGCCGTAGGCCCGCACCGCGTGGTCGGCGCCGGCCTTGGATGCGTTGTACGGGGTGCGGGGTCGGTACGGGCTCTCTTCGGTGAACTTCTCGTCCGAGTCGAGGGCCAGGTCCCCGTAGACCTCGCAGGTCGAGATGTGGTGGAAGCGGTTCACGCCCCGACGACGTGCGGCCTCCAGCATCGTCTGGGTGCCCAACACGTTGGTCCGGAAGAACAAGGCCGGGTCCAGGACGGCCAGAGAGTTGTGCGACTCGGCGGCGAAGTGCACCACGGTGTCGATCGCCTGGTCCTCCATCGTGGCCACCGCCGTGTCGAGATCGCCGACGTCGCCCTGGACGAAGACGATGCGGTCTTCGACGTCGGCCAGGTTCGGACGGTTCCCGGCGTAGGTGAGGACGTCGTAGGCCACCACGTGGTCGTCGGGGTGGTGCTCCACCCAGTAGCGGACGAAGTTGGACCCGATGAAGCCGGCTCCACCGGTCACGAGCAGTCGCATAGAGAGGTGATCTTACCCACCGCCCTGTGTGGACCCGTTGGGCCGGAGGTGGATGACGTCGCCGGCGGTGATCACCACGGGCCCCGAGGCGGTGCCGACGACCAGGTGGCCACCGTCGGAGAGCCCGGTCGCGGTCCCTTCGACCACCGAGCCGTCCACCAGCTCGACCCGGACCGGACGACCCAGCGTCGAGCACCGCTCCCGGAGCTCCTGGGCCAGATCAAGGCGCCCGTCGGCGGAGCGCAGCGCCACCACCCGGGGCGCCAGCGCGCAGAGCCAGGCGTCGAGCAGCCGATCACGGTCCAGGCTCCGCCCGGTGAGGTGCGCGAGGCAGGTGCCACCGACCCCCGGCGGCCCGGGCCACTCGATGTTCAGCCCCAGCCCGACCACCACCGCCACCGATCCCTCCGGTCCTCCGCCGGCGCCGGGATCGGCCTCGGCCAGGACCCCGGCCAGCTTGCGGTCGGCCACCACCAGGTCGTTGGGCCACTTCACGTCGGGCGAGACCCCGGCGACGACCTGGCACGCCTCGACCGCCGCCAGGGCCACCGCCGCCGTCGCCAACGGCCGCTCCTCGGGCCCCGTCACCGGCCGGAGCAGCACCGAGACCAGCAGGCAGGTGCCCGGAGGAGCCTCCCACCGGCGGCCCAGCCGACCCCTTCCGGCGCTCTGGTGGTCGGCGACGACCACCGTCCCCTCGGGAGCGCCCGCTCGGGCCTGCTCCAGCAGGTGGGTGTTCGTCGATCCCAGCTGGTCGAATCGACGGACCTCGAAGATATCCTCCCCGGACATGGCAGGAACCCTACGGCGCGTGACAGTGTGGACGGGCCACGGTGACACCCACCACGTGGAAGACGAGTCGAAAGGCGCAGCGTGCTGACGAAGGTGCTCATAGCCAACCGAGGGGAGATCGCCGTCCGGGTCATGAGGACCTGCCGGGAGATGGGCATCGCCACCGTGGCGGTGTACTCCGAGCCCGACCGGGACGCGTTCCACGTCCGCATGGCCGACGAGGCCTACGCCCTGGGAGGCGAGACGGCCGCTGAGAGCTACCTCAACACCGAGGCCATCCTGTCGGCCATCGAGCGCAGCGGAGCCGACGCCGTCCATCCCGGCTACGGGTTCTTCTCGGAGAACCCGGACTTCGCCCGGGCCATCACCTCGCGGGGGGTGACCTTCGTCGGACCGCCCCCCGAGGCCATGGAGGTCATGGGTGACAAGATCAGCTCCCGGCTGGCGGCCGACGCCGCCGGGGTGGCCGGGGTCCCGGGGCGCTCCGAGCCCCTCACGTCCGCCGACGAGGTGGTCGAGTTCGGCGACCGCCACGGCTGGCCGGTAGCCATCAAGGCGGCCTACGGGGGCGGCGGGCGGGGTATGAAGGTGGTGTCGTCGGGGAGCGAGGCGGCCGAGGCGCTGGAGTCGGCCCAACGCGAGGCTCAGGCCTACTTCGGCCGGCCCGAGGTCTACCTGGAGCGCTACCTGTCGTGGCCCCGCCATATCGAGATGCAGGTCCTGGCCGACACCCACGGGAACGCGCTCTGGCTGGGCGAGCGCGACTGCTCGGCCCAACGCCGGCACCAGAAGCTGATCGAGGAGAGCCCGGCCCCGGACTTTCCCGACGAGATCCGCCGGGCGATGGGGGAGGCGGCGGTGACCGTGACCCGGGCCTGTGGGTACGTGAACGCCGGGACGGTCGAGTTCCTCTACCAGGACGGCGAGTTCTACTTCCTCGAGATGAACACCCGCCTCCAGGTCGAGCACCCGGTGACCGAGCTGGTCACGGGCCTGGACCTGGTGGCCTGGCAGCTGCGCATCGCCTCCGGCGAAGAGCTCACCCTCACCCAGGAGACGATCGAGCGCCGGGGCCACGCCATCGAGGTCCGAATCAACGCCGAGGATCCCACGGCCGGGCGCTTCCTCCCCTCGCCGGGGACCGTGACCCGCTTCGACCCGCCGGCCGGTCCCGGGGTGCGCCTGGACGCCGGCTACGCCGCCGGCGACACGGTGAGCCAGCACTACGACAACCTGGTGGCCAAGCTCGTGGTGTGGGCCGAGGATCGCGAGGGCGCCCGCCGGCGAATGCTGCGGGCCCTCGACGAGACCCGGATCGAAGGGGTGGTGACCACCATCCCCGCCGACGTCGCCATCCTGTCGCATCCCGACTTCGCCGCCGTCGCCCACTCGACCCGTTGGGTGGAGGACACGATGGACCTCTCGTCGCTCGTGGCCGAGCCGGCGGGAGGGGAGATCCACGGTGAGGGCGACGAGCCCCGTGTCCGGAGGGAGGTGACGGCCGAGGTGGACGGGCGTCGCTACCGCCTGGCTCTGTGGGTGCCCGAGGCGGCCGGGGTGATGGCCGCCGGCGCACCGGCGGCACGGGACGCGGCCCCCCGGCGACGGGCCCACGCGCCGGCCGGCGGCACCGGATCGGGCTCGGTGTCGGTCCCCATGCAGGGGACCATCGTCAAGGTCCTGGTGGCCGAAGGTGACACCGTCGAGGAGGGCCAGGGGATCTGCGTGCTCGAGGCCATGAAGATGGAGAACGCCGTGAACGCCCCCAGGTCCGGGGTGGTGACCGAGGTCCGGGTGTCGGCCGGTGACTCGGTGGGGAGCGGCGACGTCGTCGTCGTGATCGAGTAGACCTCGCCGGGGGCCAACCCGGTGGCGCTCAGCCCCCGGGTTGGTACACGCCGAACTCCTGACGCAGTACGTCGGACACCTCGCCCAGCGTCGCCATGGACCGAAGGGCCTCCTTCATAGGGACCAGGACGTTCTGGGTGCCCCGGGCGGCGGCCCGCAGGTCGTCCAGCGCGACGTCGACGGCCGATTGGTCCCGCCCGGCGCGCACCCGGGCCACCCGCTCGATCTGGGAACGCTGGAGCTCGGCGTCGATCGGGAACACCTCGGCCGGCTCGGGCTCCTGATCGGTGAACCGGTTCACCCCGACCACGACCTTCTCCCCGTCGTCGACGGCCTTGGCGTAGGCGTAGGCGGCGTTCTCGATCTCCCCCTGCATGAAGCGGGCCTCGATGGCGGCCACCGCACCACCGAGCTCGTCGATGCGGTCGAGGTAGGCCTGGGCTCCACGCTCCACCTGGTCGGTGAGGGACTCGACGAAGTACGAGCCGGCCAGGGGGTCGACCGTGTCGACGACCCCAGACTCGTACCCGATGACCTGCTGGGTCCGAAGGGCGAGCTTTGCGGCGCGGGTGGTGGGGAGCCCCAACGCTTCGTCGAAGCCGTTGGTGTGGAGGCTCTGGGTGCCGCCCAGCACGGCCGAGAGGGCCTGGACCGCCACCCGGACGATGTTGTTCTCAGGCTGCTGGGCCGTGAGGGTCGAGCCGCCGGTCTGGGTATGGAAGCGCAGCACCTTGGAGCGCTCGTTGCGTGCCCCGAACCGTTCGGTCATGATGTGCGCCCACATGCGGCGGGCCGCCCGGAACTTCGCCACCTCCTCGAAGAGGTTGTTGTGGGCGTTGAAGAAGAAGGACAGCCGGGGGGCGAACTCGTCCACGGCCAGCCCGGCAGCGATGGCCGCCTCCACGTAGGCGATCCCGTCGGCCAGGGTGAAGGCCACCTCCTGGACGGCCGTCGACCCGGCCTCGCGGATGTGGTACCCCGAGATCGAGATCGTGTTCCAGTTCGGGAGGTGCTCGCGGCAGTAGGCGAAGGTGTCGACGACCAGGCGCATCGAGGGGCGCGGCGGGTAGATGTAGGTGCCCCGGGCCACGTACTCCTTCAAGATGTCGTTCTGGATGGTCCCGCCCACCTTGGCGCCGGGAACCCCCTGCTCCTCGGCCACCAGCTGGTAGAGGAGGAGGAGCACGGCGGCGGTGGCATTGATGGTCATCGACGTGGTGACCGTGTCCAGGGGCAGCCCGTCGAGCAGGAGACGCATGTCCACCAGCGAGTCGATGGCGACTCCCACCTTCCCCACCTCCCCCTCGGCTCGGGGGTGGTCGGAGTCGTAGCCCATCTGGGTGGGCAGGTCGAAGGCGCACGAGAGGCCGGTCTGGCCGGCCCCCAGAAGGAATTTGAACCTCTCGTTGGTGGCCTCGGCCGTGCCGAAGCCGGCGTACTGGCGCATGGTCCAGAGCCGCCGGCGGTACATGCC
>JAJYWF010000085.1 GCA_021791635.1 Actinomycetes bacterium
CGGAGCTGGCCGCAGACGCAGTTGAACAGGGTGGTCTTCCCGGCGCCGTTGGGTCCCACCAGTCCGACGCACTCTCCTCGGTCCACCGTGAACGTCACGTTGCGAACGGCCTGGACTCCACCGAAGTACTTCGACACCCCCTGGACCATGAGCAGGGGACCGGGATCTCCGAGGAGCTGGCCACCAGGTGCTCCTGGTCGGTACCGGCGGCCGAAAAGATGGGGGCTACCAGGACGCTGGGGACTGGAGGGGTCCTGGGGGCCGGGGGGGAATCCCGGTGAAGAGGTGCTGGGGTCAGCCATGCGCTGCTCCCCCGGCCACGGCCGCCGGACCGACCCCCGGTGCGGGCCCGTCCCCCGGGACCGGGCTCTCCGGACCCCCGTCCTTCATGAACAACAGACGGTCGAACCGGCCGGTCCAATTTCTCCGCTGGAACTCCAGCACGCCCTCGGGGTGGGAGGCGTAGGTGAGGGCGCCGAAAGCGAAGAAGACGAACACCAGGCTGTTCCCGCCGAAGCGTCCGGGGAGGTAGGTCACGATCTGCTCGAAGAGGGTGAGCCCGATCCCGGCCTGGATGGCCCCTTCGACGGTGCTCACACCGGTCGTGATCACGACCACCACGAACACCAGAGAGAACTGATAGCCGAAGACGTTTGGTGTCACGTGGGTCTGCTGGATGGAGTACAAGGTGCCCCCGATCCCGGCCACGGCGCCCGAGAGGGCGAAGATGAGCACCCGCTGGCGACTGGGGTTGATCCCGATCCCGCTGGCCGCGGTCTCGCTGCCCCGGAGAGCCGCCAGGTAGCTGCCGATCGTGCCCTTGCGGATCTGGACGATACCCAGGGTCACGACGGTGAGGACGATCATCCCGAGGATGAAGAACGCGTGGCCGTCGGGATTGAAGATCCCGAGGCCGATCCAGTTGCTCTGGAGGGCGATACCGTTGCTCGTCTCGCTGATCGACGGGCGCGGGAAGACAGCCAAGGTGAACACCAGGGCCGCGGCCAGGGTCATGAGGGCCAGACCGAGGCCTTTCAGGCGGAGCGAGAGCAGCGCCAGGATCACCGCCACCAGCGCCGCCACGACGGCGCCGACGATGCCCCCGACCAGTAGGTTCAGCCCGAGGTGGAGGGCCAGCTGGCCGGCGGTGAAGGCGCCGACGCCAGCCAGCGTGGCCTGGGCCAGCGACAGCTGGCCCCCCATCCCGGTGATGAGGGTAATGGACAGGAAGATCACCGAGAAGGCGATGCCCTGGTTGAAGACGTTCTCCCAGGTCCGAGGCACCCAGGTCAGCATGGAGATGATGAACACCGCCAGGAGCGACCACCAGCCGGTCTTGATGATCCGGTCCATGGTCGGTGATCGGAGCGTCGCAGCTATCGGCGGCGTCGGGGGGTCGACCGAGGCCAGCGGGTCACGGGCGTACTCGAGTGTCCGCATGCCGGGCATGAACAAGAGCGCGGCCACCAGGACGATCATGGGCAGCACCGGCAGCACCGAGTCGTACAGGACACCCCCGGTGGGCAGGTACCCCTGAGCGATGAGCTCGACGATCCCCAGGACCACGGCCACCGCCGCGGCGATCGGCATCGACCGGAGCACCCCCCATGCGGCGGCGGCGATGGCCGTCACCATGAGGGTGATGTAGTTCTGGGACTGCAGCAGCGCGAACTGCGGTGCCAGCAGGACGCCGGCCAGCCCGGCGAAGAGGCTGGCGATCATCCACGCACTGCCCACGACCCTCGTGGCGTTCACCCCGTCGAGCTGGACCAGGCGGCGGCTCTCCACGGCGGCACGCATCTTGAGGCCCAGGCTGGTGAACCGCACCAGCACCACCAGAGCCACGAGGGCCACCGCGGTCACGATCACCGTGCTCAAGAAGATGCCGTCGACGGGAACCTGCTGCAGCCCGAACAGGTGGAAGTACACGGTGTTCGGGCTGAACAGGATGCTCGGTGCGTCGGTGAGGTTCTGGCTGCCGAACGCGACTGTGAGGAGGTTGGGAATCCCTACCAAGAGACTGATGCCAGTGACCACCTTGGCCATCACCTGCGTGTTGGGGATCCTCCGGAACAAGAAGTAGTCGAGCAGCCAGCCGAGGAGCGGGGCGATCACCACCACCGACACCAAGAACGCCGCCCACGTGGGCAAGTCGCCGTTCTGGGTCAGGTACATGAAGAAGTACGCCGACACGTAGGCCTGGGCGGCGAAGGCGAAGTTGAACACCCCCGTGGCCTGGTAGGTGAGCACCAGGCCGACGGCGAAGAGCGCGTACGTGCAGCCGTAGGGGATGCCGGGGACGGCAAACCCCAGAAAATGCGCCACGGTGCCCTACGCCGCCGCGCGGCGCGCCCTGGACTGCCCCTCTGGTCCCGAATGTCCCATCAGGCTCCCGGGACCCCCGCCTTCGCCGGCACCGTCACCGGCTTCAGTGTGCCCCCGAAGCAGACGAACACCTGGTGCCCCGTGGTGAAACGGGTGACGAAAGACTTTCCCTCGGCCTGGATATACACCGTGCAGTACGGCGGGGTGGACGTCGTGTGGGCGTTCTCCCAGTCGACCGGGCCGATGAGCCCGTTGGCCGTGAAGTCGGTCATCTTGTTGGACGCGTCGATCACCGCCTTCTGGGTGAGGTTGCTCCCGGCCGCCTTCACGGCGTCGACGAACAGGACCGCCGACTGCCAGCCCAAGATGGCCGTCTGGTCCAGGACGTACTTCGGCTCGTACTTGTTCATGGAGGTGAGGTACTGGGCCAGACCTGGGAAGTACTTCGTCGGGGCGTTGAACGGGACGTGTGTCTCGATGAAATAGACGCCGTCCATGAGTGTCGAGTACTGGTCGAGCACCGACTGTGTGTTGCCGTTGAGCCAGAGCTGCTGGGTCTTCATGCCGTACTGCTTCACCGCCCGGGCCATGGTGATGTTCCCTGTGACTGTCATGCAGCTCACGATCAAGTTCACGCCGTCCTGCTGCATGCGCTGGACGTCCGACGCCGACGTCGTGCCGGGGAAGGGCACGCTCAGATCTGTGTAGGCCACGGTCACGCCGTCGCGCCGGAGGATGGTCGCCGCCCCCTTGCAGGCCGGTGCGGATCCGGCTACCCCGTAAGCCAGCAGTCCCACCTTGGTGGCGCCGGTCTGCTTGGCCAGATAGGCCGAGTACGTCCCAAGGGATGTGTAGTAGATCACCGACCCACCGGCGGCGAACAGATTGGGGTGCTTTGTCCATGTGCCCGTGACGTTGAACCCGTACGTCGGCGTGTCGGTCTCCACGTAGTATGTGGGCTTGAAGAAGGCCGTGGCCACGCCGACAGCGGCGAAGGCGTGGTCCTGGTTGATCAGGGTCTGGGTGAGGGAGCTGAAGTCCGTCGGGTTCCCGCCTGTGTTCAGGCTGTACGCCATGTTGATCTTGCGGCCGTTCACCCCGCCTGCGGCGTCCACGGTGTCGAAGTACGCCTCCACCCCGGGCACCATGGCCTCGAAGTTGGCGGCGATCGGTCCGCTGAGGGTGGAGACGGCACCGACGTTGATGGACGTAGCGGTCACCCCAGGGGCACTGGTCCCGCCGGACGTCGGACCCGTCGTACTGGTCGACGTAGTGCTGCACGCCGCCCCCAGCACCGCCATCGACACGATAGCCACGCCGGGAAGCAGGCCCCGACCCAGTATGGACTTCATCCCGCCCCCTTCACGTTCGGTCGGTCACGCGTCACTGACGACGGCGCCACCGGCACTTCGGTTCGTTACCCCGCAACTGCAGTTCTGTGACGTGTGTGTCAGTGAACGGCGTCACTGTAGCCTCTCGCCTTCCCACTCGCATTCCACGGCCTCACCCGCTGATCGCCGGCCACCCGGGGCTCGCACCCGGGTCACCCGGCCACCGGACCTCTCAACTGAGGAACAGCCGGTCCCGGTCGTACTCACGCAGTGCCATCACATCTTTCTCCGTGACCGGGGCCAGCTCCTCGACGTCTGAGGCTACTTCGGGCACCCACCCGCACGACTGCACCAGCGCTCTCACCCGATCGACCAGCAGTCCAGGACCGGCCGGCACTGCCGCCACTCGCAGGACGCCGTCGAGCCGCCGAAGGATGCCCCGATCGGTCACCACGCTGGTGACCCGACTCCCCGGTGAGGTCACGTACGCCACCTGGGCCGGCAGTCGCTCGGGCCGGGCCAGGGTCACCACGACGCATGCCGCCGCCCGGCTGGCGACGTCGTTCGCCCCCCCGGAGCCGACGAGAAAGCGCCCGCCGTCCAGCTGGGTCGAGTTGAGGTTCCCGTCCCGGTCCACCTCGGCCGCACCGAGGCAGCCCACGACCGTGGTCCCGGGCCCTCCGACCACCATCCCGAGCACGATCGAAGCGTCCGAGAGGAAGGGCGTCGCCGGGAATACCCGGTGGTTGAAGATGTAGGGATCGGCCGGAGTCGGCTCGTAGCCCCACAACCCGAGCTCGGCCGTGAGCGTGACAGCCTTCCCGCCCGGAGGGGTCCGGGCTCGGATGCCGGCCACGGCCACCCAGGCGGCCAGGTTGGCGACCCCGGCACCGGCCAGGACGGCGTCGGCGTCCACCCGCTCGACGGTCGTCGCCACTTCCCGCACGGCCAGCACGGCCGCCATCTCCCAGCGGCTCACTGGCTCGTCGGTCGGGACCGGATGGGCGGCGGAGTCGTCCCTCCAGCTCGCCGGGTCCACCCGCCCGTCCAACCATCGAAGCCGATCGGCCCCGAGCACCTTCAGGTAGCCGGCGTGGTCCGGCGGGTCGAGAGCGTAGGTGCGGGCGAAGGCACCGAAATCCTGGCGGGCAGCGGTGGCGGCGTCGACCCAGAACGGCACGTCCTCGCCGTAGCCGGGTACCGGGAGGCCCGCCGTGAAGCTGCCACCGGGGTGGGCGCCGTAGGGCGCTTCCACCACCGCCAGGACCCGGTGCGCGGGGATCTTCACCCGGTTGCCGAAGCCGTCCAGGTCGTCGACGATCCGGTCGACGGTGGCCACCACGCCTCGACGAGCGGCCCACGCCCCCCACACGCCCTCGAGCAGGGGCTCGGATACGGCCAGGTTCCCGTGGCGATCGGCGACCGCGGCATGGAGGAGCGCCACGTCGGGCACCAAGGGAGCCACCAGTCCGACCCGGACGCCCGGGCCCGCCTCGGACCCGCGCCCGGGGACGTGCCCCGGCTCCGCCTCGAACGGCACTTCGACGGTGGCGAAGGCCGGGTTGGACTCCATCGACGATCCCCGCAGCGAACCGGTCACCACGGCCGGCAGCCCCCGGGCAGCCGCCTCCAGGCGCTGGGACAGCGTGAGGATCGACCAGTGCTCCACGGAGACCTCGCCCGACTGGTACGCCCGGCAGAAGATCGGGTTGGGGGCGTAAGTGGGGAAGCTGTTGCCCGAGTAGGCGGTGACGACCCGCCGGAGCATCCTGCCTTCGAAGAACAGGGCACTCAGCGCTCCGAGGCTGGTCATCACCAAGGTGAAGTCAGGCTCCTGGCCCCAGTACTGTCGTGCCAGCTCCCGGGCCGATGCCGTCCACCGGCTGTGGCCGAGCATCACGTGGACCGTGTCACCAGGATGGACGTGGCGGACCACGGCCTCGTCCAGCGCCACTCCGACCTGCGGTCCCCGGTTCATCGGCACCGCCGGAACTCCCACCAGGTCAGGGTAGCCGCCCCCGCCGTGCCCGCCCGGTATCGACCGGCCAGCGCTCGCTCCCCGTCCGTGAGCCCGCCGAGGGGATCCTCGATCGAGATCGCTGACACGCCCGTCACCCGCCCCCGCCAGGAACTACGATCCCACGTCCATGGGGCCTGCGCCGAGCCGTCGACGGCCGAGCGCGTCTGTCGGCGGATCGGCCTCGTCGGCGCCGGGACCCCCCAAGTCACCCGGCAGGGCCCCGACCCCTCCGCCCAGACAGGCCAAGCCGGCTGTGCGGTCCAAGCCGGCTGTGCGGTCCAAGCCGGCAGCGCGATCCAAGCCGGCAGCGCGATCCAAGCCGGCTGTGCGGTCCAAGCCGGCAGCGCGGACCAAGCCGTCCCCCGGCACGGCCCGGCTCGAGGACTCACCGGGAGCCGGAGGTGGCCCGGCCAGCCGCAGAGCCCTGCGCAACCAGGGCCGGCGGACCATGCGAAAGCTGCTCGACGCTGCGATGGAGGCATTCGACCGACGGGGCTACCACGCCACCCGCGTGAACGACGTGGTGGAGATCGCCAAGACCTCGCACGGAACCTTCTACCTGTACTTCTCCAACAAGGAGGACCTCCTTCGGGCACTCGTGGCCGAGGCCGCGGCCGAGGCCAGCGACCTGTACGACATCCTCGGCGACCCTTCCCCGGGAGGGTCCGACTGGGCCGACCTTCGCCAGTGGGTAGGCCGCTACTCGTCGCTGTGGGTCCGGTACGCGCCCCTCCTTCGCGCCTGGACCGACCTGGCCTCCATCGACCCCGACCTGGGCGCGCAGGTACGCCAGACGGTCACCACCATGTCCGGGGCCCTGTCCACCCAGATCGCCGCGGCCGGAGCGGGGGACGGAATCGACGCTGACGTGGCCGGCATGGCCGTGTTGGCCATGCTTGATCGTTTCCACTACCTGCGTGAGTTCGTCGGACGCCCCGTGGACGAAGCGTCGCTCGACACGCTGACCACGATCATTTACCGGGCAATGTCGGACTGATCTGACCCAGCACGATCGAGGGTTGGGTCCCGCAGAGCTCAGATCCCCAGTCGACCGGTGGTCAGCCCGGCCCAGAACCCACCATCGGCATAGACATTCGACCCGGTGATGTACGACGCGGCATCGCTGTTCAGAAAGACCAGGAGGTGGGCCTGCTCTTCCGGGGTGGAGTTCCTACCGAGGGGCTTGGGGAAGGCGTCCATGAAGTCCTTGCCCATGTACGCTTCGAACGAAGGCATCATCGGCGTGTCAGTCGGACCGGGGCTGGTGCAGTTGACCCGGATCCCTTTCGGGGCGAGGTCCAGGGCGGCGTGCAGGGTCCAGACGATGATCACCTGTTTCGAGAACAGGTAGCCCTCCCCAACCAGCTCGGGCCGTGCTTCCAGCCATTCCCGGGCTGCGGTGGGACCTTCGCAGGCTACCAGCTCGGCGATGACCTCCAGCATGTGCTCCCAACCGATGCCGCCGGCCGAGGAGATGGTGACCACCGCTCCCCCGCCCTCCATGTGCGGGACCACCTGCTCGGTCAAGTGACGGGCGGCCACGAAGTTCACCAGCATCGTGTCGAGCCCCGAATGGGGGGGTCCGGGCAGTCCGGCACAATTGAACAAGGCGTCCACACGCCCCCCGACGGCTTCCACCGCTGCCTCGATGGCTCCGGGGTCACGCAGATCCACTTGGTGGTAGCCCGCCACCTGTGTGGTGGGCTCCTTCAGGTCCAACACGTGGATCTCGGCTCCGAGCTCCACCAGATCACGGACCACCGCGGCACCCATCCCGGCGCCACCACCGCCGCTCACGATGACCCGCTTGCCCTCGTACCCCCAGGGGATCGCCACCTTGCCTCCTCTCTCGTCAGCAGGCCGACCGCCCGGGCCGGCGTCTCGCATCATTCCAGGGTTTCTCGAGGACCGCCGGGAGCACCGGACCACACCGGCGTCTCGCCAGCCATCCCACGGCGTCAGCCCGGCAGGATCACGTCCACCGCCACAGCCCGCTCCGTCAGGTCCACCATCTCGTTGTCCTCGGCATAGCGGAGCCCCTGGACGTTGAAGAGGTGGACCATCGGTGCCTCGGTGGGGAAAGGGCCCCAGTGCCAGGTGCCGCGGTCGAGCACGATGGACTCCAGGGGTTCGATGACGAACGCCTGGACTCGGGACACCGCGTCCTCCGAGTCGAATGTGAGCCCCGACGGAGCGACGGCGATGACACAGCGGTGGTCGATGGGCATGAGCACCTGGGTGTGGGTGGCGTGGCGGTAGAGCATCATGCAGCGCAACCCGTCCGGCAGCTCTGGCACTTCGTCGCGGGCGTGGCCGATGATGTTCACGTGGGGATCGGCCCACTGGAATTCGAGGGTCCTCAGACCATCACCGGGGTCCGTGTCGGGGACCGGGACCCAGCCGAACGGGCTCCACCCCTCGGGGGTGAGGCTGCTCGCCTCGATCGTCCTCGGCTTGCCGCCCGGTGCCACCATCGCGCGCCCTCCCCCATCTTCGGCTTCCGCTGTCCTGGACCATCTCTGGCGATCTAGTGTGGCTCAGATTCGAAGTAGAGCACAGTCGACGGGCGCAGAACCTCGGAAGACCCCGATCCGCGGGCGACGGGGAGCCCAAGGAAGAAGCGCAGGGGGAGAGGTGACCATGGACATACGCAGCATCGAAGACGAAGCTCCGATCGTGGAGCACAACGGCACCGTGCCGGTCTGGTGGATGATCAAGTCGCGCGAGATGAAAGAGGCGACCGACGGTGGGTTCCTGGAGCTCGTCAACGAGTTCGAAGTCGCCGGAGGTGGCGCCGTGGACCCGCATTCCCACCCGACGCACGAGTTCTACTACGTGCTGAACGGACGGGGGATCATGACCATCGAGGGGGAGGACCGCGAGATCCGTCAAGGCGACCTGGTGCACATCCCCCCCAACGCCGTGCACACGCTTCGCCCGGTGAGTGATCACGCACCTATCCACTGCTTCTGCTTCGCCATCGGCGTCAAGGGCGCCGGCCCCATCGACTACACCCACCACTGAGGTGTCCCGCGTCCTGGTGACCCGCCATCTGACCGACGGCGGGCTGGACCCGTTGGACGAAGCCGGGTTCACGCTCGTCCGACGCCCGGTGGACGAGCCGTACACCCATGCCGAGCTGGTCGCAGCCGCACCCGGCGTCGACGCCATCTTGTGCCTCCTCACCGATCGCATCACAGCCGAGGTCATCGAGGCCGGGGCCGCCGGAAGGCTGCAGGTGGTGGCGACCGCGGCCGTGGGGTACGACAACATCGACCTCGACGCCGCCCGCTCCTGCGACGTGTCGGTGTGCAACACGCCCGGAGTGCTCGACCAGTCCACCGCCGACGTGGCCATCCTCCTCGCTCTGGCGGCCTGCCGACTGGCCTCCGACGCCGAACGGGACCTGCGCCAGGGGCAGTGGACCGGTTGGGGTTTCTTGGACCACCTCGGCCGAGACCTCTACGGGTCGGTGCTCGGTCTCGTCGGCTACGGGCGCATCGGCCGCGAGGTCGCCCGGCGAGCAGAGGGGTTCGGGATGGAGGTGCTGCACCACACCCGCACGAACACCGGGTACCCCGGGTACGTCGCCGAGCTGGACGACCTGCTCACCGCCGCCGACGTGGTGAGCCTGCACGTGCCCCTCACCGAGTCGACGCACCACCTCATCGGAGCGCGCCAGCTGGCCCTGATGAAGCCGACGGCAGTGCTCGTCAACACGGCCAGGGGCCCCGTCGTCGACGAGGACGCACTGGTCGTCGCCCTGGAGAACGGCCGGATCCACGCTGCCGGCCTCGACGTCTACGACGGGGAGCCGGCGATCTACCGACGCCTGCTGGCCGCGCCACGCACCGTCCTCCTCCCCCACATCGGCAGCGCCACCACCGCGACCAGGACCCGGATGGCCCGGCTGGCCGCCCAGGGCATCTGCGACGTCCTGGCCGGTCGCGTTCCCCCGAACCTGGTCACCTCGTGACCGGGCGGGCCTGATCGGCGACGTCGTGAACGGATGGCTCCGGGAGCGGTACGGCGATCCGTGCCGGGAGTGCGGCTTCTCCTGGGAGAGCCCGGAGACCGCCAGTGCCCACGAGATCATCGCTCGAAGCCCCGAGCGCTTCGAGCGCGTGGTCTCCTCACGGAGCGGCACCGAGCACATTCCTCGCCTGAAGTGGAGCGTGGCGGCCTACGTGGCCCACGTCGCCGACAACACTCGGATCTGGGCCGAGCGTCTGGCGACCGGCGCACTCGGCGGGGCCCTCAGGATCGCGACGTATGACGAGGCGCTTCTCGGCCGGGCCCGCAACTACTGCGACCTCTCCCTCACCGGGTGCCTGTGGTCACTCCGTCGGTCGGTGGAGGACTGGGAGTCGGTGTGGTCCCTGGACCCCACCGCCGCGGTGGTGCTCGACCATCCCGAGCAGGGCCCGCTCAGCTCGGGCGCCGTGGCGTCCATCGTGGCCCACGAAGTCGTCCACCACGCCGGCGACGTCGAGGCCATTCTGGGCGGCTGCGCCGCGCTGCCCGGTCAGGCGGCTGACCCGTTGAACTGGGCCGACCCGAAGGCGAAGATCCCCCCGTCGGCGGCCACCTCCCAGTAGCCCTTGCCTGTGGGGGCGGCAGCGATCCCGACGATCGGAGCATTCAAAGGCTGGCCGCCCATGGATCCGGAGAACTGGGCCGACCCGAAGGCGAAGATCCCCCCGTCGGCGGCCACCTCCCAGTAGCCCTTGCCTGTGGGGGCGGCGGCCAGACCGACCACCGGGGCGTTCAGGTGCTGGCCGCCCATCGAGCCGGAGAACTGGGCCGACCCGAAGGCGAAGATCCCCCCGTCGGCGGCCACGG
>JAJYWF010000086.1 GCA_021791635.1 Actinomycetes bacterium
TCGGAGCCATTAACGGGATGATCTGCGGGCTGGTCGGCATCACCCCGTCGGCCGGGTGGGTGGACGGGTACGGAGCGATCCTCGTGGGCCTCATCTGCGCCACGATCGTCTGGGTGGCGTGGAACTACCTGTCCAAGGTCCGGCCGTTCTCGAAGGTGGACGACGCCCTCGGGGTCGTCTACACCCACGGCATCGCCGGGCTGGTCGGAGGCCTGCTCGTCGGGTTCCTGGCCGACCCGGGCATGGTCGAGTACATCGGGGTGGGCAAGACCCCCTCGGTGGTGGTCGACGGACTGTTCTATACCGGCTCCTGGCACCAGGAGTGGGAGCAGTTCCTGGCCGCGGTGTGGATCATCTGCTTCACGGCGGGAATGACGGTGATCCTGGCGACCATCACCAAGTTCGTCTGCCGAGGTCTGAGGGAGAAGGACTCGGTGCTCGAGATCGGCGACGTGGCCATCCACGACGAGGAGGTCTATCCCCAAGAGACCTTCGCCGAGCGGGTCTCGTCCATGGCCAGCGCGGTCGACCGTGAGTAGTCCGGTCCCGGAGGTGGGAGTGGGTACGGTTACGAGCGCGGAGCGCTCAGAGGAGTCGGGAGAGTCTCGGGAACTGAAGGGAGCACAAGGGTGAAGCTCGTGGTAGCGGTTCTGAAGCCGTTCAAGCTGGATGACGTGAAGGAGGTCCTAAAGAACATGGGCGTCGCGGGGATGACCCTCACCGAGGCCCAGGGGTTCGGGCGCCAGCGTGGGCACACCGAGGTGTACCGGGGCGCCGAGTACGAGGTGGACTTCGTACCGAAGATCCGGATAGAGGTGGCCGTGGACGATGACCAGGCCGACGAGGTCGTCGACGCCATCGTCGGCTCGGCGGCGACGGGCAAGATCGGTGACGGGAAGGTCTGGGTGCTCCCGATCGAGACCATCGTGCGGGTCCGGACCGGAGAACGCGGGGCCGACGCCCTGTAGCTCCGGTCGCACCGCCGGCGATCCGGCGCGGGGCGGGGTGCGGCGAGGCGCCCCGCCCGCGTCGCGCCCCGGCCACTGGGGCCCATCCACCCTGAGGCCTGAACCCTCGGTTCGCGCTCCGACCACCGGGTGGCTCGGTGGTACGTTCGACCGGGAACGACGTCGTGTGTCCAGACGTGGTGGTCTTCGGATCTCGAGAGAGGTGGTGTCAGAGGTGGCCGGAAATTCTTCCTGTGTGGTGCTCGTCCACGGCGCCTGGCACGGATCGTGGTGCTGGGACCCCGTTGTCGAGGGCCTCGCGGAGAGGGGAGTCCGCTCTGACGCCGTCGAGCTTCCCTTCACCGGCTTCGATGCGGACGTCGCCGCGGTTCGTTCTGCGGTGCGATCACACGCCGAGGAGGGGCCGGTCGTCCTCGTCGGTCACAGCTACGGCGGCCTGGTCATCAGCGAGGCCGGTCACGAGGCGAGCCAGCTGGTCTACGCGGCTGCTCTGCTTCCCGCGGCAGGCGAGAGCGCGCAGGACATGATGCCGACGTGGATGACGCAGCAACTTCTCGCCGAGGTTCAGTTCGGTGACGACGGTGTTCTCGGGCTCGGTCCCGGCGCTCGCGAGTGCTTCTACCAGCTGTCGCCTCCCGAGATGGCAGACGCCGCACTCCAGCGACTGCGCCCCTTCCCCTTGCCCGAAGCAGAGCGGGCGGTCTTCCACGATCCGAGCTGGCGGCACGTTCCATCCATGTACCTGGTATCGACGTTCGACCAGGCGCTGTACCCCGAGGTCCAGCGAGACCGGGCGTCGTGGGTCTCGGCCAGCCTGGAGCTCCCCGCCGACCACTCACAGTTCTTCTCGGCCCCCGACAGGCTTGTGGAAGCGGTCGCCGCGCTCTGCTGACGACCGGTCGACCGGTCGATTAGACAGCGGGTCAGCGGGTCAGCGGCCGCCGAGGTAGCCGGCGTCGGCGACCGAGAGCCCGTCGGTCAGGCGGTAGCGGTAGGGGGAGCCCGTCGGGATCTCCAGGTCGACGATGTCGGCGTCGGAGATTCCGTCGATGTGCTTCCGCAGCGCCCGGAGGCTGTTCCCGTGGGCCACCACCAGGACCGCCGAGCCCCGTGATCCCGCCGCCAGCAGGTCGGGGACGATGACGTCCTGCCAGTAGGGAAGCATCCGGCGCACGACGTCGGCCAGGCACTCGGTCGACGGGAGGGCCTCGGCCGGCACGTCGCGGTAGCGGGGGTCGCCGTCCGACCGGCGGGGGTCGCCGGCGGGCAGCGGGGGCGGGGGGGTGTCGTAGCTCCGGCGCCAGGCCCGTACCTGGTCGGCGCCGTGGAGCTGGGCCGTCTCCTCTTTGTTGCGTCCCTGGAGGTCGCCGTAGTGGCGCTCGTTCAGCCGCCAGTGGCGGCGGACCGGCAGCCAGCTCATCCCGGCTTCGCCGAGAGCCAGCTCGGCGGTCCGGATGGCCCGGGTCAGCACCGAGGTGTGCACCACGGCCGGGTGGAGATCGGTGGCAGCAGCGAGCAGCTTGCCGGCTTCGACCGCCTCCGCCTCCCCGGCGGCGGTGAGGCCCACGTCGTGCCAACCGGTGAACCGGTTCTCGGCGTTCCACTCCGACTGCCCGTGGCGGAGCAGGACCAGGTCAGGCACGGCGTCATCGTAGCGCCGGCCGGAGCGCGCTCTCAGCTCCGCAGCGCACACCCTACAATTCAAGAAACTTGACTGAAAAAGACTCAACTTTGCTATACTCAGTGGTAGGGCGACCAGGAAGCTGGCGACCAGGAACAGACCGGAGAGGTAGGAGCAGCGATGCCCAAAGCAGTCGGAATCGATCTCGGAACGACGAACTCGGTGGTGAGCGTCATGGAGGCCGGGGAACCGGTCGTCATCCCCAACGCCGAAGGAGGGAGGACCACGCCGTCGGTGGTGGCCTTCTCCAAGACCGGAGAGGTCCTGGTCGGGGAAGTGGCGAAGCGCCAGGCCATCACCAACCCGGAGCGGACGATCCGCTCGGTCAAGCGTCACATGGGCACCTCGTGGAAGGTGGACATCGACGGCAAGGGCTACACCGCCCAGGAGATCTCGGCTCGGATCCTGGGCAAGCTGAAGCGGGACGCCGAGGCCTACCTGGGGGACACCGTGAACCAGGCCGTCATCACCGTGCCGGCCTACTTCGACGACGCCCAGCGCACCGCCACCAAGGAGGCCGGGCAGATCGCCGGGCTCGAGGTGTTGCGGATCATCAACGAGCCGACCGCCGCCGCCCTGGCCTACGGCCTCGACAAGGAGGAGAGCGACCGTACGGTCCTGGTGTTCGACCTGGGAGGCGGCACCTTCGACGTGTCGGTCCTCGAGATCGGCGAGGGAGTGTTCGAGGTCAAGTCCACGTCGGGGAACACCCATCTGGGTGGAGACGACTGGGACGACCGGGTGATGGAGTGGCTGGTCAAGACGTTCAAGGACACCGAGGGCGTTGACCTCTCGGGGGACAAGATGGCCATGCAGCGGCTGAAGGAGGCTGCCGAGAAGGCCAAGATCGAACTGTCCAGCGTCCAGGAGACCCAGATCAACCTTCCGTTCATCACCGCCACGTCCGAGGGCCCCAAGCACCTCGACGTGAAGCTCACCAGGGCCAAGTTCAACGAGCTCACCGCCGAGCTGGTGGCCGCGTGCAAGGGCCCCTTCGAAGCGGCCATCAAGGACGCCGGCCTCAAGACGTCGGACATCGACCACGTGGTCATGGTTGGCGGTTCCACCCGGATCCCCGCCGTCCAAGAGCTCGTCCAGTCGCTCACCGGCAAGGAGCCCCACAAGGGTGTGAACCCCGACGAGGTGGTGGCCGTCGGTGCCGCCGTGCAGGCCGGCGTGCTCAAGGGCGAGGTGAAGGACGTCCTCCTCCTCGACGTGACGCCGCTCAGTCTCGGCATCGAGACCAAGGGCGGGGTCATGCACCGCCTGATCGAGCGGAACACCACCATCCCGACCAAGCGGTCCGAGGTGTTCACCACCGCCGAGGACAGCCAGCCCTCGGTGGAGATCCACGTGCTCCAGGGCGAGCGTGAGATGGCCATGTACAACAAGACCCTGGGCAAGTTCCAGCTGGTGGACCTTCCTCCAGCCCCGCGGGGTGTGCCTCAGATCGAGGTGACCTTCGACATCGACGCCAACGGCATCACCCATGTCTCGGCCCAGGACAAGGCCACCGGCAAGGAGCAGTCCATGACCATCACCGGTCAGTCCTCGCTGGCCAAGGAGGACATCGAGCGCATGGTGCGCGACGCCGAGGCCCATGCCGAAGAGGATCGTCGCCGCCGTGAAGAGGCCGAGGTCCGCAACAGCGCCGACACCCTCGTCTACCAGACCGAGAAGCTCCTCCGTGACCAGGGCGACAAGCTCGAAGGCACGGAGAAGGACGACGTGAACAGTGCCCTGCAGGGAGTGAAGGACGCACTCTCGGGCACGGACGTGGAGGCCATCAAGACCGCCACCGAGAAGCTGCTCACCGCCAGCCAGGGATTCTCGCAGCGGCTCTACGAGCAGGCCTCCCAGTCGGCCGGATCCACGGGAACCGGGCCCGAGGGAGCCAGCGGGTCCGGCGGGTCGTCGGAGGAGCCCTCGGAGGACGAGGTGGTCGACGCCGAGATCGTCGACGAGTCATGACCACCCGACCCGAGCCGGCTTTCGGCGACCGGCGGACCACCGGGCGGGCCACCGGCGAGGACCACCGGTCCCTGGCTGATCGCTGGTCGGGCCAGGTTGACGAAGGGCCCGACCCGGTGGACGACGGCATCGCCGTCGGAGTGCCGCCCGCCCCCGAGGCTCCCGACGCCCCCGAGGGTCCCGGCGGACCCGACGCGCCGGCCGCCGGCTCGCAGGGGGCGGGGTCCCCCACGACCGAGTCCGATCAGCTCCGGGCCGAGCGGGACGAGTACCTGGGAGCTCTCCAGCGTCTGCAGGCCGACTTCGAGAACTACCGCAAGCGGGTACTGCGTCAGCAGGAGGAGCAGGCGGCTCGGGCGTCGTCGTCGCTGGTGGCCAGCGTCCTGCCGGTGCTCGACACCCTCGACCTGGCGATCGCCCACCTGGTCGGTGACGCCGAGCCGGGACCCGGGGAAGCGACCGGGGCGCTCGAACAGGCCCGTTCCCAGCTTCTCGACGTCCTCGGTAAGGAGGGGCTCGAGCGGGTCGACGCCGCCGGGGTCGCCTTCGACCCGTCGGTCCACGATGCCGTGGCCCGGGTGGAGCCCGACCCGGCCCACACCGACCCAGCCCACACCGACCCAGCCCACACCGACCCAGCCCACGCCGACCGGTCGTCCGTGGCCGGCACCCCGGCCGTCGACCCCGATCCGTCGACCGCGCACGACACTGCCACCACCGATGGCACCACCGACGCCACCTCGACCGGCGGAACCACCGACGTCCCGCCGCCATCCTCACCGATGGCGACGATCGTCGACGAGGTGCTACGTGCCGGCTACCGCTGGCGTGGTCAGGTGCTGCGGCCGGCCATGGTGCGCGTCCGGGGGTGAGCTGATCCGATGACGGCCCAGCGGGAATGGTTCGAGAAGGACTACTACCAGGTGCTCGGAGTGCCGTCGACCGCGTCCGACAAGGAGATCACCAAGGCCTACCGCCAGATGGCCAAGCGCTACCACCCTGACGCCAACCCGGGCTCAGAGGACCGGTTCAAGGAGATCTCGGCCGCGTACGACGTCCTGGGTGATACCGCTCGTCGTAAGGAGTACGACGACGTGCGACGCCTCGGTCCGATGGCCGGCGGCTTCGGCGGACCCGGTGGCACCGGTGGGGGCTTCGGCGGACCCGGTGGCACCGGCGGGACGTTCCGGGTCGAGGACCTGGGTGATCTGGGTGACATCTTCGGTGGCCTCTTCGGGGGGACCCGCACCACTCGCCGCCGGCCTCGCGGACCCCAGCGCGGCGCCGACGTGGAGACCGAGCTGCACCTGGAGTTCGCCGACGCCGTGCACGGCGTGACCTCCACCGTGAACGTCACCGAGGACGCCCGCTGCCACACCTGCTCGGGCAGCGGCGCGGCGCCGGGGACCGGCACTCACACCTGCGAGCGGTGTGGGGGGAAGGGGACCCTCGACGACAACCAGGGGCTGTTCTCTCTCAGCACCGTCTGCCCCGTCTGCCACGGGCGGGGGGTGACCGTCGACACGCCGTGCCCGACCTGCCACGGAACCGGTACCGAGCGGCGCACTCGGAAGGTGAAGGTGAGGATCCCACCCGGAGTCGAAGACGGTCAGCGGATCAGGGTGAAGGGACGGGGGGCCCCGGGTCAGGGCGCCGCACCGGCCGGTGACCTGTACGTGGTGGTGCGCGTGGGCCGGCACCCCGTCCTGGGTCGTCGGGGTCGGAACCTGACCGTCACCGTGCCGGTGACGTTCCCCCAGGCCGCGCTCGGCAGCACCATCACCGTGCCGACCCTCGACGACCCGGTGACCCTTCGGGTCCCACCCGGGACGCAGCCCGGGACCCACCTGCGGGTGAAGGGACGGGGCGTCCCGGGCAGTGGTGGGCGGAACGGCACCGGCCCGGGGGATCTCTTGGTCCGGATCGAGCTCACGGTTCCGAAGAACCTCACCGACGAGCAGCGGGCGGCCACCGAGGCGCTGGCCGAAGCGCTGGCCGATGCACCCGGTGCGACGTCCGGTGCCGCCAAGGAGACGTCGTGACGCCCCCCCCGGCACCACCAGGTGGTTCCGCCCAGGGCGTGACCGACGCCGGTCGGGCGGTCTACGTGATCTCGGTGGCCGCCGAGCTGGCCGGCGTGCATCCCCAGACGCTGCGGGTCTACGAGCGTAAGGGCCTGCTCGACCCGTCGCGTACCAGCGGAGGGAGCCGGCGCTTCTCCGAGAGCGACCTGGCCCGTCTCCGCCACATCCAAGAGCTCACCATGGCCGGGCTGAACCTCGAAGGCGTTCGCCGGGTCCTGACCCTCGAAGCCGAGGTGGCCCGTCTCACGGCCGAGCTCGACCGGGTGAAGGCCGAGGCCCGCGAGGAGGTGGAGCGCACCCACCGCCAGTACCGCCGTGACCTCGTCCCGGTGAACCAGACCCCCGTCCCCTACGCCGCCGCCCGCCGGTTGCGGGCCCGGAGGTGAGCTCCATGCCCCTCGACCCCGAACGATGGACCGTGAAGACCCGCGAGGCGTTCTCGGCCGCTACCCAGCGGGCCACCGCCGCCGGGCACGCCGAAGTGGCTCCGGCCCACATCCTGGCCGCCGTGCTTGCCCAGCCCGAGAACATCTCCCGACCGCTCCTGGAGAAGGTGGGCGTGGTTCCCGGGAACGTCGGAGAGAAGCTGGAAAAGGAGCTGGAGCGGCTGCCGCGCGCCGTCGGTGGCTCCGAGCCGACCCTGTCGCGCGCCGCCCGCGAAGGGCTGGAAGCCGCCGACGGGCTGCGTCGGGACATGGGAGACGAGTACCTCTCGGTCGAGCACCTGCTGCTGGCCTGGTCCGAAGAGCTCGGTGTCTCGCGCGACCAGCTCCTTGCCGCGCTGCGCCAGGTTCGCGGGAGCCACCGTGTGACCTCGTCGACCCCCGAGGAGACGTTCCAGGCGCTCGAGAAGTACGGCCGGGACCTGACCGAGCTGGCCCACCAGGGCAAGTTGGACCCGGTGATCGGCCGTGACGAGGAGATCCGCCGGGTGATCCAGGTGCTGTCGCGTCGTACCAAGAACAACCCGGTCCTGATCGGCGAGCCCGGGGTGGGCAAGACGGCCATCGTGGAGGGACTGGCCAACCGAATCACCGACGGCGACGTCCCTGAAGGGTTGAAAGGGAAGCGGGTGATCGCTCTCGACCTGGGCTCGATGGTGGCCGGGGCGAAGTACCGGGGCGAGTTCGAGGAGCGGCTGAAGGCGGTCCTGAAGGAGATCACCGACGCCGAGGGCGAGGTCATCTCCTTCGTCGACGAGCTTCACACCATCGTCGGGGCCGGCGCGGCCGAAGGGGCGATGGACGCCGGGAACATGATCAAGCCGCTGCTGGCCCGGGGCGAGCTCCGGCTCATCGGGGCCACGACCCTCGACGAGTACCGCACCTACATCGAGAAGGACGCGGCACTGGAGCGGAGGTTCCAGCAGGTCTTCGTCGACCAGCCGTCGGTCGAGGACACCGTGGCCATCCTCCGGGGCCTGAAGGAGCGGTACGAGGTCCATCACGGCGTGCGCATCCAGGACGCCGCGCTGGTGGCGGCGGCGGTGCTCTCGGACCGTTACGTGACCGGGCGGTTCCTCCCCGACAAGGCCATCGACCTGGTGGACGAGGCGGCCAGCCGGCTCCGCATCGAGATCGATTCCATGCCCACCGAGCTCGACGTGGTGGTGCGCCGGATGCGCCAGCTGGAGATCGAGCGGGTGGCTCTGCAGAAGGAGTCCGACCCGGCGTCGGCCGAGCGCCTGGCCCGCTTGGAAGAGGAGCTGGCCGAGCTCACCGAGCAGTCCGATGCCATGACCGCCCACTGGCAGGCCGAGAAGGAGGCCATCGCCGTCATCCGGGGGCTGAAGGAGGAGATGGAGGAGCGGCGGGCGGCGGCCGACCGCCTCGAGCGTGACGGCGACCTGGCCGGCGCCAGCGCCGTGCGCTACGGCGAGCTGCCCGATCTCGAGCAGCGGGTGGACGCCGCCACCACCGAGCTGGCTCGGCTCCAGGCCACGCAGCGCTTCTTGAAGGAGGAAGTCGACGCCGAGGACGTGGCCGAGGTCGTGAGCCGCTGGACCGGGGTCCCGGTCACCCGCCTGCTCGAAGGCGAGGTGGACAAGCTGGTGCGACTCGAGGACACCCTCCACAACCGGGTGGTCGGGCAGGACGAGGCCGTCCGGGCGGTGGCGAACGCCATCCGGCGCAGCCGGTCCGGTCTCTCGGATCCTCACCGCCCCATCGGTTCGTTCCTCTTCCTCGGGCCCACGGGTGTGGGGAAGACCGAGCTGGCCCGGGCCCTGGCCGACTTCCTGTTCGACGACGAGCGGGCCATGGTCCGCATCGACATGAGCGAGTACATGGAGAAGCACGCCGTCTCCCGGCTGGTCGGCGCTCCTCCGGGCTACGTGGGCTACGAGGAGGGCGGGCAGCTCACCGAAGCGGTGCGGCGGCGGCCATACGCCGTCGTCCTGCTCGACGAGGTCGAGAAGGCCCACCCCGACGTGTTCAACATCCTTCTCCAGGTCTTGGAGGACGGCCGCCTCACCGACGGTCAGGGGCGTACCGTGGACTTCACCAACGCCGTGCTCATCATGACCTCGAACCTGGCCGGAGACCCCGGGGCCACCTTCAAACCCGAGTTCATCAACCGTATCGACGACATCGTCCGCTTCCGGGCGCTCACGCCCGAGGACCTGGCGGTGATCGTCGGCATCCAGCTGGGACGCCTCCGGACCCGGCTGGCCGAGCGTCGGCTGACCCTGGTGGTGACGCCTGAGGCCGAGTCCTGGCTGGCGGCCAAGGGGTATGACCCCGACTTCGGCGCCCGGCCCCTGAGGCGGGTGATCCAACGGGAGGTGGAGGACCAGCTGGCCCTGGCCCTGCTGGAGGGCCGGTACCTCGAAGGTGCGACGGTCACCGTGGACGTCCTCGACGACGTGGTGGTCCTGCGCTGACCGCACCGGTGCCCGCTTCTCGGGGCGGCCGACCTGGGGCGAGGTACACTGCCGTGTAATCCGTAGTCACGAGCGGAGGAATGACGCGTGCCGGCAACCGTGGTCGTCGGGACCCAATGGGGCGACGAGGGCAAGGGAAAGCTGACCGACCTGCTGGCTGCCGGCATGGACGTGGTCGTCCGGTACCAGGGCGGCCACAACGCCGGGCACACCATCGTGGTGGGCGGCGAGTCCTTCGCCCTCCAGCTCTGCCCCAGCGGGATCCTCTACCCCCACATCACCCCGGTCATCGGGAACGGGGTCGTCGTGGACCCCGGTGTGCTGCTCGACGAGCTCGACGTCCTGGCGTCCAGGGGCGTCGACACCGCCCGGCTGATGGTGAGCGGCAACGCCCACCTCATCATGCCCTACCACCAGGAGCTCGACCGGGTGACCGAGCGCTACTTGGGCAAGAACGCACTGGGGACCACGAAGCGGGGAATCGGTCCGGCGTACGCCGACAAAGCGGCCCGGGTGGGGCTGCGGGTCCAGGACCTGCTGGACCCCAAGATCTTCCGCCAGAAGCTGGACGTGGTGCTGAAGGAGAAGAACGCCGTCCTGTCCCGGGTCTACAACCGCCTTCCCCTGAGTGCAGGTGACATCGCCGAGCGCTACCTCGGGGAGTACGCCCCCCGGTTGGCCCCCATGGTCGGCGACACGGTGGCCCTGGTCCACGACGCCCTGGCCGCCGGTCGCAACGTGCTGCTGGAGGGGGCCCAGGCCACGTTCTTGGACCTGGACCACGGGACCTATCCGTTCGTCACGTC
>JAJYWF010000087.1 GCA_021791635.1 Actinomycetes bacterium
GAGTGGCGCTGTACCTGCTGCGGCGACGAGGGCGTGATCAGCGGCTGGGAGGGCACCTACTGCGACGTACGGGCGCCGAGGCCCCGTCGACACGACGGTGCGGTCGCCGAGGTGGTCGTCTCCGACGGGGTCGCCGCGGCCTTACGAGACCTACGCCTGCTCGACGCCGAGTGCGAACGGCTGGTGTTCTGGGCCCGAGCCGCCGCCGACGGGGTTGTCCTCACCACCGACGATGAAGAGCTCGACGGGCTTATCGGGTTCGTGGCCGCGGAAGCCAACCACGAGCCCAACCGCCGACGCCAGCAGCGTCTCGACCGCGCCTTCGCCGTGCTCAGCGACGCGCTCCAGGCGATGGGCTCCTGACTGCCACGTTGCCGATGACCATGGACCAGCTGCGAGCCGACATCGATCGCGGCCTACGGACCAGACGGTTTCTCGGGTACCGGGAGAGCGCCGAGTGGGCGAGTCAGGCGGCGCCGATCGTGGTGGAGACTCACGATGCCGTGGACTCAGGACCGTCGGGCGGGCTCGTGGTGCTCGTCGAGCGGGCCATCGGGATCGTGGTCACAGTGATCCTCCACGCCGACGACTCCGACGGCTTGATCGGCGACCTGGCATCCAGGACTCCAGCGCCAGCTCCGGCTCGGGGAGGCGCGCCACCGTTCGCCCCCGGGCGACGCTCTCGACTTCTACCTCTGGGTGGCCCTCGGTCACACCCGGTAGTCCTGCCCCAGGTGGAAGTGGCTGCTCGGTCCTTCAACGAAGCATGGGCGCCGGCGCATCAGCGATCGGATATCGCCGGCCTGTGGCACCTCGATCGGCGCCCTATGTCCAAGCATGATCCGTTCCTGGATCTCGCTGGCCGTCAGAGCCTCGTCTGCGGACTCCCTGGCGAACACCTCGGCTATCCGGCACTCGATACCGTCCTCGGGCTCGACCTGGGCTACGGAGTCGGAGAGGAGCGCGAGCGCAGCGGTGGACTTCTCCATCTGTGCCTGAATCACTCGGCCGATCGGCCGAAGTGAATCGATCAGGTGCTCACGGCGATCCTGCCCAACCAGATACCAGCCGATCGCTCCCGCAATAGCGAGCCAGGGCAGCCAACTCGGCACCTTGAGTATCCCGGCGACACCTTGGGCGGCTCTGTCAACGGCCCATACCACCCCGCCAGCGACATAGGTGAACCCTTGCGTGAGGTCCTCGGAGCTGTCAGCTTCGCGGCCAGCGATGAGAACCGCTTGGAAGTTTGCTGGCGCCGGCGCCAGGCTGGGTCGCCAGAGCGAGTGGTCATGGGAGTAGACGATCGGCCGCATTCTCGATAGAAGCACCGCAAGCTGACCGGTTGGCGCGTCGTGGGGATCGATGCGATGGACCGCCTCCGTCGCGTTGGCGTCCTCGAACATGCCCGTCACGTCCACGAAGGTGATTGCCGGAAGGAACCTCTCCTCGAAAACCCTTCGGTAGTCGGCAGACTTGGTGGACCCGCCACGACCGGCGGACTGGGAGGCGAGCTTCTCCCACTTGTTGCGGAAACCAAGGTTGTCGGCTCGGTAGAGTTCGGTGAGCACGTGGCTGGATGCGAAGGATCACCCGCTCCCGAAGGGCGGTCCCAGGAAAGACAGCCCTGCAACGGGGTGGTTCACTAACCGGGCCACCTTGTTGAGAATGTAGTCCGAGTCCAAGATGGCGACGCGCGTGGTACCGATTGAGAAGTTGAACGCTGGACGCGCTGGCATGATCGCCCTGGGCAAACCGTCGGTCATCTTGTCACCGGACTCCACGCAAGTGAGCTTTGCCGTGCGCCCGTGCAGTATGACACTCACGCAGAAGCAACGCGGACCCCCGACAGCTGGCTGGCCCCGGTCTTCGATCGCGACCAACTCGACACCACGGTCGACGCGCTCGATCTGCTTCATCGACCAACGACGCCGACCAGGCAACACGGCAGGCAGGAGCAACGCCCGCTTCGCCGCTACCGCGCCGCGCTCGAGGCTGGCACCGATCCGGTGGTCGTGAGCGCCTGGATCGCCGAGGTGCAAGCCGAGCGGCTCGCCGCCGAGGTCGAGCTGGACCGGGCGACCGGACAGCGGAGCCGCCGCCTGTCTCGCGACCAGCTGGCCGCCCTCGTGAACGGCCTCGGCAATCTTCTCGACGTGCTCGCCAGCGCCGCGCCGGAGGACAAGGCCGAGGTCTACCGCCGCCTCGGGCTCCGGCTCACCTACGACCCAACACGCCGGATGGTGACCGTCGAGTCACACCTCGGCCCGGAGGGCAGCGGCGCGCTCCCACGCGGCCCACGGCCAAGCGGCGGCCCGACCTCGGGCGCGCCAGCCGCAGAGCCCGTGGGCGAAAGTCAGTGTCGGAGGGGGGACTTGAACCCCCACGCCCTTGCGGGCACCAGCCCCTCAAGCTGGCGCGTCTGCCTATTCCGCCACTCCGACGACGGCACCCGGTGAACCCTCGCGCACGCGCTTTTCGGGACGCCGGGCGGTGACCGGTCATGCTAGCGCGCCTCAGCTCAGGTGGGGACCGTGTTGCTGCTCCCCGGGGGAACGCGGACGGCCCAGGTCTCGGGGTACCACAGCAGTCCGGGCCCCATCGGATTGGGGCTGATGCCGGCCGTGTAGTTCGACCAGGCCAGAACGGACGGCTCGGTGAAGAGAGGCAACGCCACCATCTGGCTCCATAAGAGGGCGTCGGCCTGCGTGTACAGGGGTTGGGCTGTGACCGGGTTGAGCTGGCGCCCGGCCCGGTTCAGGAGCTGGTTGAGGGTAGCGTCGTTGAAGTTCGACCAGTCCTGTGACCCTCCAGTTCCCGGTGGTCCCAGTTCCGGCGTGTACCAGGAGATGGCTTCCGACGGGTAGGGGGTCCCGCTGAACGCCAGGACGGCTGCGTCCGCACCCCCGGAGGCCAGGTCTTCGCCGGCGGCCATGCCGTTGGCCGCAGGCAGCTCGCTTGCCGAGAACCCTGCGGCGTCGAGCTCCTGGACGATCAAGCTCCCGGCCTGGGCGGCCCACGGGTCGTGCTGGTCCACGGCGATCCGAACGGCGAACGGCTGACCGTTCGGCAGGCGCCATGTCCCCGCCGGCGCCTGCGAGTAGCCGGCAGCATCCAGGAGGCGGGCCGTCTCGCCCAGATCAGCAGTCCGGGGGAACGGGTGCGACGGAGTGGGTGTTGTCACCGAGGATGCGCTCGACTGGGCCGATTGGCGTGAAGGTGTCTGGGCCACTTCGATCGGCGGCGGCGTGGGACCGGGGTACGCCCCCTGGCTCTGCGCGTAGAGATGACTGGCACCCGGAGCGACGCTCGTGTCGGCCCATCCGACAGCCTGGTTCACCACCGCCTGTCGGTCGATGGCGAAGGCGAGAGCCCGTCTCACCGCCACGGTGCCCGTCGTGGGGCCCGTCGTCGAGAATTCGAGCTGCACGAAGCGTGTCGACAGGTCGAAGGTGCTGCTGACCGAGGGATCCCCGGCGACCCGTTCTAGGAACTGCTCGTCGAACCCGTCAGGCTGGACCACTTGGACCTTGCCCGTCGAGAGCCAGCGAGCCAGCTCGGCCGGGCTGCTGGCGATCTTCACCACGATGCGGTCGAGATTGGGCGTCTGTCCCCACCACCGGGGATTCCGGGCGAGGACGATCTCGCTCGGGTCGGCGCTCTGGATCAGGAACGGCCCGGCCGACAGGTCGATCCGGGGATCGACGGTCCTGCAGGGAGGATCCCAACCGACCTTCTCCAGCACGTTCGCCGGGAGCAGGTCGGCGAAGAGCATCTCCCAGTCGGCGAAGGGCTCCTTGAAGACCACGGTGACCGACTGCCCGCTCGCACTCCCGGTCACCGACGAGATGTCCCGGTAACCGAGCACCGCCTCCGACGTCCCTCCCGACCCTGTCCCGATCCCAGTCGCTCCCCCACCCGCAGTTGTTCCCCCACCCGCAGTCGCGCTGGCGTTCCCTGTCCCAGTGGTCCCGTTCCCCACTGCCGCCCCAGTGGAACCGACCTCATGCCGCCAGGTGTACACGAAGTCCGCCGCGGTGACGGGCGTCCCGTCGGACCACACGGCCGAAGGGTTGATGGAGTAGACGACCGTCTGGGGCGTGGTGTTCACCACTTCGGCTTGGGTGATGACGGCCGAGTCGTACACCGACTCGGCGTCGGGGTTCACGACGAAGGGGCTCGGGAGGACCGGCTCGAGCACGGTCTCGGCCGCCAGTGTCCCACCGGCGACGGCGTTCGGGTTGCAGCTCCTCGGGGGTTGGTCGATACCGACGGTGATGGTGCCTCCCACCCCGGCCACCCATGGGGCGTCGGTGGTCTGGGCTGAGGACCCACCACCCGCCGGCCCGGCGTCCTTGGCGCCGCTACCACCGGCCCCACCGGCGCCCGCACCGCTCCCACCGCATGCGGCGCAGACCAAGGCCAGAACCGCCATACCGGTCAGGCCCGTCGCCGCCCGGAGACGACGGTGTCGATCGGCCGGGCGACGGGGGCCCCGTCGCCGGCCCGGCCGGCTCACTGCAGCCGGAGATCCAGGGTCAGGGTCGTGAAGGCAAAGATGATGGCCACGGTGACCGTGATCCGGTCCAGGTTCCGCTCCACCACGGTCGAACCCTGTGCTGCGGCGCCCACGCTGCCCCCGAACATGTCCGACAGCCCACCGCCCTTCCCGCTGTGCATGAGGATCAGGAAGATCAGGCCCACGGCGGCCAGGATCTCGATGACGATGTAGATCCACGTCAACACCCGGTTCGCTCCTTCAAGTGACTGCCGCCCGCGGCGTCGGGACGGCCCTCGAACGCTAGCAGCCGGCGACGGCCCGGAGGATGTCGAGAAAGCTCGCGGCATCAAGGCTGGCCCCGCCTACGAGCAGTCCGTCCACGTCGGGCTCCGAAGCCATCTCGGCGGCATTGTCTGCCGTCACCGATCCCCCGTACTGGACCCGGATGGCCCGAGCCGGCTCCGGGCCCACCTCCGAGGCCACCAGCCCCCGCAGGTAGGCGCAGGCGTCGGCGGCGTCCACCGGGGTGGCCGGCGTTCCCGAACCGATGGCCCAGAGCGGTTCGTAGGCCAGCACCATTCCCCCGACCTGCTCGGGTTCCAGGCCTTCGATGGCCCCCAAGAGCTGGTCGCGCAGCCGGGCCTCGGTCCGACCAGCCACCCGCTCGTCGGCGCTCTCCCCGACACAGCAGATCGGGGTCATCCCGTGTCGCAGGACCGCCTTTATGGTCGAGGCCACGGTGGCGTCGGTCATCCCGAACAGCTGGCGGCGCTCGGAGTGGCCCACCAGCACGTAGCGCACGGCCAGGCGGGCCAGCATCTGCGGGCTGACCTCCCCGGTGAACGGGCCCCGATCCTGGTCCGAGCAGTGCTGGGCCCCGAGGACCACCGGGATGCCCTCTCCTTCCACCAGGGACTGCACGGTGCGGATGTCGGTGAATGGGGGGTGCACGGACACGTCCACGTCCGCGACGTCATCGGGCTTCATCCGGAGCCCCAGATCCCGGACCATATGGAGGGCTTCGATGTGGTCGTGGTGCATCTTCCAGTTCCCGCTCAGCAGGAACCGACGCCCGTCGCGCTCGTGGCTCACCGGTCGTCAGCCGCCTCAGCCGGCTCTCGGGCGCGACCGGCGGCCCGGGGCGTTCACTGCCTCCCGGAGGGCGGCCAGGCCAGGAAGGTCGCCCAGCTCGACCAAGGCCAGGGAGGCCCCGCCTCCGGTCGACAGGAAGTCGACCTTCTGGACGAGACCGAGGCGCTCCAAAGCCCCCGCACTGTCTCCCCCGCCGACGACGGTGAAGCCGGAGCACGAGGCCACGGCCTCGGCGACGCGGCACGTCCCCCCGGCGAAGCGGTCGTCTTCGACGACCCCGAGCGGCCCGTTCCACAGGACCGTCCCGGCCACCCCGATCGCTGCGGCGAAGGCCTCGGCGGTCTCGGGACCGATGTCCAGGCCCTGCCACCCGTCGGGGAGGTCACGGCCCATCACCTTGGCGTCACCCCGGGGACCGCTGGGACCGCTGTCGTGACCGCACGTGCCACCGGGCTCCAGGGCCACCACGTCGGACGGAAGGATCAGCTCCACTCCGGAATGGACGAGCTTCCGGCAGGCTTCGACTTGGCTGAGGTCCACCAGCGATGCTCCGATGTCGTGCCCCAGAGCGGCCAGGAAGGTGAAGGCCATGGCCCCCCCGACGGCCAGCACGTCGACCCGCCGGGCTAGCGCGCACAGGAGCCCGAGCTTGTCGGCCACCTTCGCCCCGCCGACGACGGCCACGAACGGCCGAGCCGGCTCGTCGAGGAGGCTCCCGAGCACCTCCACCTCGACGGCGAGCCTCCTCCCGGCAGCGCTGGGCAGTTTCGTCGGCGGACCGACCACCGACGCGTGTCGCCGGTGGGCGACGCCGAAGGCCTCGTTCACGTAGCCGTCGAAACCATCCACCAGCGAGGACAAGAACGCCGGATCGTTGGCCTTCTCTCCGGGTGAGAACCGCAGGTTCTCCATCAGGTCGACCCCTGGGCAAAGCTCGACGAGGCGTTCCCGGACCGGACCCATGGACCACCGCTGGTCGGGAGCGCCGTCGGGACGGCCCAGGTGGCTGCAGGCGGTGACCGTCGCCCCACGGTCCACCAGCCATTCGAGGGTCGGAAGGGCCGTGCGGATACGGAAGTCGTCGGCCACCTCGACCCGACCACCCTCCTCGGTCAAGGGGACGTTGAAGTCGGTGCGCACCAGGATCCGCGCCCCCGCGACCGAGGGCAGGTCTTCTAAGACCGGGAGCGCCTGCCTGAGCTCCCTGCCCGTCATCTGTGCTCCCCGGCGTGGCTACTCACGACGGCGCACAGGTCCACCAGACGGTTCGAGTAGCCCCACTCGTTGTCGTACCAGCCCTGGGCCTTCACCAGCGTGGCCCGGTCACCGAGCGGCTGGACCATCGTGAGGCCGGCGTCGAAGGTGCACGAGGCCGGGCTACCCACGATGTCCGAAGACACGATGGGGTCCTCGGTGTAGACCAGGACCCTCGACAGCGGCCCTGCCCCCGCCGCGGCGGCGAACGCCCGGTTCACGTCGTCGACGCCCACCACGCCGGGGACGACCGCGGTGAAGTCCGTGATGGAGCCCACCGGGACGGGAACCCGCAGCGCCGTGCCGTCGAGCCGCCCCTTCATCGATGACAGGACCAGGTTCGTCGCCCGAGCCGCGCCGGTGGAGGCCGGGACGATGTTGATCGCCGCCGCCCGGGCCCGTCGAAGGTCCTTGTGTGGGAGATCGAGGAGGTTCTGGTCGTTGGTGTAGGCGTGGACGGTGGTCATGAGCCCGCCTTCGATCCCGAATGCGTCGTCGATCACCTTCACCATGGGGACGAAGCAGTTCGTGGTGCACGAGGCGTTCGATACCACGTGATGGGCGTCGGGATCGAACGTGTCGTCGTTCACGCCGACGACGAAGGTGGCGTCGGCGTCCGCTGCGGGAGCGGAGATCACGACCCGGCTGGCACCGGCCTTCAGGTGGTGGGCGGCGTCTGTGCGGGCCGTGAACCGGCCGGTGGACTCCACCACCACCTCCACCCCCAGCTCGCCCCAGGGGAGGGCCGAGGGCTCACGTTCGGAGAGAACCCGGATGCGGTGGCCGCCCACCACGAGGACGTCGCCGTCCACCTCCACCCCCACCGGCAGCCTGCCCTGACTGGAGTCGTACCGCAGGAGATGGGCGTTCGTCTCGGGTGAGGTGAGGTCGTTCACCGCCACGATGTCCAGATCGGCGCCCGAGGCCATGGCGGCACGCAGGAAGTTCCTCCCGATGCGACCGAAGCCGTTCACTCCCACCCGAACCGTCATCCCCGTCCGTCCCTCCTCAAGTCACTCCACGCCCGTGCGCTCCGTGCGCCCCGTCCCTCCCGGGTCGGCCACCCGCTCATGCCAGCAGACCGGACAGGGCTTTCGCCAGTCTTACAGGATCGTGGACCAGGCCGTTGGGACCCGCCAGCGCCACGTCGTGGAGCGGGCGGTCCACGGCACCCGGAACCAGGCCGGCGCTCGAGTCCCACAGCACCAGGTCCACGTCGACCCCGTGCTCACGCAACGCCACCACGTGGGCCGCCACGTCGTACCCGGCGGTCTCGGGGACCTGCGGGCGCAGGTTGCACACGTAGACCTTCTGACCTGGGGCGGCGCTGAGGGCCTCGGCGACCCCCGGGACCGCAGCCGCCGCCAGCACGCTGGTGTACAGGGATCCAGGCCCGATCACCACCTGGTCGGCACCGGCCAACGCCTTCAGCGCCTCGGGGGGTGGGCTCGACCCCTCCGGGACGAGGGAGACCCTCCGGATCCTCCCGGCGGCGGCCACCGCCACCTGGCCGTTCACCTCGCCGTCGTCGGAAAGCGCCTTCAGGGTGACTTTCTCGGTGGTCGCCGGGAGGACCCGCCCGGCGGCACCCAGCAGCTCGGCCGCGGCGTCGATCCCGGCCACCAGGTCACCGGTGGCTTCGATCAGCCCGGCCAGCACCAGGTTCCCCAGGGCGTGGCCGGCCAGCTCGCCGGGCCGAGCGCTGGTGTCGAAGCGGTGCTCGAAGGCCCGGGCCAGGACCGAGGAGGGCTCGGCGAGAGCCACCAGGCATTTGCGCATGTCGCCGAGCCCCACCACGTCGAGCTCCTGGCGCAGCCGCCCGGTGGAGCCACCGTCGTCGGCGACCGACACGATGGCCGTGACGTGCCCGGCGTAGCGTCGGGCCGCCCGCAGCGTCACCGCCGTCCCGTGCCCTCCTCCGATGGCCACCACCCGGTGAGTGCCGCGGCGCCCGGGACCGCTCGCGCAATCACCCGCTCCCACGCCCTCGCGCGCCCCCACGTCCACTCCGGCGGCGTCGGCCGTCACCGGTCCACGTCCCGGTGGAACGAGGTGGCGGCGATGCCGTGAGCCTCCAGCCGGGCGGACAAGGCGTCGGCCAGGACCACCGATCGGTGCCGGCCGCCGGTGCAGCCCACGGCCACGGTGAGGTAGGACTTCCCCTCCCGGGCGAACGACGGCACCAGGGTCGTGAGCAGGTCGTCCACCTTGGCCAGGAAGACGTCGGTGTCGGGCTGGTCGAGGACGAATTGGCGCACCGGGTCGTCCCTGCCGCTCATGGGTCGGAGCTCTTCGACCCAGTACGGGTTGGGCAGGAACCGGCAGTCGAACACCAGGTCGACGTCGAGGGGTATGCCGTGCTTGTACCCGAAGGAGACCACCGAGGTCTGCATGTGCCCCCTGCCGGCGACGTCCCCTTCACCGAACAGCTCGATCACCCGCTGGCGCAGCTGGTTCGAGTTCAGCTCTCCGGTGTCGAGGATCACGTCGGCCCGGTCCCGCAGGTGGGCCAGGAGGCGTCGTTCGCCGGCGATTGACTCCTCGACCCCTCTGGCGGCCAAGGGGTGGCGGCGGCGGGTGCCCTCGAACCGGCGGACCAGGATGTCGTCGGCGGCATCGAGAAAGAGGACCCGAACCCGGTGACGGGCCTCGCCCAGGGCGTCGAGGATCGGGGGGACGTCTGCGAAGTCCTCTCCCCCGGCCCGCCCGATCACGAGCGCCACCCGCTCGGCCTCCGATCCGGGCCGTCCCACCAGCTCGGCCACCTTCGTGATGAGGGCCGGGGGCAGGTTGTCGATCACGAACCAGCCCAGGTCCTCCAACGTGGCGGCGGCGGTGGAACGACCGGCCCCCGACATACCGGTGACGACGAGGAACTCGCTCATGACCCCTCCAGTCTCCCTCACCCGGACCACCGGGGCACGCCCCGGTGCCCTTCACCCCGTGTGCCCGGTCCCCTTCACCCCCGGTGGAGGCGCTCGAAGACCCTCCGGGCGACCTCGTCGGGGAGCCAGGACACTGCGAGGAGGTCGTCGAGGTCGGCGGCCCGCAGGCCACGCATCCCCCCGAGCTCCCGCACCAACCGGGCCCGCCGGGCCGGTCCCAGCCCCCGGACCCCATCCAGGACGCCCGAGGTCATCCGGGTGTTCCGGCGTTGGCGGTGGTAGGTGACGGCGAACCGGTGGGCCTCGTCGCGGACCCGCTGGAGCAGGTACAGGGCCTCCGCTCC